>CANQLY010000009.1 GCA_947624795.1 uncultured Marinospirillum sp.
CGGGCACTGCACGCCATTTTGGTTTAGAAAACAACTGGTGGTATGACGGTCGCCGCGACCTAGTGGCATCAACCGATGCAGCACTGACTTATTTAACCCAGCTAAATAACCGCTTTGACGACTGGCATTTGGCACTTGCTTCTTATAATACCGGTGGCGGCAATGTGAACCGTGCTTTGCGAAATAACCGCAATGCCGGTGGCAAGGGCACGTTTTGGGAATTAAAGCTGCATGCTGAAACCCGTGCCTATGTGCCTAAAATGATTGCTTTAGCACGGCTTATTGCCAACCCTGAAGAACACGGCATGAACCTAACCCCCATTGCCAACCGCCCTTATTTTGCAGCCGTTGATACCCAAGGGCAGGTCGATTTAGCCATGGCCGCTCAGCTGGCTAATATCAGCATGAATGAGCTTTACCTGCTTAACCCAGGCTTTAGCCAGTGGGCAACCAGCCCCGATGGGCCACACCGCTTGTTAGTACCGGTTGAAAATGCAGAACTGTTTGCTGAAAACCTTAAAAAATTACCACCCAAGCAACGCATGAGTTGGCAGCGTTATCGGGTGAGTGCAGGCGATAGCTTATTAACCATTTCACGGCGCTTTAATACCACACCCAGTATGATTCGTGATGCCAACCAGCTGCGTGGGGATATTATTCGTGCTGGCCATGAATTGTTAATTCCTATTCCCAGCCAAGATGCAAACCAATACGCCTTAAGCGAAGACCAGCGCCAGCAGCGCCACCAAAACGTGGCACGTCAAGGGCAAAAGGTTGAACACAAAGTGCGTGCCGGTGACAGCTTTTGGAGTTTATCACGGCGGCATGGGGTTTCAGTCCGTGAATTGGCTAGCTGGAATAGCATGGCACCGGGCGATCCTTTAATGGCCGGACAAAACCTTGTTATCTGGTCACGTTCAAGTAATGCCAAAACCCTTGCCAGCAGCAGTAACCGCAGCGTGATACGCAAGGTTAACTACACGGTTCGTAATGGTGATAACCTTGCCACCATCGCCACCCGTTTTAAAGTCAGTGTAGGCGATATTAGCCGCTGGAATAGCATTAACCCCAGCCGTTATTTACAGCCGGGGCAAAGCTTAACTTTACACGTTGATGTTACCCGTAATTAACTTTTAAGGAATAACCTTATGTCGGTGAACTTGTCAGGGAAAATCACCTTGCCCAAGCCTTTTAGCAAGCTGATCTGCCTAGCGTTACTCTCCGGCCTATTGCCTGCCAGTCCTTTATTAGCGGCTTCACCCCCAAGCAGCCAGCCTGCTTGTGGCCATGCTTTAACCTTGCATGGTGAAGCCAAATACCTAGCTGACTTTACTCACTTAGATTACGTTAATCCGCAAGCGCCAAAAGGCGGCAGCCTAAGCCAAGCCGCGCAAGGCACTTTCGATAGCTTTAACCCCTTTATAGTACAAGGCACAGCGGCGGCTGGTTTGGGACATATTTATGATTCCCTGACCTACCACACGGCCGATGAACCCTTTACTGAATACGGTTTATTAGCCAGCTGTATGCAGCTAGACCCAGCGGGAAGATGGATAGAGTTTGAACTTCGCCCTGAAGCGCGTTTCCACGATGGCAAACCTGTTACTGCTGAAGACGTGGCTTTTACCTTTAAGCTATTGCGTGAAGAAGGCCGGCCTTTTTACCGTGCCTACTATGCCGATATTACTGAAATAAAAGTACTTAACCCGCAGCGCATTCGCTTTGAACTGGCCAGCCATGAGAACCGTGAACTACCGTTGATAATCGGACAAATTCCTATTCTGCCAAAACACTACTGGCAAGACCGTGATTTTAAACAGCCTTCTTTAGACAAACCAGTCGGTAGCGGTCCGTATAAAATTGCTGATGTCGATTCTGGCCGCCGCATTGTTTACCAAAAAGTAGCTAACTATTGGGGCGAAAACTTACCGGTTAATCTGGGTCGCAATAATATTGAGCGGATGATTTATGACTATTACCGTGATGCTACGGTTGCGCTGGAAGCTTTTAAAGCCGGACGGTTAGATTTTCGACACGAAAACATTGCTCGTAACTGGGCTACCGGTTATAGCGGCCCCGCTTTAAGCAGCGGCGATTTAACGCTGGAAAGTATTCCCCATAAAAATTCAGCTGGTATGCAAGGTTATTTCTTTAATACCCGCCGTGACGTTTTTAAAGACCCCAAAGTACGCTTGGCACTTATTCAGATGTTTGATTTTGAATGGTCTAACCAGCAACTATTTCACGGTGCTTATACCCGCACCCAAAGCTATTTTAGTAATTCCGAACTAGCCAGCAGCGGTTTACCCGAAGGTAACGAACTAGTACTTTTAAAGCCTTTTGCTAAGCAGCTGCCTGATGAAGTGTTTAATCAAGAATACAGCCTGCCAGTGACTGACGGCAGCGGCAATATTCGTAACCAAACCCGTAAAGCCTTGGGTTTATTGCGTGAAGCAGGCTGGACGATTGACGGTCGTCGCTTAGTGAATGCAGCCGGTGAACAGCTACGCTTTGAAATTCTTCTGCACGATACCTCCTTTGAGCGGGTGGTTTTACCTTGGCGGCAAAACTTAGAAAGAATCGGTATTCGTATGGATGTGCGTGTGGTGGATGTCACCCAATACTTAAACCGCCTCCGCAGTTTTGATTACGATATGGTGGTTTCTTCTATCGGCCAAAGCTTGTCACCGGGTAACGAGCAGCGTGAGTTTTTCCATTCTGAATTTGCCCATTCAACCGATGGTCGCAATATTTCAGGGGTAGAAGACCCAGTCGTTGATGCTTTAATTGAACAACTGATTAATGCCCAAGATAGAGAAAGCTTAATTACTGCTACTCGTGCTTTAGACCGAGTGCTGTTATGGGGGCATTATGTGATTCCGCATTGGCATTTAAACGAATACCGCATTGCTCGCCATAAACAAATTAAAATTCCTGAAGTACGCCCAGATTATGGCTTGCCTATTGATACTTGGTGGGTTGAGTAACCTATGGCGCCTTACCTGCTAAGACGTTTGTTATTAATTCCACCGACTTTGCTGGGCATTTTGCTGCTGAACTTTTTGATTATTCAAGCTGCCCCCGGTGGTCCCATAGAGCAGGTGATGGCACAAATGGGCGGTATGGATGGCCTAAGCAGTACTCGCATAGATTCTTCTGGTGGCGAAGCGGTTGCAAGCCGTTCGGATGATAGCGGTTCTTCCTACCGTGGCTCTCGTGGGGTTGATGCCCGTTTTATTGCCGAATTAGAAGCCCAATTTGGTTTTGATAAACCTGCCCATGAACGCTTTATGCAAATGGTCGGGCAATATTTACGCTTTGATTTAGGCGAAAGTTTTTTTCGTGGGCGTAGTGTGACTGATTTAATTATCGAAAAAATGCCGGTATCCATTTCTTTGGGGCTTTGGTCTACCCTGCTGATTTATTTAATTTCTATTCCTTTAGGTATTCGTAAAGCCCTTAAACACGGCAGCCGCTTTGATGTTTGGACTTCTTCCATCGTTATTGTTGGCTATGCTATTCCGGGCTTCTTATTTGCCATTCTTTTAATAGTGCTTTTTGCCGGTGGTAGTTATTTAGACTGGTTTCCGTTACGGGGTTTAACGTCTGATAACTTTAGTGAACTAAGCACGCTAGGCAAAATTGCCGATTACTTTTGGCACCTAGCCTTGCCGGTTTTAGCCATGACTATTTCTGGTTTTGCGACTTTAACCCTGTTAACCAAAAACTCTTTTTTAGATGAAATTCATAAACAGTATGTGCTAACGGCTCGCGCTAAGGGCGCGAGTGAACAGCAGGTGCTTTATGGTCATGTGTTTCGTAATGCCATGCTAATTATTATTGCGGGAATGCCGGCTGCTTTGGTGAGTATTTTCTTTACCGGTTCGTTATTAATTGAAGTGATTTTCTCTTTAGATGGTTTGGGTTTATTGGGTTTTGAAGCCGTAGTACAAAGGGATTACCCAGTAGTCTTTGGCACGCTGTATTTATTCACTTTAATTGGCTTACTGTTAAAAATAATTAGTGATATTACTTATATGTTGATAGACCCACGCATTGATTTTTCGTCGAGGGAAAATTAATGTCGTTGCCTTCTTTTAATCTATCCCCACTTAATCAACGCCGCTGGCAATTATTTAAAGCCAACCGCCGTGCTTGGTGGGCGCTTTGGGCTTTTTTGTTAATGTTTGGCATTAGCCTAGTCGCCGAGCTAGTAGCTAACGATAAACCCTTGTTGGTGAGCTATGCTGGCAAGCTGTATTTTCCTTTAGTCACTGATTACCCAGAAACTACCTTTGGCGGTGATTTACCCTTAGCGGCAGATTTCCGTGACAGCTATTTGTTAGATTTAATTCAACACGATGGCTGGGTAGTCTGGCCGTTGATTCCTTTTAGCCATGAAACCATTAACTATAATTTAACTCAGCCAGCACCCGCGCCGCCTTCAAGTGAAAATTGGTTAGGTACCGATGACCAAGGGCGAGATGTACTGGCAAGGGTTATTTACAGCCTTAGATTATCCATTGTCTTTGCCTTGTTACTGACTTTAGGCAGTAGTTTGGTGGGCGTGTTTGTGGGTGCTATTCAAGGTTATTACGGTGGTAAATTGGATTTATGGGGCCAGCGCTTTATCGAGATTTGGTCTGGCTTACCCACGCTTTTTGTATTAATAATTTTGGCCAGTATTATTGCCCCCAGCTTTTGGTGGTTGTTATTAATTATGCTGCTTTTTAGCTGGACTGCTTTGGTCGATTTAGTCAGAGCCGAATGCCTAAGAGCACGTAATTTAGAATATGTGCGGGCGGCTCGGGCATTAGGTTTACCAAATCATTTGATTTTGTTTAGGCATGTTTTACCTAATGCCATGGTTGCCACCCTAACCTTTTTGCCCTTCTTATTTACCGGTGCAGTGACTACCCTTACCGCTTTAGACTTTTTAGGTTTTGGTATGCCGCCAGGAACTCCCTCCTTAGGTGAACTGGTTGCCCAAGGCAAGGCTAATCTACAATCGCCTTGGTTGGGCTTAACCGCTTTTGCGACCTTGGCTTTGCTGCTAACCCTTTTGGTGTTTATTGGTGAAGGTGTGCGAGATGCCTTTGACCCACGTAAGGCCATGCACAATGACTAATCAATCTTTAAATAACAATCAGCTTAAACAGCCCTTACTGACCATCCAAAACCTAAGGGTTAGCTTTGGTGATAATGCACCCGCATTAAAAGACGTTTCTTTAACGCTTAATGCCGGTGAAACTCTGGCACTGGTCGGCGAAAGTGGTTCAGGGAAATCAGTCACTGCTTTAGCCACGCTGGGCTTACTGCCTGCTAATGCCAAGGTAACTGGCAGTGTACTGTTAAAAGACCAGCAGCTAGTGGGTATGGATGATAAAAAGCTTCGTTATTTGCGTGGTAAGCGTATAGCGATGATTTTTCAAGAACCCATGACCTCGCTAAACCCCTTGCACCGAGTGGCTAAGCAGATTAATGAAACCCTGCGCTTGCACCAAGGCTTAACCGGACAAGCAGCTCAGCAACGCTGCTTAGAATTACTCGCAGCGGTGCAACTACCCAACCCTACTGTAATTGCCCAAGCTTGGCCGCATCAGTTATCTGGCGGTCAGCGCCAGCGGGTGATGATAGCGATAGCGCTGGCTAATAATCCGGATATTTTATTAGCCGATGAGCCAACTACAGCGCTCGACGTTACCGTACAGCAAGAAGTTTTACACTTGCTAAAAGATTTACAACAGCAGTTTGGCATGGCGATTTTACTGATTACCCACGACCTAAACCTAGTGCGCAAACACAGTGACCGAGTGGCAGTGATGCACCAAGGCTTAGTGGTAGAAACCCAAGCTACTGCCGAATTATTTGCCAATCCTCAAGCTGATTATACTAAGCAGCTACTAGGCAGCGAACCCAGCGGCCAAGCGCCAGCCATAGACCCTAACAGCCCCATTTTATTAGAAGTAAACAACCTTAGAGTAGAATTTGCTCGCCCAGCCACCAGTATTTTGCCTTGGAAAAAACCCGCACCTTTTGTAGCAGTAGAAAACCAATCGCTGATTTTAAAAGAAGGCGAAACACTGGGCATCGTTGGTGAAAGTGGTTCGGGTAAAACCACCCTAGCTTTGGCTTTATTAAGGTTATTACCTAATGCTGGCGGCGTTATTAAGATGGACGGTACAGAACTCCAAAGCTTGCCGCAAAAACAGCTATTACCTTGGCGGCGTAAAATGCAGCTGGTCTTTCAAGACCCCTACGGCAGCCTTAGCCCACGTATGAGTGTGGCAGAAATTATTGCTGAAGGGCTTAAACTTCATCAGCCCAAACTCAGTAAACAAGCAGTAGAAGAAAGCGTATGCGAAGTATTAACCGAAGTCGGTTTAGAAACCTCGACTCGCCACCGCTACCCGCATGAGTTTTCTGGTGGGCAACGCCAACGCATTGCCATAGCCAGAGCCTTAATTCTTAAACCGCGCTTATTAGTGCTCGATGAGCCCACTTCAGCCCTAGACCGCAGTGTTCAAGCGCAAGTAATTGAGCTATTAAGAGAGCTGCAATTAAAGCACCAGCTAACCTACCTGTTTATTAGCCACGATTTACAAGTGATTAAAGCCTTAAGCCATCGCATTCTAGTGCTAAAAGATGGCCAGCAAATTGAAACCGCCACCACAGAACAACTGTTCAAACAACCAGCTAGTGACTATACTCAGCAGCTATTAAAAGCCGCTGGCTACTAGTTTTTTTTAAAGAGTAAAATTATTATGATGGGAAATGCCCACCTTGCTTTTGGCACAGGTTCTTATTTAATTGTTACTAGCCTTGTTGGTCATACGCCTGGCATTATTGAACTCGCAGCAGCAGCATTGGGTTCGCTTATTCCCGATGCAGACCACCCCCGCTCTAAGGTAGGGCGCTGGTTGCCAGGCATTAGCCACTTTTTTTATAGCTTTTGTGGCGGGCATCGGGGTTTTACGCATTCGGCTTTATTAGTCATTCCCATGATGTTTTTTACGGGCTGGTTACTTGATCAACACAATGACCAATTAGGATTAGCAACCGCCGGCGCTTTCCAAGATTCAGTTTATGGCATGGGTTACCTTGCCATGTTAGCGTTTGTTTTTGGCTTTTTATCGCACCTAATAGGCGATGCGATGACCACCGAAGGCTTAAGAATCTTATGGCCTTTAAAAACAAAAATCAGACTCACGCCTTTAAGGGCTGACTCTAAATTATTAAACTTTTTTACTTGGTGGCTGTGCATTGCAGGCATAGGAACCCACCTCTACAGCAGTTACCAAGCTTTAATTTAATAGAGGCTTGCCTATGGTTAGCTGGCTCAGTTATTTGGGGCTAACCTTATCAGCTTGCATTGCCGCAACTCTTTTGCCGATGCAGTCTGAAACAGCGCTGGTGGCACTCTTAACGCTAAAACCCAGTGCGGTTTATTCTTTGGTTGCCGTGGCAACTTTTGGCAATGTGTTGGGTTCACAAATTAACTGGTGGTTGGGTGGTCAGCTGCAGCGTTGGCAAAACCGCCGCTGGTTTCCTGTCACACCTAGTCAACTTGAACGTGCCCAAAACTGGTATCAGCGTTATGGGCGTTGGAGTTTATTTCTGAGTTGGATGCCTGTGGTGGGAGACCCACTTACCCTAGTGGCAGGGGTATTGCGTGAACCTTTTTGGCGTTTTACTTTGATTGTTAGTCTAGCTAAATTCGGGCGCTACGCTGTTTTAGCCTATGTCACCCTGTATATTATAAAAGAAGTAAGCACTTCTACTTAATGAGTTGCACTTGGTGGTTGAATCTAGGATTTAATTCAGTATCGTTTTCCAGCTCAGATATTAAGTTAATAACAGAGCCTGATAACTCTGCGACTAAACTATTACCTTTTACTTGCTTGGCTTCGTGTTTAATAACACTCAAGCGACCAGCAATGTCATTAGCAGAACCTAAGCTAGCAGAAGCTGAATCAATGGCTGCCACTGAAATACTCATTAAGCTAAAAAAGCGTTTTTCACCAAAACGGTCTTCAGCCCAAATGCCTTTATCACCTAAATGTGCTGGGCTATAGAAGGATTCACGGTAATGGATAAACTCTTGAAGAATATTAGCAACACAGGCTTGCCAGTTAACACTACGAAAAACCACCACATAATCATCGCCACCCACATGGCCTACAAAATCAACTTCAGAGTGACTATGCTTTTTTAATAGTTGTGCTAGGTGAATCAGTATTTCATCAGGGTTTAAGGGACAGCCACTCTTTAATAATTCAACTAACCTAAATTTTGAGTGGATGTCCTTTAAGGTTGCAAGCATTTAGGGCAAGGCTCTGGCAATTTAGTGAAGCGACACTCAAGAACAGCATGGCTTTCAGTAATATGCTGGCCAGTAGCAACAAGGCCAAGTTTATTTAGTTGGCAAAAGCTGGAAAGGTTAGGGCTAGAAAAGGTAAGATTGTTCATGTCGGGGGACTTAGTTTTTGTTTGTGTAGGAACTTACATTCTCTAAGAAACCCGACTCCTTTTCTAAGTCAATTACAGGTTGTTTTTGAGCCAGCTATCGTGTAGCCATTTTTCGGTTTTACGATGACCTGGAAAGCTTATCCAGTTTATATCGCGTTCGAAAATCATCGGTTGTTCGTCTGCACCGACGATAACCCAAAACCATAAGCCGTCGGCAAGATTGCGAGCTTTGACCTTCATACCAGTAAGCTTCACAGTTTCACTACGGCCATTACGTTCAATAATAATGGGTTCGTCATGGGGTTTAACCCAACTAATTTTCATACGAGGCAGTAGATCTGGCGCGTTTTCTTCTAAGAATGCGCGGGCTATTTTCTCGCTTAGTTCTGGGCTGGGTAGGGCAGTATTTACTAGATCAAAAGAAATGTTGGCGAAGCCCTTTAATTTACCATTAGCGGCAATTACGGTGCTGAAATGTTCGCCTTCAATAATATTGTTACGATCATCCTTACGTATATAGCGCGTTAAGGTGGCAGTTTCGCCATCGACACTTACTTCGCGATTCCAAGCTTCTTTGTGGGTGCTGGGTACCATGTGTGAAACAACTAAGTTTTGCATTGCATACTCCTTAACTTCATTAGTGGTAGCCTGAGAATAGGCTGGTAATAGAATGGTGGCTGAGGTGATAAATATCTTTAGCAGCATGGTATTGAAATGTTGTTTTTTCATCTTAGAACTCCGTTAATTAATAAATTTGATGCTACAAATTAGATTATTGATTGATGACCTCCCTGTTACTTTTTAAACCTGTGATGACATAAAGCGCACATGCCCCTAACAAACCAGATAATACAAACAACATGCCTCCGAGACTCATATCTGCGGTTTGCTGAGCCAGCCAAGGCCCGAGACTAGCACCTACCCAAAGCACAAAAGTGTAGAGTGCTATCGCCATGCCACGCACATCAGCATGGCTCACACTGGCAACCTGAATAATCAGTCCCGGTACGCTGATACCAATACCAGCAACGAACATTAGGCTCGTTACTAATAAGCCACCAATATGGCTACTATTTATTAGTGCACTTAGTAAGAGGCCTGCGGTTGCACAAATTAAACCTGCACTAATAACACGCTCAGCTCCTAAGCGAGGAATAATTGCGGCAACGGCCAAAGGCATTAGAAAAGCTGGTGCTGCAAACGCTCGTAACGTCAACGGAGAAATATCATGATGAGAAAACTCAGTAGCAAAGCGTAAGTCCAGCCCCATATAAAAGGCCACAAAACACAGCAATAAAAGAAAAGCTGGCACATATACTCGGCGTAAATTTGGGTTGAATAATAAGTGTCCCAGCGATAAGTAATTGTGTAGCAAACTTGGTAGATTAAATGGCACGGGCTTATCTTTAGCTGTACGCGAAAGCTGCCATGCGGTTAGAGCGTAAATAGCACATAAGGGTAAAAAAGCCGTTCCTATTCCCCAACGAAGCGTGATTAACCCACCATATATTTGTCCTAAGAGCCCAGCAGATAAGAATGCGGTACTCATCCAAGCAATACTCCAAGCACGCTGGCGTGAGGTTCCCCGCTCTGCTAAGTAAGCAATTGCCACTGGAGGAAAAGAGGCCGCTATTAACCCTTGTAACATGCGTCCAATAACTAATTGGGATTGTGTTTCTGCTAGTGCAAGCAGAGCTGTAACAACTGCTAAAGCCAACAAACCAGATACCATAACTTTGCGTCTGCCAAGTCGATCTGATAGCGGCCCAAAGATTAAAAAACCGGCGGCATAGGTGAAGCCAAAAGCACTTATCATGCCAGTTGCTCCTATTCCATATTTGTTTTCTAGTACGTTCAGCACAGGTAATGGTAAATAGAGTAAAGAAACAACAGATAACGCGCAGAGTACGATTAATACACGCAGGGCTAACGAAGGTGATTCATTATTGGGTGTTGGTTGCTGATGAATAACTGACATATAATGTTCCTTGCTGATATGTAGCTAGCTACATATATGAATAAAAAATTACTATAGTTTCATTCCCTTAAACAATTTCTTAGGAAAGCATGCCAGCTTGATTGAGCTTTAACATTAAGCGGTTAAGCATGGCTCGTTCATTGCTGTCAAAGTGCTGCATCAACTTAGCAACCCAAGCATAGTGAGCAGGTAAGGCTTTCGATAAGAGTTCGTCCCCACTAGCAGTTAAGAATACCAGCCAAGAACGACGATCTTCAGGGTCGGGCTTACGATAGCAGAAGTCACTGGCTTCCATTCGGTCAATAGCACGAGTCATGGTTTGTGAGGTTACCGACACGCCCTCTGCCAGTGCGCCGATACTCAAGCCTTGAGGATTGCGCTTAAGCAAGATGATGACAAAAAACTGTGTTTGTGAAAGCCCGCATGTTTGGGCAAGGTTTGTGTCAAACGCTGCCAACATCTCACTGGTAGCCGATGCCCAGATTAACCAAGTGTGCAAACCATCTACATCTGGGTTTTGGTATTCTTCTCCAAGGCGTACCAAGGTTTCATAACTGGGTAAATCTTTAAGCTCAAACATAAACTAAGGCACCGTTAATTAAACATCACAAGCTGAAATGTAGTCAGCTACATAGTTTCTGTCAAGCTTTTTAAGTAGGCACTTCTGTTATGTGAGCCAAAATAGAGCCTCCCTTGCTATTAAACTAGGTATTCTTCTTGAGCTTGTTTTTGGCTTAAGCTATTGTTTTAAATAGATTTTTATGTGTTTTTATGCTAGGTGTTCAAAGTTAGCTAAGTGAGCCAGAAAAAACTTACTGCATCACTGCTCATACTTATTGAATGACGCTTACCATGAAATAAAATAAAGCGATTAATCTAGTGATGTGTGTTTTCTTTGTACGCAGTGAATACCCCTTTTGCCGCATATCTTTAAGGGTTTAAGGGACAGCCACTCTTTAATAATTCAACTAACCTAAATTTTGAGTGGATGTCCTTTAAGGTTGGACGAATTTCACCCACGCCGGGTAAAAACACTAATAAAGAACCTGTTTGTTCTGCTAAGGCTTCTTTAATAACCCTAACTACCGCATCAATTAAATGGGTATTTTTAAAGTTGGCAGGACGATAAATAACCTCAACAGGAAAAGCACGCCCTTCGCTACTAATAATTGGCACATCACCTAAAACCTGGGCAATGGGCGCTGTATCTAAGGTTGCGGACATCACCAATAAACGTAAGTCTTCTCTTAACACTTCTTGTGATTCACGTACCAGCGCCAGCCCTAGGTCAGCCGCTAAAGAACGCTCATGGAATTCATCAAAAATAACCAGAGCATAATCTTCCAACATAGGGTCATTTTGAATAATGCGAGTAAGAATTCCTTCGGTAACCACTTCTATTTGAGTTGCTGCAGAAATTTTTGTATCTAGTTTGGTGCGATAACCTACCCTTTGCCCAACCTGTTCACCTAACTGCAGAGCCATAAAACGTGCGGCAGAACGCGCCGCTAAACGTCTAGGTTCTAGCATTATAATTTTTTTGCCAGCACGCCAAGGTGCATCTAATAAAGCTAAAGGTACTTGGGTAGTTTTACCTGCACCCGGAGGTGCCTGAAGCAAAACTCGAGTCGATTGCACTAGGGCTTGCTTCAGTTCAGTAAGAATTAAATCAATGGGTAGGGTCATCAAAAATCACATCAAGTGCTGGAATAACCGCTATAACTAACACAGTTGAAGTGATTAAACCAAATACCAAACACTAAAGAAATAACCTAGATGAAATTTGGGCAGAGTTTGCTTTGAAACTTGAACCAAATAGGTAGAATGTCGCAATAGAAAAAAGTAATAGAGAGTATTTTAAAATGAAAGTTAGCCGTAATGACCCTTGCCCCTGCGACAGTGGCAAAAAGTACAAACATTGTTGTATTCACACTGCTTCAGAGCAGCACCTTGCACTACGCGATGAACTAGCAGCAGTTTTGGCTATGAGTCCAGATTTAACCTTTGATGAACTTAATCTAGTTGCTGAGAAGCATGTAAATAAAAGCAATAATCAAGGTCATCCTGACTTTTGTGGTCTTTCACCCAACCAAATGCTCAACTGGCTTCATGCTCCTTTTAAAGAGCTAGATTGGATAACCATCAACACCCCTAGCGATTTATCCTCTAGCCCAGTTATGCGTTATTTGGAATTAATTCTAGATGAAGCAATGCAGCAAGGTGGCTCTTTTAAAGCCACCACTAGAGGCAACTTACCAGCCAAGCTAGCTAAAAGTGCTAGTGAGTTACTGCCGGAATTTGCTGTAGCCAAACATAATACAAATATTACTATTAGTGATTATATGGGCAACAGTGAAGGCAAAATAAACGCCCTTCACTATACCCGTGTTTTAGCAAATATTGCTGGTATTATATATTTAAGAAGTGGTCGTTTTCATATTAAAAAAACGGCACAAAAACAGTATGAAAAAGAAGGTATTCAAGCTTTCTTCTTACCTATGTTAGAAGCAGCAACCACTCGATATAACTGGTCTTACCTTGATGGCTTGGATGACAGTGTAGATTTGCGTGAATTTTGGTTGTTTATGCTTTGGCGATTACAAAACCATGCTTCAATAAATAAGCTAAGTGAAGAAGTGACAGTTGCCTTTCCCCAGTTGCTTGGTCAGCTACCTGATAGCATTTACTCTAGCTCAGAACAAACGCTTACCAACATTATAGAAACTCGCTTTATAACTCGCTTTTTAGAGTATTGGGGTTTCCTTATTGCCAGTCCCCTACGCTTTACAGAAACAGGTGAGTTTTTACCCACCCACATTGAAATTCAACCGTTACTTAACCAAACTTTTCAGTTTAGTGTTTAGCGCAGTTAATGCTTACTTGGCTTAGCTACCTAGGCTTGGCGCTTGGCTTTATCAGCTTGCATTGCCGCAACTCTTTTGCCGATGCAGTCTGAAACAGCGTTAGTGGCGTTCTTAACGCTTAAGCCCAGTGCCGTTTATTCTTTGGTTGCCGTGGCAACTTTTGGCAATGTGCTGGGTTCACAAATTAACTGGTGGTTGGGTGGTCAGCTGCAGCGTTGGCAAAACCGCCGCTGGTTTCCTGTCACGCCTAGCCAACTTAAACGTGCCCAAAACTGGTATCAGCGTTATGGGCGTTGGAGTTTATTACTGAGTTGGATGCCTGTGGTGGGAGACCCACTTACCCTAGTGGCAGGGGTATTGCGTGAGCCTTTTTGGCGCTTTACTTTGATTGTTAGTCTAGCTAAGTTTGGGCGCTACGCTGTTTTAGCCTATGTCACCCTGTATATTTTAAAAGAGGTAGGCTCTTCCACTTAATGCGATAAGCCCAAATTAGTACGCAACCAATCTATTTTATCGCTTACATTTGCATGCAGTTGCTTAATTTTTTTACCTGCGTCATTGGCACCCCGTTCCATTTCATGTATTTGCACATTAAATTCACCCACACTGTCATATTGACGCTTAGTTAAATCGGAACTTTCTTGCGCTGTTTCTGCGGCATGAAAAGAACGCTGACGCACTTCCTGTGATGTTTCTTGTAGCTTTCTAGCTAGGTCGCATTGAAAGTTGGTAGATAAAGCAACGGCTTCAATGTGCTCTTTTAATCGGTCGGTTACGTTATTAAGCGCACCTAATAGGTCGGTCGATTTACCAACAGCCCCTTGCGTTTGGCGAGATAGCTGCCGCACCTCATCAGCAACCACAGCAAAAGCTCGCCCATATTCACCGGCATTGGCTGCTTCAATGGTTGCATTTAATGCCAAGAGATTGGTTTGATCTGATATATGATTGACCTGATCTAAAATCCCCATCACTTCTTGCACTGCATGAATAAAATCAACCAAAGCTAATTGGCCTAAATCAATTTTTTGAATCGCTTCTTCACCGGCTCGAACCACTTCCATTGCACTTTGTTCACTGCTATCCATAAGGTTGGCTGTTTCTTCAGCAAAGCTTTTAACTTTGGTCGAGCTAGCACTCACTTGCTCAGCTAAATAGTTTAAATTCTCACTCGATTTACCGGCTTTTTTAAGCTGTTTGCGTGTATTTAATGTATTGCTGGCAATGCTATCAAAGCTTTCTAGTAATTCTTCTAGTGTGATTCCCACTTCTTGCAGTTGTAAATCTTTCTGCTCTTGCTGTTTTTTCATACCTGAAATCAACTGATTAAAACGCTTGGCTATTTGACCTAATTCAGTTTTATCTGCTTCCATATCCACAAAATTTAAGCTGCCTTGCTTAACCAATACGGTAAGTGCTAACTCTAATTTGGATAAATTTTTAATCACAAAACGTTGCTGAAAAATATAAAGCAATACCGCCATCAGTAATAAGCCCAGCACAAAGGCAAAAAATAGCGTTTTAACCCAAGATTCAACATTTTCTTTACTCAAGTTAATTTCTGCTTGCCCTTGAATAATGGCCTGCTCAAAGTCATCCACTAACGTGTTAACTAGTAAAAAACTGTCAATACGATCTTGTTGCCACTTCACTGAACGCTTTATTTCAGCAGGATAACGCTTATGCAGGCTAGTTAAGTTCCGCAGTATTTCATCACCTTGCTCCTCTTCATTAACCGCAAGTGATTGAGTTTCCCAACCCATTAAACTTGCCATGCTGTCTTGTTTTTTTTCTGGATAAATACCAATACGTGGCAAAGTTTTTAGGTTTTCAAGTGCTGCTTCATAACTTAATAGTGTTAGGTTGAGCTGTTGTAAATAACTCTCTTTACCACTGGTCCAAAACTGTTCACGGTAAGTTTTAATATCCGATAAAAAGTCGGTTAAACGAACAATACCCTGTAAGTAACTAACGCCAGTGGTTGGCTGTTCTTTTAATACTTGTAGGGCATAATTTTCAAGGCGACGTAACTCGGTCGTTGTTTCTCGTTCATTTTGATAAAGCAAACCTTGGGCATCACCAGCCAACTTACCTGCGCCCAATAATTCATGCGTTAACCCTAAATGAAGAGTTGCAGCGACTGGCTCTAGTTGGTCTACCAAAGTAGCTGGTAAACTAGGCATAACCTGCTGTTGAAGGTGTTCTAAATCACTCACCGCTGCCGAATGCTGAGTTGCATCACCTGTTTCTAAGTAATTACCAATTTTACCCCTTACATCGACCGCTAACTGCCGATGTAATTCAGAATAATTTAAAGTGCTCACAAACGATTGGTTAAGTTTACCCAACCCCCAATACAAAATAATAGCCAAAGACAAGGCTAAAAAAGCAAGTAAAAATGCTGCTAATCGAGTAATGGTGACAATACGCATAAATAACCTTCTAATTACAGACTATAAAATCTATAATTTAAGCGACTGTTAATTTTTCATTATTTAATTTGGGATCATTTTCCAGTTCAGATATTAAGTTAATAACAGAACCTGATAATTCTGCGACTAAACTATTACCTTTTACTTGCTTGGCTTCGTGTTTAATAACACTCAAGCGACCGGCAATATCATTAGCAGAACCTAAGCTGGCGGAACCAGAATCAATGGCTGCTACTGAAATACTCATTAAGCTAAAAAAGCGTTTTTCACCAAAACGGTCTTCAGCCCAAATGCCTTTATCACCTAAATGTGCTGGGCTATAGAAGGATTCACGGTAATGGATAAACTCTTGAAGAATATTAGCAACACAGGCTTGCCAATTATCACTACGAAAAACCACCACATAATCATCGCCGCCCACATGCCCTACAAAATCAACTTCAGAGTGACTATGCTTTTTTAATAGTTGTGCTAGGTGAATCAGTATTTCATCACCCTTGGCATAACCATATTGATCGTTATAAGGTTTAAAGTTGTCCAAATCAAAATAGCAGGCGACAAAAGGTTTGCTATTTCTAATCAAGTTATCTAGGTATTCTTGAATTAATATATTACCAGGCAAACCAGTTAATGGATTAGAATTATGAGCACTTTTAAGTTGTAACTCAGTAATCATTTTCAATAAGTCAATCACCTGCCCTACACCAAAATAGCGACCATTTTCGGTAATAATAAAATCTTCTTCTAAATTATTACGGTTTCTTTGGGTTACTTGTTGGCTTACTTTTTCTAGCCGTAGATGGCGTTCAACCATGATAAAATCTTCATCTAAAATTTGGCTTACGGGTCTTTTAACGTACAAATCCCGACCAAAAGGCTTGCTTAATTTTTGCAATAATCGAGAACGCTTAATAATGCCTACAGGAACACCAGCAGCCACTACAGGTACTGAAAACCACTGCTCATTATTTTCAAAAATTGCCGCCACCTCACCGACTAGCATGTCTGGCGTTACCGGTGGTATATCCAGCTTTAATTGACCAATTTGACCCTGTTCCTTGTACACTTCACGGCCCTCCTTAATTTGCTTCCACATATTTTTTGCCGTCTTGCCTATTTCACGCATAGGCTCTGGGTTAGGACGAGCAAAATAATAACCTTGCAAATAGTCCACCCCAATTTCAGATAAGGTTTCAAACTCTTGTCGGGTTTCTATGCCTTCAGCAATTACTTGGCTTTTTACCGCGCGTGCTATTTCTACAATTGAACGGACAAAATCCCTTTTAACCTTGTCTTTTTCTATGCCACAAATAAAATGCCGGTCAATTTTTACGTATTCAGGCTGCACTTCAGACCAAAGCCTTAAGCTAGAATAACCAGCACCCAAGTCATCTAATGCAATAGAAAAACCTTCGCCTTGGTAATGCTTAACCGCATGGCACATCAACGCATAATCATCGGTTGGCGAGTGTTCGGTTATTTCAATCACTACCTGCTCTGGTCTTAAACCAAAGTTATTAATTAAATCCAGCGTTAACCCCTTGTAATGGTCTGGCTGCAAGAGGGTTTCAGGCGTGACGTTTAAAAACAATTTGCCGGGGAGTTGTTGCTGAGTAAATTTCTCTATCGCTTTTCTGCGGCAAATACTTTCTAACGCAAACAGTTGCTGCTGGCGTTTAGCTTCGTCAAACAAATGGATGGGGCTACATAAAGCACTATCGGCAGGGCCTCTGCTTAAGGCTTCATAAGCAAAAATGGATTGCCCATTAGCAGCAATAATGGGCTGAAAGTGAATATTGATTTTTTGTGCTGCAATAATACTTAACAGTTCTTGTTTTGCCATCGGGTGTCATCTCCAAAATTGGGTGTAGAAGTTATCTACTAATTAAGGAGCATTACACCAGCCAAAAATGACAAAATGACGACAAACGCTTATTTAAGCTAAATTAGCATCCTTTTATTTTGTAATGCTTGCAGCCGATCCCTTAAACTGGCTGCCTTTTCAAATTCTAACCCTTTGGCTGCACTGAACATTTCATCTTCCAATTTAGCAATCAGCTTATCAAATTCTGCTGGGGTTCTTGGTTGCTCACTGGCATAATCACCTGCCTGTTCAGCCACTTTAAGGCGTTCATTTTTGCGGTCTTTTTTACCAGCCCCGGGGGCATGGGCACCTTCTAAAATATCTTGTATTGATTTAAAAATCGTTTCAGGGGTAATGCCTAGTTTAATATTATTGGCTATTTGTGCATTGCGGCGGCGCTCGGTTTCATCCATGGCCCTTTGCATTGAACCCGTAATGCGGTCGGCATAAAAAATCGCTCGGCCATTCACGTTACGTGCGGCACGGCCTAGGGTTTGAATCAAAGCCCTTTCTGAACGCAAAAAGCCTTCTTTGTCAGCATCTAAAATCGCCACTAAAGACACTTCCGGCATATCCAAACCTTCACGCAAAAGATTAATGCCCACTAGTACATCATAAATACCTAATCGCAGGTCACGAATAATTTCGACTCTTTCCACCGTGTCTATATCTGAGTGTAAATAACGAACTTTCACACCCTGCTCGGCTAAGTAATCCGATAAATCTTCAGACATACGTTTAGTTAAAGTGGTGACTAACACCCTATCGCCCGTTGCCACTACTTTATTAATTTCTTCTAATAAATCATCGACTTGGTTGGTGGCAGGGCGCAGTTCAATAATTGGGTCTAACAAGCCGGTTGGCCGAACCACCTGCTCTACTATTTGGTCAGCATGTTCTGCTTCATAAACTGAAGGCGTTGCTGAAACAAAAATCATTTGTGGCGCTAGGGCTTCCCACTCTTCAAAACGAAGGGGGCGGTTATCCAAGGCTGAAGGCAAACGAAAACCATAGTTAACTAAGTTTTCTTTACGTGAACGGTCACCTTTATACATGGCACCAATTTGCGGCACGGTAACGTGGGATTCATCGAGCATTAACATGGCATTGGCTGGCAAGTAATCAAAAAAAGTCGGGGGCGCTAACCCAGGATCACGGCCAGACAAATAGCGAGAATAGTTTTCAATGCCATTGCAGTAACCTAGCTCCACCA
Source organism: uncultured Marinospirillum sp. (assembly GCA_947624795.1). Classification (GTDB taxonomy): domain Bacteria; phylum Pseudomonadota; class Gammaproteobacteria; order Pseudomonadales; family Halomonadaceae; genus Marinospirillum. The sequence continues at coordinate 18,821 of CANQLY010000009.1, forward strand.
TCATTTCTATGTCATAAAGGCAGCGTTGTTCTAAGCGCTGTGCTTCAACTAGTCGGTCATTATTACGCAGGTAGTCAAGGCGTTCACGCATTTCATCTTTTATAAAATCCACTGCCTTTAAAATGGTTTCTCTAGGCGTTACATAGTGGCTTTTAGGGTAAATGGTATAGCGTGGCACTTTGCGTAGCACTTCACCGGTTAGCGGATCAAACAAGCTAATGCGTTCTATTTCATCATCAAACAGTTCTACTCTGACTGCTTCAAACTCTGATTCAGCAGGGTAAATATCAATCACATCGCCCCGCACACGGAAGGTAGCACGGCGAAAATCCATATCATTGCGGGTGTATTGCAGCTCTGCCATGCGCCTAAGCAGCTGCCGTTGGTTCATGGGTTCGCCTTGGTCTAGGTGAACCACCATTTTTAAATAAGCCGAAGGATCACCTAAACCATAAATAGCTGAAACCGTGGCCACAATAATGGTGTCATCCCGTTCTAAGAGTGCTTTAGTGGCAGAAAGGCGCATCTGCTCTATGTGCTCATTAATCGCTGCATCTTTTTCGATAAACGTATCGCTGGCAGCTACATAGGCTTCTGGCTGGTAATAATCATAATAAGAAACAAAATATTCAACTGCATTATTTGGAAAGAACTGCTTAAATTCACCATACAACTGTGCTGCCAAGGTTTTGTTGTGCACCATAACTAAGGTGGGGCGCTGCACACTTTCTATGACTTTAGCCATAGTAAAGGTTTTACCTGAACCCGTTACCCCTAACAGGGTTTGGCAAGCAAGGCCTTGCTCTAAGCCATCCACTAGCTGAGCAATGGCTTTAGGTTGATCGCCTGCTGGTTCATAATTTGAATGCACCACAAAAGGTATTTTATGCATTATTAACGTCCCACTCCAAAATAAGTAAAACCTAACGAGCGCACATAATCAGGGTCATAAATATTGCGGCCATCTAAAATAACGGGTTGTTTTAATAGGCTTTTAATTTTTTCAAAATCAGGCCCCCAATAAGCTTTCCATTCAGTCACTAACAGCAAAGCATCGGCATTTTTTAAAGCAGCATAAGGCGTATCGCAAAACTCTAAATCATCACGCACACCGGCCCATAAGCCTAAAGCTTCCATTGCCTGAGGGTCGTGAAGCTTTACCTTGGCACCCTGCGCCCATAAAGCCTGCAATAAACGCAAAACAGGTGCATTGTCAATTTTGTCACTGCCTGGCTTAAAAGCCGCACCCCAAATGGCAAAAGTACGGCCTTTTAAATCCGTATTAAAGTAACTCCACAATTTACGAAACAACCATTCTTTTTGGCGCTCATTAATTGCCAGCACTTCTTCTAATAAATCAGAACCCACACCACTGGATTCAAGTGAATGGGCAAGGCTCATCACATCACGTGAAAAGCTAAGCCCACCAAAGCCACAGCCTGGGTAAAGGTAATGCTCGCCAATGCGCTGATCTGCCCCCACACCTTGGCGTACTTTTTCAATATCTACCTGCAAAGAATCGGCCAAGTTAGCCATATCGTTCATAAAGCTTAGGCGGGTGGCCAACATGCCGGTAATGGCAAGTTTGGTGAACTCAGCTTCACGTGGCGTCATCACCATTAGGTTGTCACGGCGGCGATTAAAGGGGCGTAAAATCTCCCTCACTTCTGCTTCTGCCCAATCACTTGCAGAACCTAGCAGCAAGTGGTTAGGGCGAGTAAATCCTGCAATGGCACTGCCTTCTTGCATTAAATCAGGCAGGCTAACAGCCACCCGCTTAATGCCTGTTTCAGCATTTTTTTGTAAGCTGACGGTTTGCAATAACGCTTCTAAATACTCGGTTGTACCCACTGGAAAAGTGCTTTGATTAATCAGCAACACATCCGCTTCAGGGTAAGCTGCTAGCTTTTTAATTAGCATCACCGCTTCATCTTGCTGGTTGGGCGCCATGGCTAAAAAAACCCGCTGAGTTGCCTCAGTTGGTATATAACTTAATGTTATTTTTAAACGGCCTGAATTTAACTGTTCTAATAACAACTCATTTAAACCGGCTTCACGCCATAAAGAATGCCCCTGCTCAATGGCATTAAAATGTTTAAATTCATCAAGGTAAAGCAATACATCGTGGCCTGTAGAAGCTAAAGCAGCTGCTGTTACTTGGGCGCAAAGACTAGAACCTGCAACAACCAATTGCATAGTCTAGGTCTCCGGCAGCTGGTTAATTAACGCTCGAAAACCATCGCCCACTTCAGGGTGGCGTAACCCATGCACCAAAGTGGCATGCAAATAACCCAGTTTATTACCACAGTCATAGGTTTCGCCCTGCACACGGTAAGCTTCTGCACCAGCTTCTTGCAATAAGGCATCCAGCGCATCAGTCAGCTGAATTTCATTGCCAGCCCCAGGCTTGGTTGCTGCTAAGAGTTCAAAAATACGTGGGGGTAAAACATAACGCCCAACAATGGCTAGATTAGAAGGCGCTTTATCAAGGGCAGGTTTTTCAATCATGGCTTTTATAGGCTTACTTTCACCGGCAGCTAAATCTGTGCCTTCTTTTAAAGCCACTATGCCATATTGGTCGACCCTTTCTTTTAAAACAGCATCCACTAAAATTTGTGTAAGCCCCGTCTTATCAAAGCGTTGATTCATACAGGCTAAATCAGTTTGGGGCTGATTAAAATTATCAACCAATACATCGGGCAAAAGCACTGCAAAAGGTTCATTACCGACCACTTCACGTGCACAAAGAATCGCATGACCCAAACCTAAAGCACGGCCTTGGCGCACACTTACCACCCGAATGCCGGCAGGTAAAATGCTACGCAACACATTTAATAGCGCTATTTTACCCCGCTGCTCCAGTTCATTTTCTAACTCATAATTTACATCAAAATGGTCTTCAATGGCTTTTTTAGCCCCATGCGTTACTAATATTATTTCAGTAATTCCTGCCGCTATGGCCTCTTCAACGACGTGTTGAATAACGGGCTTATCAACTAAAGTTAACATTTCTTTAGGAATTGCTTTACTTGCGGGTAAAAAACGCGTGCCTAAGCCAGCCACAGGCAACACTGCTTTACGAATCATCAGTAACTCCAATATAAAAAATTAGTTATTAAGCTGCATTATTAATAAATTAGCAGGAAGTATGCCAGAAGCAGGTTAGCAGGACATTATTGCTAGGCCATTTGTAGCAATATGTTAAGATATATAATAAATCTGATAATAAAAATCGGCAAGCCTCAAACTTAAGTACGCGGAATCAGGATGCACCAAAAAACACCCAACCAACCACCCAAAGACGCATCAAGCAATGACCAGCAACCCAAACAAGAGCAACAACAAGAACAACAAAAGCAAAAGCCCAATTACCAAAAAGTTGCCCTTAATAAGCTCACCCCCAGCATGTGGGTCTGTCGTTTTGACAGCGACACCATTAATCAACCGTTTGAAACCCGTGGCTTTTATTTTACAAACATTAAGCAAATCAAGGCTTTAGCGCCGAATTGCCGTTACGTTTACATTGACATTAACCGCCAAGACACGCATAAACTTTACTTAAATATCTGCACCCAGATGGACCGTGTTTTTGCTGATTTACGCATGGGTAAAGCCTTAGCGCCTAGGCGTATACGCCTTGTTTTAAATGAGCTAATGGAAGCAGTACTGCATGATAGCAAAAGTATGGTTTACCTTGCCATGCTAAAGGAACACCAAGATGATTTGGTGGCAAAAGCTGTTACTGTTGCAGTGCTTAGCCTTGCTTTTGCCAAACACATTACTTTAAAACAATCCGATTTAATTTCTTTGGGTATGGGTGCATTACTTCACCCAATCGGCCTTATTAAAGTGCCTCACACTATTTTAAGTAAAGCCACGCCGCTAACAGCAAAAGAAGTAGCACTAGTTAGGCAATACCCAAGTAAAGGGCATGCTTTTTTGTTAGAACAACACGGGTTAGATGCCGCAACCTTAGACATTGTTTTACACCACCAAGAAAGGCTTAACGGCAGCGGCTACCCTTATCAGCTTAAAGGCAAAGAAATCAGTTTTTTAGCCCGCATCGTTGCCATCACTTCAGTGTATGAGGCACTGACCCGTAATCGCAGTGACCGCCAAGCCTTATCGCCTGCCAAAGCACTCAGCAAACTTTACTGCTGGCGTTTTGAAGACTTTGATAATCGGCTAGTTGAAAAGTTTATTCAAAGCCTAGGAGTTTATCCCCCCGGCTGCTTGGTTGAGCTTAACACAGGGGCGCTGGCAGTCGTTTATGCCACCCACCCTGACCAACGGCTTAACCCTAAGATTCGTTTACTAACCACGCCTGAACTGGTACCGCTGACAGCACAAGAGCCAATTGATCTAGCAGAGGTTGTTGAACTTAATATTGTTAAAGCCCTTGACCCACAAGCACCACGCTTTGAAAAATTACTAAAGAAAATAGTCAGTTAACGATCAGGCTGAGCATTAAACATTTTGCCTGTAACCCCTTTGCTGTCTGACCCCATAAGGTACAGGTAAGTACCCATAATCTCATCTGGCGTTCGTAGCGTATCTGGGTGTTCGGCAGGAAAAGCATCAGCGCGCATTTGCGTACGTGTAGCACCTGGGTTCAGGCTATTGACTCGAATGTTACTAATGTTTTCTAGCTCTTGTGAAAGCACTTGCACTAAGCCTTCCGTTGCAAATTTAGACGTAGCATAAGGCCCCCAAAAAGCCCGCCCCACCCGACCAACCGAAGACGAAGTAAAAATAACGGATGCATCTTCAGCCTGCTCAAGCAAAGCCGTTAATGCCTGCTGCAACATAACAGGGGCATTAAAATTAATGTGCATGACTCTTTGCCACAGCTCTGGGTTATATGACTGAACTGGGCTAAGCGTGCCTAAAATACTGGCGTTATGTAATACGCCATCTAAGCGCCCAAAAGTTTCATACAAACGGTCAGCCATGGTTTGGTAATCAGGCCAAGTTGCACCTTCAAGATTCAGCGGGTAAATGGCAGGTTCAGCACCGCCTAGCGCAATAATTTCATCATAAACGGCTTCAAGCTTACTAATGGTTCTACCTAATAAAATAACCGTAGCACCTTGAGCAGCATAAGCTTTTGCTGCTGCACGGCCAATTCCGGCGCCAGCACCAGTAACAAGTATCACTCGGTCTTTAAGTAAGCCTTGGGTGGGCTGGTAATCAAATTGACATAACATAAATTCAATCCAAAAAGTTATTTTTTAAGGTAACTACGTGCATGGTCTGCTGCAGGTTCACGTGGGTAATCTGCAACAATGGCTTCCATCGTTTCTTGTGCTTTTTTTTCATTACCATAACGGGAATAAATAATGCCTAATTTATATTTAGAATCAGCAATTTTAAAGCTATCTGGGTAGTTGCCAATAACAACATTAAACATTTTTTCAGCATCGGCAGTGCGGTTTTGTACCATATAAATTTCACCTAACCAATAATAAGCATTGCCGACTAAACGCGAATTAGGGTATTGGCGAATAAAATCTTGAAAGCTACGAACAGCGTCGTCAAAACGTTGTTCTGGCACATAAGCATAGGCCTTATTATAGGCATCACGGTCTTTTTCTAAACTTACATTGGCTATTACAGGTGCAACACTTGGCGTAACCGGGGCTTGAGTGGTTGGCACACTTAAATTAGGTGCTGGCATAATCGGCCTATCCTCTAATTCAAGGAGGCGTTTTGCGTATTCTTGCGTGCGTTGATCTAAATCTAAGTAGCGGTTGCGTTGCTCTGTTTGCATTTTAGATAAGGCATTATCTTGCTGCTCAACCATGTTGCGTAAGTTTTTTACTTCTTGTTGCATTTGCTCAACTTGCATTAAGAGCTCGGCATTAGCAACCGCAGCGGCACGTGCATTGGCCTGCACAGATTCAGCCACCAAAAAAGGGGTTGTTAAAACCACAAAAGTAAAAAGAAAACGGGGGGCTAAAGCCCCCACATTTCTTCTGACTTTGGCAAGGTTTTTAATTGCTTTCACGTCAGAAAACTCCATCTTTAATGCTTAGTAATTAAACACTACACGACGGTTTTTGTTATGAGCTTGGCTTGAATTACTTTTATCTACAAGCTTCATTTTACCGTAGCTAACAACTTCTAACTGGTTAGCAGGCACGCCTTGCAATGACAAATAACGGCGCACAGCATTACCACGCTGCTCACCTAAAGCATTGTTATATTCAGCAGAACCACGGGCGTCAGTATGGCCTTCTAGTTTTACTTTTACAGAAGGGTTAGCCATTAAGTAGGCGGCATGGCCATTCAATACATCGTAAAATTCACTGCGAATACTTGACTTGTCAAAGTCAAAATAAACAGTGCGAATGGCAGGCAATATGGCTTGCATTTTAGCACGGGCTTCTGCTTCTGCAGCCCTCGCTCTTGCTTCTGCAGCCCTCGCTCTTGCTTGTGCTTCGGCCTCAGCTTCAGTAATAATACCCTGAGCTTGTTCCTCTAAAGTATCCACTGAAACACCACCTGTATCAGTAGAATGCACTTCTTTTCCAATCACATCATCCATTGTGCCATCTTTTTTAGCATCGCTACTACAACCTGCAGCCAATGCAAAAACGGCAGCCAATGCAAAAACCTTGCTATATTTCATAAGTTCCATAACTTTCTCCAGTTGCTTTTGTTGCATTTTAACCCTTAACAAGCTCGTTTAAGGCTACCATTTTAACGTTTAGTTAAAATTCATTTATTTCAAAAAAGGCGACCAAGCAGGCTCTAATACATCGCCGCTTTCAGCCGGTAATTCATATTGAATTCTGCCATCGGTTGAAACAACGCCCAGCACGCCTTTTTCACCCTGCATTAAAGCATAAATTACCATAGCACCATTGGGCGCTACACTGGGCGAATGGTCTAAAGGTGAGGTTGACAACACCCTAGTTCGACCGGTGCTCATATTAAGTGCTGCAATACTAAATAGTCCACTACCTGAGGCTCTGTGCATCATAAAAATTTCTTGGCCATCAGGTGAATAGCGAGGCCGTGCATTATAAATGCCATCAAAGCTTATTCTACCTTCTTTACCTGTGGTTAAATCAATTTTATAAACTTGAGGCCCACCACTGCGGTCTGAAGTGAAAACAATACTTTTGCCATCAGGTGACCATGAAGGCTCAGTATCAATGGCATAGTGTTTTGTAACCCTTGTTAGGCGCGGGTTATCTAAATGGTAAATGTAAATTTCAGCATTGCCATCACGTGATAAAGTCATGGCTATTTGTTTGCCATCCGGCGACCAAGCCGGTGCACCATTTAAGCCTTGGTAATTGGTTAGCTGAATTCGTTTACCTGTGGCTAATTCATGAATAAAAATGGCTGGACGACCGGTTTCAAAGGATACATAAGCCAGTTTTTTACCATCAGGCGACCAGTCAGGCGACAGCAAAGGATGCCTTGATGTTAAAATTACCCGTGACCTTTGACCGTCGGCATCGGCAACGTGCAGGCGATAAACGTACTCTTTTTTATCTTGCTGCTGGGATGTAATGTAGGTTACACGGGTTGAAAAAATGCCTTGCTGCCCCGTTAGCCTTTCATAAATTCGATCACTAATAAGGTGAGCTTGGCCACGCAAGTCATTAATACTGCCGGTTACACTTTCTGTTAATAACTGCTCTTGATTAGCAATATCAAACAGCGCATACCGAATCCTTACCTGCTGGCCTGACAGCTCTTCAAGGCTGCCCACGACTAAATAACTTACCTTTAACAAGCGCCAGTCACGGTAAACAACTTGGTCAGCCTTAGTAGGTAAGCTTACGAAATCTTCCCGTGGCAAAGTACGAAACAAGCCAGTGCGTGAAAAGTTAGCAGAAATAATACTGGCCACGTCTTGGTTTAAATTGCCACGGCCATTCCACATAAAAGGCACAACGGCAACAGGAATGGCTTGGTCACTGCCTTTGGTGATGCGAATGGTTAAGTCGGCTTGCGCCAAAGAGCTTAATAACAGGGCAAATAACACCATGCTAGCCACACATAAGTGGCGTAAATTAATCACTGAGTTAAGTCCTCCGGTGTAAATATAAATTCAATTTGTCTAAATTTAGTGCGTTGGCGAGGCTCTAAACGCAGCAAAGGAAAAGGTGCCGCACGTTCAATGGCTTGCACTGTAGAACGATCAAACACTACATTGCCGCTACTTTTAGTAATACTGATACCATTAACTGCCAGCTCACCCGTACCTAACAAGCGCACTTGCAACACCGTTTGTAATGCATTATTGATGCCTGGCGGCCTTGTCCATTGCCTTGAAATCATGTCAAACATAATGCTTTCCATGCTAGCAATTGCATCCGCATCAGAGGCAGCCTGTTCAGCCATTTTCTGAAGTCTAACCCGCTCAGCTTCTTGCCATACTCTTGCTTCTTCAATGCGCTGACGCAGTGCTTCTGCTTCGCGTTCTTGTTCTACACGGCGCCGAATAGCTGCTTCTTCAGCTCGCTGTAACTCTGCGGCGATTCGCTGTTTTTCTGCCACTTCTTGGCGGCGCTTTAACTCTAACTCTTTTTGTTTTTGTTCAATTTTTCTTTCTTCTTCAGATTCTTTATCTTCTTTGGCTTTTCTTTCTTGCTCGGCTTTTTTGTCTTGCTCGGCTTTTTTCTTACGGTCTTCTTCTTGTTTCTTTTTAAGCTGTAACTGCCTTTCTTGCTCGGCTTTTCTTTCTTGTTCGGCTTTTTTCTTTTGCTCTTGCTCACGCTTAATTTGTAGCTGCCTTTCTTGTTCAGCTTTCCTTTCCTGCTCAATCTTTCTTTCTTGCTCAGCTTTTTTCTTTAGCTCTTCTTGCTCACGCCTAATTTGTAATTGCTTTTGCTGTTCAGCAATGGCTTTAGCTTGTTGTTTTTGCTGTTCTTCTAATGCATCTTGCAATGCTTTTTCACGGCGAGTGGTCGCCGGGTCTTCAGCAGACATGGTTGCTTTAATAATAGGCACACTGGGCTGAATAATTTTTACTTGCCTTGAAGCCGAATCCTGCCAAACCAAAAGCGCCAACACAAGCGTATGCAAAAGCAACGCTAAAATGATTGATATTGGCATATTCAATGACTTCACCCAAGGCTCCTACTAATCTTCTACAGGCTTTGAAATTAAACCCACCTGCGTCACACCAGCACCTTGCAATTCGCTCATTAAAACAACCACTTCACCATAAGAAACACGGCGGTCACCCCGAACCAAAACGGGTAACTCAGGATTTTGGCGCTTTAATGCAGCCACTTGCTTAATAATAACGGAAAGCTCCATTGGGTCTTTGGAATCAGCACCCATTTCTAAGTAATATAGGCCATCTGCATCCAAAGAAATAACCAGTGGTTCTTGTTCAGCATCATTATCAATTGGCTCGGAAGTGACTTGTGGTAATTCCACATCCACCCCTTGGGTTAAAACCGGCGCAGTAATCATAAAAATAACCAAAAGCACCAACATAACGTCGATGTAAGGCAAAACGTTGACTTCAGAAATGGGTAGCTTGGGCGTTCTACGCCGAAATCTTGACTTAGCCATTGGCTTTCTCGGCGTCTACTTTTTTAGTGACTAGGCTGCGATGTAACAGGCCTGCAAATTCATCAGCAAAGTTTTCGTAATGATTCAACAATAACTCACTTGAAGACAAATAACGGTTATAAGCAACCACGGCTGGAATGGCAACAAACAAACCTAAAGCCGTAGTAATTAAGGCTTCAGCCATGCCCGGTGCTACCACAGAAAAAGTGGCTTGCTGCACAGTAGCTAGGCTGCGAAAGGCTTCGATAATTCCCCAAACCGTACCAAATAAACCAATGTGCGGACTCACCGAACCGATGGTTGCTAAAAAAGGTAAGCCTACATTTAAACGGTCTTGCTCTTCTGCAATGGCGATGCGCATCGAACGCTCGACGGCCTCAAGTATGGCCACTGGATCAGCCGTTCTTTGGCGAATACGGTTAAAGGCTTTAAAGCCTAAAAAAACAATGCGCTCAGCCCCTTCAACACCACTGGTTTCGGTATCACGAAACAACTCTGATAATTCCATTCCCGACCAGAAGCGCTCACGAAAATTTTCATGCCCTTTACGTGTTTTACGAAAAAGTTGCCAACGCTGAAAAATGCTTACCCAAGAAAGCACTGAACCAAGCAGCAAGCAAAGCATTAAAAACTGTATAAATAAGCTGGACCCTAAAATCATGTCCAAAAAAGTTAGTTCTTGCACTTGAACTCCTTACTTCTTTGCTAAAAAATTTGCTAATAAAAGGGGTTTATTTGCTTACTATCCACTGGTAGCAAGCACTGTAACAGCGTCTCTGGTAAGCGACAAGGCCGTAAGCTTTCCCGACCAACGCAAACCACCTCAATAGTTCCTAAGCACAAAACGTCGGCATTACGCATTATTTTTTGCCGAAAAGTCATTCTAGCACCACGGTAGCTATTTACCTCGACAAATACGTCTAATAAGTCATCTAATCTTGCTGGTAATTGATAGCTAAGTTGCACATCTTTTACAACGAACAACACAGGCAAGCTTGACTGATTAAAACCTAAAGTACGCAGCCATTCAGTGCGTGCTCTTTCCATAAATTTTAGGTAATTCACATAATAAACAATGCCGCCAGCATCGGTATCTTCGTAATAAACTCGCACAGGTAAACTAAAATTATTCATGCAAGCGCTCCGACTGGTTAGTTATTGTGGCTTTGTTAATTCAAAATGCTGCCAAGCTAAATCGGTGACTTGGCGACCCCTTGCCGTTCGCATCATAAAGCCTTGTTGAATTAAATAAGGCTCTAATACCTCTTCAATGGTGTCTCTGGCTTCAGAAATAGCCGCTGAAAGGCTGTCAATGCCCACTGGCCCACCGGCAAATTTTTCCATCATGGCTAACAACAAACGCCTATCCATCGAATCTAGCCCGTGAGTATCCACGTTTAGTAGGTTAAGCGCCATGTCTGCAATTTCTTTACTAATGCGCCCATCCGATTTTACTTCAGCAAAATCCCTGACACGGCGCAATAAACGGTTAGCAATGCGCGGCGTACCTCGGGAGCGGCGGGCAATTTCTTCTGCGCCACCCTCTTCAACCGTTAAACCGAGTAAATAGGCTGAACGAGTCACTATGTAGGTTAAATCGGGTACAGAATAAAATTCTAGGCGCTGGGTTATGCCAAAACGGTCTCTTAAAGGCGCGGTCAGCATACCGGCACGGGTGGTTGCGCCCACTAAAGTAAAGGGCGGTAAATCTAGCTTAATAGAACGTGCCGCTGGGCCTTCACCAATCATAATGTCTAACTGGTAATCTTCCATGGCTGGGTAAAGAATTTCTTCAATCACTGGGCTAAGGCGATGAATTTCATCAATAAACAGCACATCGCCTTCGCTAAGATTGGTCAGCATTGCCGCTAAATCACCGGGTTTTTCCATAACCGGCCCAGAGGTGCTTTTAATGGAAACGCCCATTTCACTAGCAATAATATTGGCCAGCGTGGTTTTACCCAGCCCAGGCGGGCCAAAAATAAGCGTGTGGTCTAACGCTTCTTTACGCCCACGCGCCGCTTGTATAAAAATTTCCATTTGCTCACAAACTTGCGGCTGGCCTCGGTATTCAGCCAAGGTTTTTGGGCGTATAGCGTGATCTTGACTGTAATCTTGCGGCTGTTCATGGGCGGCAATCAGCCGATCATCTTCAATCACTAGGGCATTCCTGTGTAATAGAAACGGGGCATTTTAACCGATGGCTAACGGGGGTGGCTTATTATTTAGCCATGCCTTTAAGGGCGGCACGAATCAAGTCTTGGGTATCCATACTTGCCTTAGCAACGGCGGCAATGGCTCGGCTGGCTTCGGGTAATTTATACCCCAAAGCAACCAAAGCAGATTCCGCTTCTGAACGGTGATCCACTTCTGGCAACAGCAAGCCTGTTGGAAATTCAAGCTTGGCCATCTGCTGTGGCTGCCAAGTTTTTAAGCGATCTTTTAAATCAATTAATAAGCGCTCGGCAGTTTTTTTGCCAATGCCTGGAATACGGGTAAGTGCTTGCAGGTTTTCCTGCTGAATGGCTTGCAATAAAGCGCTACTTTCCATGGCCGACATAATTGCCATGCCAACTTTAGGGCCAATACCACTGACTTTAATTAGCTCACGAAATAACTGGCGATCTTCTAAGCGGGCAAAGCCATATAAAAGGTTGGCATCTTCACGAATTACCTGATGAATCCAAAGAATTAAGTCTTCGTCTAAGGCTGGCAAACCAGCAAACACTGAAAGCGGCAGGCTTATTTCATAGCCCACGCCTTGAATATCTAAAATAACCCAAGAAGGCTGTTTTTCAACTAACTTACCTTGTAAGCGTCCAATCATCATGGCTTAGTTTCTTCCTTTGAGCAGTCTGGACTGCTTAAATTATTTGAACTGGCTGTTTCTTCTATCGACAAAAAAACAGGGAGGTGTAAATGCCAATGAATGGCAGCAAGGCGCATACCCAAAACTACCGACATGGCGGCAAGGGTGTTAAACGTTTCCCAGCTGTCGGGCAAAAACCACTTTAAATTCACATAAACAATAGCGCCTGCCATTACTGCTGTAGCATAAATTTCTTTTTCAAAAATCATTGGTTTCACGGCAGTTAATACATCACGCAAAATACCGCCAAACACGCCGGTCATCACGCCGGTTACCACTGAAATGAGCGGAGAATGGCCTAGTTCAATTGCTACTTTAGCACCGATAACGGTAAACACGGCCAAGCCTATGGCATCGGCTACTTGCACAGCATAATGGGGAAAACGAATTTTTCTGGCTAGGGCAAAAACAATGACTGAGGTAATAACCGTTAGCCAAATGTACATATTGTGTTGCACCCAAAACACCGGCAAACGGCCTAAAATCAAGTCTCGTAAAGTGCCACCACCGATGGCAGTAACCGTGCCAACAATGATGACACCAAATAAATCTAAACGGCGTTCAGCAGCGGCTAATACGCCAGCCAAAGCAAACACCACCGTACCAAATAAGTCTAAAGAAAATATAAAAAGGGGCAGATCAAAATCTATCATTAGGTGCGCCGTGCTAAAGTTTTAGGATCAAAATTACGCCAACTACTGCCACCTTTTGTGGTTAGTTGACCAGACAAAGCTAATAAACCGCTGCTAGTGTAGGCATGGCACATGGCAATGGCTAAAGCGTCGGCGGCATCTTCTTGGGGTGTTGCAGAAAGTTTTAAAATGGCGGTAACCATGTGCTGCACTTGCGTTTTATCTGCCGCACCTGTGCCAGTTACCGCCAGCTTCACTTCTTTGGCAGAATACTCGCTAACAGCAAGGCCATGGTTCGCTACACAAACCACCGCAGTGCCTCTGGCCTGCCCCAGCTTAAGGGCTGAGTCGGCATTTTTTGCCATAAAAACACGTTCTATAGCGACTTGTTCCGGTTGGTAGCGAGCAATAATTTCCGTTAAGCTGGCATAAATTTGCGCCAGCTTTTGAGGTAAATCTTCGGCCTTAACCCGAATACAGCCACTGGCAAGGTAGCTAAATTGGCTACCCGTGGCATGAATCAAACCATAACCAGTAATGCGTGAACCCGGATCAATGCCGAGGATAAGGGCCATATCAGCCCAGTTTTTCCATAACTTCAGCAGAAAAATCGACGTTAGAATAAACTTCTTGCACATCGTCTAAGTCTTCTAACATATCGACCAATTTAATAATTTTCTCTGCTAATTCTAAGTCAGTAATGTCTGCATTCACATCGGGCAACATAGCCACCGATGCTTGTTCTGCTTCTAATCCTGCTGCGGCTAAGGCTTCTTTTACTTCAAGAAAGTTTTGCTGCTGGGTAAAAACTTCAAAACTGCCATCGTCTTGCGTAACTACATCGTCGGCGCCAGCTTCTAAAGCCGCTTCCAATAGTTTTTCTTCGTCGGTTTTGGCTGAAAAAACCAAGTAGCCCCGCTTTTGGAATAAATAAGCAACCGAGCCTGACGTGCCTAAGTTGCCATCATTTTTAGTAAAAGCATGACGCACCTCACCCACCGTGCGGTTACGGTTATCACTTAAACATTCCACTAAAACAGCAACGCCACCTGGCCCGTAACCTTCATAGACAATTTCTTCCATATTGTCAGCTTCGTTAGTACCAGCACCGCGCGCAATTGCACGGTCGATGGTGTCGCGTGTCATGTTGTTCGATAGCGCTTTATCAACTGCGGTACG
>CANQLY010000010.1 GCA_947624795.1 uncultured Marinospirillum sp.
CCTTGCAAAATGATTGCTCCTGTTTTAGATGAAATTGCTAGTGAATACGAAGGTCGTTTGTTAATTTGCAAGTTAAATATTGACGAAAATACTGATACCCCAGCGCGTTTTGGTATTCGCGGTATACCCACTTTAATGTTATTTAAGGGTGGCGAATCAGTTATTAGCAAGGTCGGCGCTTTGTCTAAATCACAGCTATCAGCCTTTATAGACGCTAATTTATAATCGTTGTAATATGGCTTCTGCACGTAAAAACTGTAATTAAAGTGTTGCGTGCAGATTCAGCTTAAGGCAAGATAGATTTCGTCTGGTGCAGCACAGTTTTATTCAGCACCGTTTTAGCTTTATTCCAGCAGCACTCTAAATCAAATGAATGTTGCAGGAAATCGACCTGCCCTTAATGCTCTAAGTAGCAATCAATCAGAATGAGCAACAAGCTATTTCGCTCAATCTATTAATCTTGTGTGCAAGCTCGGTAAATTAATTATTACACCGCTTTACACGGACATTACCCTCTAAGCAAGATCACCTATAAAAAACCCATGAATCTGACCGAACTCAAGCAAAAATCCGTTACTGAACTAATGGACATCGCCAACGAGATGGGCATCGAACACGTTGCGCGTACTCGTAAACAGGACATCATCTTTGGAATTCTTAAGCGCCATGCAAAAGGTGGTGAAGATATATACGGTGACGGTGTATTAGAAATTTTGCAGGATGGCTTTGGCTTTCTGCGCTCAGCAGACTCTTCCTACCTAGCTGGGCCTGATGATATTTATGTTTCACCTAGTCAAATACGCCGTTTTAATTTACGTAAAGGTGACAGCATAGCGGGTAAGATTCGCCCCCCTAAAGATGGTGAACGTTATTTTGCGCTACTAAAAGTTGATTCGATTAACTTTGACCGTCCTGACAATGCTAAGCATAAAATTCTTTTTGAAAATCTAACGCCTCTCTTTCCAGATAAGCGCATGGTAATGGAAGTGGGCAACGGTTCAAGCGAAGACTTAACGGCACGTATCATTGATTTAGTTTCTCCCATTGGTAAAGGCCAGCGTGGTTTAATTGTTTCACCGCCAAAAGCGGGTAAAACGCTGATGCTACAAAATGTGGCTAATTCAATTAAACGTAATAATCCTGAATGCCATTTAATTGTTTTGTTAATTGATGAGCGCCCAGAAGAAGTAACCGAAATGCAGCGCACCGTACGCGGTGAAGTGGTTGCTTCTACTTTCGATGAGCCACCAGCGCGTCACGTTCAAGTCGCTGAAATGGTTATCGAAAAAGCCAAGCGTTTGGTTGAACACAAGCTAGACGTTATTATTCTTTTAGACTCGATTACCCGTTTAGCGCGTGCTTACAACACTGTTATTCCTAGCTCTGGCAAGGTTTTAACCGGTGGTGTTGATGCGCATGCCCTTGAAAAGCCTAAGCGTTTCTTTGGTGCGGCTCGTAACATTGAAGAAGGGGGTAGCTTAACCATTATTGCCACCGCCTTGGTTGATACTGGCTCTAAGATGGATGAAGTTATTTTTGAAGAGTTTAAGGGTACGGGTAATATGGAAGTACACCTAGACCGAAAAGTAGCTGAAAAACGCATTTATCCTGCTATTAATATTCGTCGTTCGGGCACACGCCGTGAAGACTTGCTTGCAACGGAAGAAGAGCTGCAACGTATGTGGATTTTACGCAAACTACTGAATCCTATGGAAGACGTGGCTGCCACTGAATTTTTGGTTGATCGCTTAAAAAGCACTAAAACCAATATGGAATTTTTTGAAGCAATGAAGCGCAAATAAGTGCTTTAGTTGTGATTAAATTTAATTAGCATTAGTTTAAGGCAAGCCAGACGGCTTGCCTTTTGCACATTAAGAGGTTTTAAATCCAGATGATCTATAAGGATTTACGTGATTTTATTCAGCAATTAGAAGAACGGGGCTTGTTGAAGCGAGTTCAGCAAGAAGTTGATCCCTATTTAGAAATGACTGAAATCGCTGATCGCACACTGCGTGCTGGCGGCCCCGCTATCTTGTTTGAAAACCCCAAAGGCCACACCATGCCAGTCTTGGCTAACTTGTTTGGTACCACCGAACGAGTGGCTTTAGGCATGGGTGCTGAATCGACTGAAGCTTTGCGTGAAATTGGCAAGTTATTGGCCTATTTAAAAGAGCCCGACCCACCCAAGGGCTTAAAAGACGCTTGGGAAAAGCTGCCTATTTTCAAAAAAGTACTCACCATGAGCCCCAAGGTGCTAAAAAAAGCACCCTGCCAAGAAGTGATTCTTGAAGGCGATGAAGTGGACCTTTACAAATTGCCCATTATGCACTGCTGGCCTGGCGATGCTGCGCCCTTAGTGACGTGGCCTTTGGTGATTACTCAGGGTAAAAAAGATGGCCGTGAGAACCTAGGCATTTACCGCCAGCAATTATTAGCTAAAAATAAGCTGATTATGCGTTGGTTGGCCCACCGTGGTGGCGCGTTAGATTTCCAAAAATTCTGCCGTGAAAACCCAGGCAAACGCTTCCCTGTTTGTGTGGCTTTGGGTGCAGACCCAGCGACTATTTTAGGTGCTGTTACGCCGGTGCCTGATACTTTATCGGAATATGCTTTTGCAGGTTTATTGCGTGGCACTAAAACTGAGCTGGTTAAATCCATCGGTTATGATTTGCGTGTGCCTGCTTCTGCAGAAATTATTTTAGAAGGTTATATCGAGCCGGGTGAACTAGCACCTGAAGGCCCTTACGGTGACCACACGGGCTATTATAATGAAGTCGATGATTTTCCCGTGTTTACAGTGGAGCGCATTACCCGCCGTAAAGATGCCATTTACCATTCCACCTACACTGGCCGCCCACCCGATGAGCCAGCGATTTTAGGCGTAGCATTAAACGAAGTATTTGTGCCGATTTTGCAAAAACAATTCCCAGAAATTACCGACTTTTACCTACCGCCAGAAGGTTGTTCTTACCGTATGGCTGTAGTGACCATTAAAAAACAATACCCCGGCCACGCTAAGCGTGTGATGTTGGGCGTTTGGAGTTTCTTGCGTCAGTTTATGTACACTAAATTTGTAATAGTGACAGACGATGATATTAACGCCCGTGATTGGAAGGATGTGATTTGGGCGATTACCACACGCATGGACCCTTCACGCGATACGGTGTTAATTGAAAATACGCCCATTGATTATTTAGACTTTGCCTCGCCTGTTTCAGGCCTAGGTTCAAAAATGGGTATGGATGCCACCAACAAGTGGCCAGGTGAAACCGACCGAGAATGGGGCGCTTGCATTACCATGACTGATGAAGTAAAAACCCGTGTCGACAGCATTTGGGATGAGTTAGGTTTGGATAGCTGATTTTTGATAGTTGTGCTTGAATAATTAGTTTAAACACTAAGGAAGAAGAATGAATCAGGTTGTATGCAATGCAAAAGTACAAAAGCTAGAAGCTTTAACCGACAACGTTTACCGTGTTTTTTTAGAGCTAGAAAATAACGTTAATTTTCAGCCCGGTCAGTACATGGAAATTCAAGTCGCTGAAAACCATTGGCAGGCGTTTTCTTTGGCGTGTTTACCCAATAAAGACGCCATTGAATTGCACATTCAGTATTTACCAGCACGTGAAAACTCAGTCGCACTTTTTAGTCAGTTAAATTCAGGCAATCCCCTTCAAGTGCGTTTAGCTTTGGGCGAATGTGTTTTGAAAGGTGAAGACCGCCCGCTGACCCTAGTGGCAGCAGGCACAGGTTTTGCACAAATTAAAGCCCTAATTGAAAGCATGATTGAAAAAAAATGGCAGTCACCCATTAACTTATATTGGGCGGCTAAAAATTTAGAGGGGCTGTATGACTTAGCCACTGTTCAAACTTGGCAAAAACAACTGGCTGATTTTACGCTGATTTCTATACTAGAAGAGCCGCCTAAAGCGTGGCAAGGCGAGGTGGGGCGAGTGACTGATGTATTAGCCAATGATTACGATGAAGCCAATTCAGCAGCTAGCTTGGAAGGTTTTATTTGTGGTTCGCCTAACATGGTTTATGCCGTTGAAGATTTGTTAATGGCACAAGGCATGCGACCTCGTGCTTTGCTAAGCGATGTTCATGCCTATGCACCTAGAAGTTATGAATAACCCACCTGTTTTAATTACCGGCGCAGCCCAGCGCAGCGGTTTATACCTAGCTAAGCAGTTTTTGGCGGCAGGCCAGCCGGTTATTTTTAGCTACCGCAGCCACAAAGCAGGCGTTGATGAGCTGATTGCTTTGGGCGCACAGGCCATTCAAGCCGACTTTGCAACCGATGCAGGCATTCTGGCGCTAATTGCTGCGGTAAAAAAGCAAACGCCTAGTTTAAGAGCAATCATTCATAATGCCTCAGATTGGGCAGCCGATGAACAAGAACCTGTTGCCGCCGCCGCAATTTTTAGGCGCATGTTTCAAGTGCACCAGCAAGCACCTTTTTTGCTTAATTTAGAATTAGAAGCGTTACTTTTAGCTGGCGCTAAACAAACGGGGCAGATGACGGACATTATTCATTTAACCGATGATGCTGTGCGCCGTGGTTCAAATAAACATGCGGCTTATGTAGCAAGTAAGGCTGCTTTAGAAAACCTTACCTTATCGTTTGCTAGCCGTTTTGCACCGGCTATAAAAGTGAATGCCATTGCGCCGGCACTCTTAGCTTTTAATCAGGGTGATGATGCCGCTTATCAAAAAAAGGCCTTAGCTAAATCACTTTTAGGCCTAGAACCTGGCTTTAATGTATTAACCCAAACGGTCAACTTTTTGCTACAACAGCCTTACATGACGGGCGCTATTTTACCCTTAAATGGTGGCCGTCATTTGCAAACTTAAAAGATTGAATTGCATTGCTGTTACCCCGCTAGGGGTGTACATTTACTTACAGTTTTCACCTAACTATTGAAGGTTTTTTGACATGAATTCAGATTATAACCAGCAGGATATGAACTACGCCCCAGCAGAGGATGCTGCCCGAATTTATGAAAGCATTGCTAATCGGATGAATGGCTTTTTGTACCGCTGCCGCCATGATAAAAGCTTCACCATGGTTAACCTTGCCGGTGTTGTTAAAAAAGTAACGGGTTATACAGAAAAAGACCTGTTACAAAATAGCCGCCTTTCTTATATGTCGTTAATTCACCAAGATGATACTAGTCGCTTAGATGCCGCTATAGCGCAAGGCATAAAAAGCAAAGCTAACTGGAATGTAGATTACCGCATTAAACGTGCCGATGGCAGCATTCAGTGGGTAAATGAAAACGGTGGCCCTGTTTTTAATGACCAAGGTGAAGTGACTTTCATTGAGGGCGTTATTGCTGATATTAGCCAGCGTAAAATGGAAGAAGACGAGCGTCACAAAAAAATGGATGACGTGGGCGGCACCAGCAACCAAATTATTAACCAAACTCAGAAAATTCTACAAGTTTTAAAAACGCTAAAAATGCTGAGCCTAAACGCCAGTATTGAAGCGGCGCGTGCTGGTGAAGCAGGGCGTGGTTTTGCGGTGGTGGCAGACCAAGTAAAAGAGCTGGCCGATGAAACAGGTAAATCTGCTCAGTCAATTACCCAGCTAATGGGTGAGTTGGAAGCTAAGCTAGTTGAAGCCAGCGAGTAATGAGTTTAACTGCTGGCTTTGGTTACTAAAGCTGCGTTTAAAATGCTGCCTTTTAAAGCTCTACTCTTGTAGGGCTTTTTCTATGACTTCAAATAAATCGGCACTTAATTGCTGTTGTTGAATGCGCTCTAATTCTGCTTTCATTAAACCTTGTCTGGTTTTATCCATACGCTTAAAGCGGGTTAAAGGAATAACTAAGCGTGCCGCAATTTGTGGGTTCATTTGGTTTAACTCTATTACCTTGTTAGCTAAAAACTGATAACCCGCCGCATCTTTACGATGAAAGTTAACCCTGTTTTGGTTAACAAAAGCACTGATTAACGCGCGTACTTTATTGGGGTTTTTCATTGAAAAAGCAGGGTGTTCTTGTAAAGATTTAACTTTATCTAAAGTATCAGCCAGTGGGCGAGTGGCCTGCACACTAAACCAGCTGTCCATCACTAATGAGTCATGCGCCCATTGCTTAGCAAAAGCCTGTAAAGCCACTTCGCCAACTGTGTCATCTTTTGCATGCACCAAGCAGGTTAGCGCCGCTAGCTGGTCGGTCATATTATCGGCCTGCTGAAACTGCTGCGTGGCAAGTAGCAAAGCTTCGGGCTTTTCAGTGGCCACTAACCAGCCAAGGCACACATTTTTTAAGCGCCTAGCGGCAATGGCTTCGGCAGCAGGCGACCAAGCATTGCTGGTAGAAAACTGCTGATAAAGGCGTAAAAATTCGCTATACAACTGGCTAGCCAGTGTTTTAAGGGCAAAGGTTCTGGCAGCGTGAATTGCATCAATGTCTACTTTTGTGTATTGCTCTGCAAGGTAAGCTTCAGAAGGCAGTAATAGCATTTCTGCCAAAATAGCTGGGTCTTTGACAGGGGCTTTAAGTAGCTGGGTATAAGCCTTAACTAAGGCTGTATCAAGAACGAGCGCTTCACCGGCTTGCTGTTGGCTAACTAGGCTTTGTAAAGCTAAAATTGCCAAGCGTTGACCGGCATCCCAACGGTTAAAACCATCGCTGTCACAGGTCATTAAAAAAGCCAGCTGTTCACGGCTGTAATCAAACTGCAGCTTTACTGGCGCTGAAAAACCCCGCAATAAAGAAGGCACAGGTTCAGCTTCTAAATTATGAAAAGTAAAACTTTGTTCGGCTTCTTTAAGTTGCACTACCCTTTCTGCACCCCAAAACTCACCATTCACTTCCATAGGAATGTTAACCCCAGCAGGCCCTACTAAACCCATTTTTATAGGAATCAGCAGCGGCTGTTTAATGGCTTGCCCAGCAGTGGCAGGGGTGTGTTGCTTAAGCGTTAGGGTGTAAGATTTTTCGGTGGCGTTATATTTGCCATAAGCAGTGACTTCAGGCGTACCGGCTTGGCTGTACCAAAGCATAAACTGACTTAAATCTAGGCCAGAGACTTCAGCCATACAGGCCACAAAATCATCGACCGTAACGGCTTGGCCATCAAAGCGGTCAAAATAAAGGTCAGAGCCTTTACGAAAGGTTTCTTTGCCCAGTAATTCGCTTAGCATTCGCACCACTTCAGCCCCTTTTTCGTAAATGGTCAGAGTATAAAAGTTATTGATTTCTAGGTAACTTTCAGGGCGAACAGGGTGGGCGGTGGGGCCTGAATCTTCAGCAAATTGGGCAGTACGCAACATGCTAACTTGCTGAATGCGCTCAACAGCGGCGGAGTTCATATCGGCGCTAAATTGCTGGTCACGCAGCACGGTAAAGCCTTCTTTTAAAGAAAGCTGAAACCAATCACGGCAGGTCACCCGGTTGCCTGACCAGTTATGAAAATATTCATGGGCGACCACGCTTTCTACACGGTTAAAGGCAGCATCGGTTTCACTTTTAGGGTCGGCTAATACGCAAGCCGAATTAAAAACGTTTAGGCCCTTGTTTTCCATTGCACCCATATTAAAATCATCAACTGCAACAATCATGTAAATGTCTAAATCGTATTCACGGCCATAGGTTTGTTCATCCCACTGCATAGCGGCTTTAAGTGAACGCAGGGCATGGCCGCATTTATGCAGGTTTTGTTTTTCTACCCAAATTTCTAATGCCACTTCACGCCCGCTAGAAGTGGTAAAGGTGTCTTTAACGGGGTGTAAATTACCGGCTACCACGGCAAATAAATAAGCTGGTTTAGGGAAGGGGTCTTGCCACTTTGCAAAATGCTTACCTTTTTCTAAATCACCTTTGTCAATAAGGTTGCCGTTAGATAACAAAATTGGAAAACGGCTTTTATCGGCTTCAATGCGGGTGGTAAAGGGCGCTAATACATCGGGGCGGTCGGGGTAAAAAGTAATGCGGCGAAAGCCTTCAGCTTCACACTGGGTACAAAAGTTGCCGCTGGACTGGTATAAGCCCTCAAGTGCCGTGTTATTTAAAGGGTCAATCTCGACTTCAATTGCTAATACAAATGCATCAGGCACCGAAGGCAAAATTAGTTGCTGTGCGTTTAATTGGTAAGCAGTGGCATCTAAACTTTTGCCATCCAGTTTTAGGCTAATTAGCTTGAGTTCTTGGCCATCTAATTCTAAGGGTAAATTAGCTTCTTTTCTGGCAGGGTTGCGCTTGAATTCTAAATGGCTAATAACCCGTGTTTGGGTGTCGTCTAATAAAAAGTTTAAGTGAGCCTGTGTAACTAAAAAAGCCGGTGGTAAATAATCGTGTAAAAAAACAGTTTTAAGTAAAGTAGGTGTAGACGTTGTTAATGCTTGGTTCATAATAATAAAACCTCGATAGACCTTTAGAAAACACGGTAAGAATGCTATTTTTAGCCTAGTTAATTTTAAATAGCTTAATTGTGGAATATTTTTTTATTTGGAGTCGCTTTATGTCACAGAAATACCGGTTAGTAACACGCAGTGATTTTGATGGTTTAGTCTGTGCTGCGTTATTAAAACATTTGAACTTAATTGATGATATCCAATTTGTACACCCTAAAGATATGCAAGATGGCAAAGTTGAAATTGGTGCAAACGATATCACAACTAACTTGCCTTATGTGGCAGGCTGCTACCTAGCATTTGATCACCACTTAAGCGAAACAGTGCGTAATGAAGTGCTGGCTGATAATCACATTATTGACCCTGATGCACCTTCGGCTGCCCGTGTGGTTTGGCAATATTACGGTGGCCATGAAGCCTTCCCAATTGCTTGGGATGAAATGATGGATGCAGTAGACAAGGGCGATGCAGCGCAGTTTAGTGAAGATGAAGTGCTAAATCCAAAGGATTGGGTGTTATTAAACTTTATTATGGATGCACGCACCGGTTTAGGCCGTTTCCGTGATTTCACCATTTCTAATTACCAGCTGATGATGCAGTTAATTGACTATTGCCGTAATCACAGCATTCAGCAAATTCTTGAGCTGCCTGATGTTAAAGAACGCACCGATCTTTATTTTGAACACGACAGCAAAGCGCGTCAGCAAATTCAAAAATGTGCCAAAATTTATGACAACCTAGTGGTGTTAGATTTGCGTAATGAAGAAACCATTTATGCCACTAACCGTTTCACACTTTATGCGCTTTACCCAAAAACCAATATTTCAATTCATGTGCTTTGGGGATTAAAACAGCAGAACACTGTGTTTGCAGTGGGTAAATCCATTCTTAACCGCACTTCTAACACGAATGTGGGCGAATTGTGCCTTAAGTACAATGGTGGCGGCCACTTAAATGCAGGCACTTGTCAGGTTGCTAATGACGAGGCAGAAGCAACCCTAAAAGTGTTAATTGAAAAGATTAACGCTGACGGTTAAAAGTATTAACGGTGTAATTCCCCTGCCGCTTCGGGTTGATGTAAAATTTCATCGACAACCAAAGCGGCATCTTTGCCATTAGGCATTTGCCAATGCACTTCTTGCCCTACCCGTGCGCCTAACAAGGCTGCACCTAAGGGCGCTAAAATAGAAATTTGATCGGTTGCTTCAGGGTTTAGATTGCGTGGATAAACCAATTCTTTTTCTAGCTGAATGCCTGCTTTTAAATCACGAAACTTAACACGGCTGTGCATGCTAACTAAATCTGCAGGCACTTCTTTAGGCGATACAACGTCTGCATTATCTAAGCGTTCTGCCAAAGCTTCTGCGACGGGCATTTTTGCGTATTTGTCTTCATCAATCAGTTTTTCTAAACGCCCGTGATCTAGCTCATTCATTAGTAAATGTAATTTAGCAATCATAATTTTACCTCAATAAAAGCACACCCCCGTAACAAATGTTACGGGGGTGTGCTGAAATAATGTGTTGTAAATAGGTTAATGGTTAAAAGCTTAGTGGTTAAAAGCTTTGTCCGCAACCTTGGTAAGTTTTATCTAGGTAGTGTAATTCCACACGGTGAGGAAAAGGCTGACCGGTATGCATTTCAATACAAAGAATATTTTCTACCTTGTAATTCAGTGGGTTGCCCTCAGAATCTTTAGCTTGGTGAAGTGTTCTTATTAAGTCCTGCTTAACCACCTCAGAATCTGTAAACTTTATACGTTGTGTGCCAAAGTTTTGCAAGAGTACCAAATGACCATTTTGCCGAGCTTCAAACGTCCAAGCTGGGTTCTGCCCTGTTGCTTTTAACACAAGGGCATCAGGTGAGTTATTGGTGCCTGCAATCAATTTAGGTCGCTTAATTTTACCTGCTGTGCCTTGGGTTAGCAGCTGGCAGTTGTGCCAAGTTTTTTCAGGTGTTGTTATTCTAGCACGCTTGGCTTTATTCCAAAAAGAAGTGCCTTCGTTATTGGCATAACGTGCACCAGAAGCCGCCCTTTGTTGGGGTAAATTTAACCAGTCAGTCGAGGCCGGTAATTGCAGCCAAAGCTGTTCACCGGCACGGCGACTTTCTATTATATCCCCTTCATCACACTGCCAAAGAATGGCTTCTGTGGCCTGTTCAAATTTAGGTGCGATAGAGCAACCCACCAGCAGCCCAGCTGCCAGTAGGAGGCTAAACGTTTGTTTAATCAAGCAAACTAAGGTCACGTACCGCACCCTTGTCGGCAGAGGTTGCAAGCATGGCATAAGCTTTAAGCGCCGCTGAAACTTTGCGCTGGCGAGGTTTAGCAGGCTTCCAGCCTTTGGCATCTTGTGCAGCACGGCGTTTAGCCATTTCTTCATCGCTAATTTCAACATTAATGGTGCGGTTAGGAATATCAATTAAGATAGAATCACCGTCTTCTACCAAGCCAATAGCGCCGCCTGCTGCAGCCTCAGGGGAGGCATGGCCAATAGAAAGGCCAGACGTGCCGCCTGAAAAACGGCCATCGGTTAACAGCGCACAGACTTCACCTAAACCCTTAGATTTAATGTAGCTGGTGGGGTAAAGCATTTCCTGCATACCCGGGCCACCTTTAGGGCCTTCATAGCGAACAATAACAACATCACCGGCTTTCACCTTGCCGTCTAACACGTTAGCCACGGCTTCATCTTGTGATTCGGTTACATGCGCTTTGCCGCGGAATACTAAAATTTCTTCAGCCACGCCAGCGGTTTTAACCACGCAGCCATTTTCAGCCAAGTTGCCGTAAAGTACCGCTAAGCCGCCTTCTAAAGAATAAGCATTGGCTAGGTTACGAGTGCAGCCTTTTTCACGGTCTGCATCTAAATTATTCCAGCGAGTGGATTGGCTAAAGGCTTCTTGGGTTGGAATGCCCGCAGGCCCAGCACGGTAGAACTTTAAAACCTCGGGCGTAGGTTTTCGCATAATATCCCAAGTTTCTAAGGCTTCTGCTAGGGTTTTGCTGTGCACTGTAGGCAGGCTGGTATCTAACAAACCAGCACGGTCTAATTCACCTAAAATACCAAAAATACCACCGGCACGGTGCACATCTTCAACGTGATAAGCGGGGTTGTTAGGGGCGACTTGGCAAAGCTGCGGCACGATTTTAGATAAACGGTCGATGTCTTCTAAAGTAAAATCTAACTCTGCTTCTTGCGCTAAAGCTAATAAGTGCAGAATGGTGTTAGTAGAACCACCCATCGCTATGTCTAAGGTCATCGCATTATTAAATGCGCCTTTATTGGCAATAGAACGGGGCAAAATAGAATAATCATCTTGCTCGTAATGCTGGCGCGTAATGGCAACAATTTTTTCACCGGCTTGTTCAAACAAGCGTCGGCGATCAGCGTGGGTTGCCAACATAGTGCCGTTACCCGGTAACGATAAACCCAAAGCTTCGGTTAAGCAGTTCATGGAATTGGCAGTAAACATACCTGAGCAAGAACCACAGGTAGGGCAAGCAGAACGCTCATATTCAGCCACGTCTTCATCCGAAGCATCAGAAGCGGCTATAACCATGGCATCAACCAAGTCTAAACGGTTTTCAGACAGCTTAGTTTTACCGGCTTCCATTGGGCCGCCTGAAACAAAAATAACTGGAATATTTAAGCGCATAGCAGCCATTAACATTCCGGGGGTAATTTTGTCGCAGTTAGAAATGCACACCATCGCATCGGCGCAGTGGGCGTTAACCATGTATTCAACCGAGTCGGCAATTAAATCACGGCTCGGTAAGGAATAGAGCATACCGTCGTGCCCCATAGCGATACCGTCATCCACGGCTATGGTGTTAAATTCTTTAGCAACGCCACCGGCTTTTTCGATTTCTCTTGCCACCAGTTGCCCCATGTCTTTTAAATGCACGTGGCCTGGCACAAACTGGGTAAACGAGTTAACCACGGCAATAATGGGTTTTTCAAAATCACCATCTTTCATGCCCGTGGCACGCCACAAAGCACGAGCACCAGCCATATTGCGACCAGCAGTAGTAGTACGAGAACGATAAACAGGCATAGGAAGACCTCAATAAATTGCTAGGTAAAAAAGTAATACTAGCATTCTACTTTTTTACAGCTCAACTCACTAGTTAGTTGAGCGATAGGGTTTGAGTTTGATTTTTTGATGAGATGGAAATCGAGGGTTTGGCAGGATAATGAGTTAAAACTAAGCTCGTGCAAGGCACGAGCTTAGTTTTTAGATTGCTAGTTGCCTGTTACGTTGGTGCAAGTTGTGCCAACGAAAGGGTAGAAACCTTTGGTGTGGTAATCAGCAGTTGCTAACTTAGTGATGCCACCATCAGCTTTAGCTGCTGCGATAGATGCATCACCTTGGTTAATCAATCCAATAATCGTTGTAGCACAAGCTGAACCTGATTTGCTACCATGAAGTTCAGTTGCAGTAATAGGTCCTTTAACATCAGTGATTAGGCCTGTACCTACTGGTGAGTAACCAGTTGCACAACCACCAAGTACAAGTAGAGAGCCAAGTGCTGTTACTGCTACGATTTTTTTCAACATAATAATGTATCCTGAAAGTTTAATTAATTATATGGAAGTGCTATTTTTAATAGCAATGAAAGTATACTGTGCTAATAAGCTTAAATACATAAAATTTTTAGAATGTGATTTTTTTAATGTTGTTTTATTTATCTAAAGTTTAGTTGTTTTTTATTTTGATTGATGGTATGGAGGATGGTTGAAGGCTTTGGTTGTAGTGATGTTGGCTTGTAGAGGATTGCATAAGCGATATTTTTTTGGAACTCCTTACGAATTGGCATACTGGTTTGGATGCTTCTTGGATAGGATCTACCGCAGACAATAATGGTAGGTGTAATGTTAAAAAATGGAGGTAACTCTGCAATAGATCTACCAAGCTAACATTTAGTATGGTTAAAATTCTTAATGCCTGAGCTGCTGCAAAACTGTGGCAGATTTTTTTGACTAGAGGCTAGAAGAAGGTCGGCATATACAAATGCTTAACCAGCTTAAATGGCGAAGAGAGTTAGTGGTTTGGTTGGAGGTAAGAGTTGAGTAGAAATAATGGCTTATTAAATATTATTGATCGTTGCAGTTACTTATTAGCTGTATTTAGTAACCTAAAGTAACTGCAGTGTTTTTATTTACTTGAATTAATGAGTAACACCAGCAAATAAGCCTAAATTACCATCTTGAATATCTAACTCACCTTTGAAGTCTAGGTTGTCAGCTAACTTATAGCGGGCATAGTTATTAAGACCAAGGTAATCATAATCACCAGTAACTAAACGCAGTGTTGCACCTACCCAGCAAGGGTGGATTGGTTGGCAAGAAGCTTAGATTTAGATATTCCAACTAGAAATTGTGCAGGTTTAGACAAGTGGTTAGGGCAAGTAGATGCTGGCAGCCTGTCGATGATTTTCCCTTCGGCCTATATGAACAATGCTTCTTCTATGTTTGGGCATAGCTTTTTAAGGCTAGAAGGTACGGATAGGTTGCGTAAACCAGACTTAGTAGCCCATGCCATTAATTTTGCCGCTGATGTTAGTGAGGTCGAGGGTGGGTTTTCTTATGCAGTCAAAGGCATGTTTGGCCTTTATCCAGGCTATTTTAGTTTGCAGCCTTATTATGAAAAAGTAGATGAATATTCTAATTTAGAAAACCGTGACATGTGGGAATACCCTTTAAGCTTAAGTAATGATGGTTTAGAAAGGGTTATTTGGCACATGTGGGAATTAGAAAGAGTGCGCTTTGATTATTGGTTCTTTGATGAAAATTGCTCTTATCAGCTTTTAGCTTTGGTTTCAGTGGCTGAAGACCACTTAGATTTAACTGATGGCTTTGATTTAAAAGCCCTGCCAGCCGATACCATTCGAGCCTTAGACGAAGCTAATTTAATTGCAGCCGATGCAAAATATCGTCCATCCTTTGCAACTAAGCTGTTAAGCATGAGCGAACAGGTGAGTTCTGCTGAATTAACGGCAGCTAAACAACTGGTGTTTGACTATTTACCGCCCAGTGAATTACTGCTAGATGAAACAGCTAACCCCGCTAAAGTTTATGAACTAGCTTATGAATGGCTGAATTTTCGTTATAGACACCAAGGTGTTAGCCGAGATGAAGCGGCTAAACAACTGCATAAACTCTTGGTGGCTCGTTCAAAAGTTAGCCAGAAATCGGGTTTAACTTCGCCTTTAGCACCGACTCTAGCGCCCCATGAAGGCCACAAGACAGCCCAGCTAGCACTGAGCCTAGGTCAGCATGAAAACACTCACTATTTACAGTTATCTGCCAAACCTTCTTATCATGGGCGTTACGATTCTTTAGGCGGCTATTTGCCCAATGCAGAAATTAATTTGCTAGAACTTAAACTTCGTTTTGATGAAGAGAGCAAAGAAGTGATCCCTTGGCATTTGAATATTTTAGAAGTGGGTAATTATTTACAAAGCTCGGCTGTTTTTTCTTTGGCTGCTTGGCGAGTAAAGGCCGAAGTGGGTAGAACTAATCCTCTTGCCGCAAGTAAAGATGACTGGCGTGGCCGTTTAGGTGGTGGTTATGGCCGAGCTTGGGGAAGCAGCGAAAACTTAATGGGCTTTTTAATGCTAGCGGGCGAACTAGAAGCTGGGCCTGCCGCTGGGCATTTAAAGTTATCAAAAGAAAATAAAGACTGGGCTTTAGGTGGCGGTGTCAGTGGTGGTTTTGTTTGGGAACCTTTTACTAATTGGCGGACTGGCCTAGATGCTTCTTGGATAGACTTTCTGGCAGGTAATGTGGGCACCAGCCTAAAAACGGAAGCAACCTTGCAATGGAATTATCAAACCAATCAGTCTTTACGCCTACAAGCTCAGTGGGAAAAGCGCAAAGACAGCAACGGGCAAATGGATTTAGCATGGTTAAAATTCTTTTGAAAATAGTTTTGGTGCTGCTTGTAACTGGGCTGCTACAAGGCTGTGGTAGCCTTTTTTATTGGCCAGAAGCAGGCTTAAGAGGCACGCCCGACCAGCTAGGCATTGACTATCAGCCGGTTGATTTAATCACCGATAACGGCTTAAAACTGCATGGCTGGTGGTTTCCTTCCCGTGTGGCAGAAGAGGCTAAGCCCCAAGGTTTAATTTATTATTTACATGGCAACGCAGAAAATATCAGCACGCATTTTATGGGCATGACTTGGGTAACCAATCATGGCTGGGAAGTGTTTATTTTAGATTATCGGGGTTATGGTCTTTCTGAAGGTAAACCTAGCATTGCTGGTGTTCACCATGACGCTTACATTGGTTTAAAGTGGGCGCTTGCTAGGGCTAAAGCGCAACAGTTGCCGCTGGTAGTCTTAGGGCAAAGTATAGGGGGTGCAACGGCGGTGACTTTGGTCGCTAATGCATCAAAAGAAGAGCAGCAGCAAATTAACGGCTTGGTGATAGACAGTGCTTTTTCTGGTTATCGGCGAATTGCCAGAGAAAAGCTGAATGAAAGCTGGCTAACTTGGGCTTTTCAATACCCGCTTTCTTTTACAATTACCGACCGTTATAGCCCAGAAAAACACCTAAACAAACTACCAGAAGGTTTGCCTTTATTAGTTTTACATAGCTGTGCTGATGAAGTGATCCCCTGTTCGCATAGCCAACGTATTTATAACCAAGCAGCCGAACCTAAAATCTACCTAGAAGCACAAGAAGGCAGGCACATAGCAATGCTTAGCCAACTTAAATGGCGCAAAGAATTAATGGCTTGGTTAGAGGCAGTCAAGTTAAAGTATTAGCTTATTAAAGTAATACTAAGCTTATTTTTAGGCGACATTAAAAAAAAGGAAAAGAAATTGAAGAAAATAATTTCCCTAATGGCTGTGATGGCCTTAGCCGGTTGTGCTATACAAACCCCGCAAGTAAAGGATGTTGAATCGGGCGTGTCAACAGAGCAACAGCGTCAAAAACAATTAGAAATGATGGAAGCTTTGGCACCCAAAAAATTGGCTTTAAAGCGTAAGATTGCCGTGGGTCGATTATCCAATGAGACAAATTATGGTCGTAGTTTGATGCGCCAAAATGCAGTGGATCAATTAGAAGGCAAGGTAACTGACATGTTCCTTCAGGCGTTGACCAATAGTAATAATTTTTTAATATTTGAGCGTTCAGACCTTTCATTACTGAAAAAAGAAGCCGATTTAACAGGTCAGAAATTAGACATTGTAGGTGTTGATACCCTAGTTATTGGTTCTTTAACCCAGTTTGGTCGAGCCACCACAGGTGAAAGGGGCTTCTTTTCTTCATCAAAAAAACAAGAAGCAACGGCGACACTTGATCTGCGTTTAGTCGATGTTAAAAGTGGCCGAGTGCTTGAATCAGTTACAGGCAGTGGCTCCTCTTCAACTGAACATGCGCGCACCCTAGGGTTTGGTTCAGTGGCAAGTTATGATGGCAGTTTAAATGACCAAGCCATTGCTGCCGCTGTGACTTCAGCAGTGGATAAAATGACCCGTATTTTTTTAGAAAAACCTTGGACAGCCGATGTGTTAGGCGTTGAAGACGGTTTGATTTTTATCAGTGGCGGTAAGAGTCAAGGGGTTGATTTAGGCATGAGGTTTGCTATTGAACTGAAAGGGCGTGAAGTTAAATCAAGCACGGCAGGCACCACTATAACCCTGCCAAATAAACAAATTGCTGAAATTGAAGTTATTAGTTTATTTGGTGATGATGTTCTTAATCAAGGCGCTGCTGCTAGCCTAGTTCAAGGGTCAATCAATCACTATAAACCTGCTGATATGGTTGTTAAGGAGATTAAATAATGAGAGTTTTATTTGCTTTAATTTTGGTTTCACTTTTATCAGCCTGTGTACAAAGCCCTACACACAGCACCTTATCTGTTGATGATCGCCCCGGTTTAATTTTTGAATTACTTTCACCTAAGTTAGAAAACCATGAACTAAAAGTCGATGGGGTATCTTACGGTAAGGTTGGTCAATATAAAAAAGATAAAGCAAGGTTAAAAATTATCTCAGGCAATCATCTGGTACAAATTTTTAATCAAGGCACCCTTGTGTATGAAGAAAAAGTATATTTAGGTGCAGGCGTTGACCGTATATTAAAGGTCGCCGTTTATGACTAGTGTAAACATTGTTTTTTTTATGGCTTGCTTGTTTTTGGTAGGCTGTGCATCCAATAATGCCTTCTATGAATGGGGGGCTTATGAGGAAACGCTCTTAAAGGTTTACCATGAGCCTGAATACAAAACAGAGGCTTTAAATAAATACCTTCAGTTTGTTGAGAATTATCAGGGTGACAAGCCGCTAGCACCTGGGCTGTATGCTGAAGCAGGTACTTTTTTATTAGAGCAAGGCGATTACCAAGAGGCCATTGGTTTTTATAAATTAGAATACGAGCATTGGCCTGAAAGCCGCCCAATGCTGGGTGCACTTATTGAGAATTTGGAGGCACGTCAATGAGCCTGCTAAAAAAAGTACTCGCATTGTTGGCTTTAAGTGCTGTTATTTCAGGTTGTGCATCCACGCCTAGCGCACCTTCAAGTCGTTTAAATGCATTCCATGAAACCCGCCCTTATTCTATTTTAGTGGTTCCGCCCAATAATACCGCAACCGATGTTCAAGCCACGACCTTTGTTTTAGCAACCTTGCCTTATTTTTTAGCTGAAAAAGGGTTTTATGTTTTTCCAGTGAACACAGTAAAAACGTTGCTGGAATACGAAGGGTATTATGAACCTGCTGAAGTGCATGCCGCCCCCACAGAAACGTTAGCTGAATTATTTAAAGCGGATGCGGTTCTTTATGTCACTATTCATGAATGGACATCAAAATACCTTGTTATTAATACCGTTACAGAAGTTGATTTTGAATACAAACTATTAGCTGCTGATGGTTCACTTGTTTGGAAAGAGCGATTAATGATGCAGCATTCACCCAATAATAATAGCAATAATTTAGCTGGGTTATTAGTGAATGCGGTAAGCTCTGCTGTTGAAAGAGCTAAGCCTAATTACCTTCCCATAACAAAATCGTTGCATGCACAAGCCTTTGGCTCATCAAGGGGCATTCCTAATGGGCCTTACCACCCAAGCTATAACGATTATTATGAGCGAGTGGATTTATTGTTAGAATAGATTGTTGAATAAAAAATTTAAGCGCTATTAAGCTTAGAATGTAAAAGCCCTAAAAGTTAAATTAACTTTTAGGGCTTTTTTATTAGTACACCTTTTTAATGTTTAACTAGCCGTTTGTGGTTTATCCGTTTCTACTGGAATTCTAAAAATAACCACGTAGAGCAAGGGCACCACAACCAAGGTTAAGATGGTTGCAAAGGTTAAACCAAACATAATTACCACCGCCATGCTTTTAAAGAAAGGGTCTAACAGCAAAGGCGCTACACCTAAAATGGTTGTAAAAGCCCCTAAAAACACGGGTCTGGCACGGCTAACCGCTGCATCAATAACGGCTATAAAACCCAGCTTACCCTGCGCTATTTCTAAGTCTGCTTGGTCTACTAATACAATCGAGTTCTTAACCAGCATACCCACAAGGCTTAAACAACCAAGAATGGCCACTTGAAGTGATTGACTTAGGTTTGTTTTTCTGATGTCGATGATTAGTGAGGCGTGAGGTGCATCTAAATTTTTTGTGATTTAAATACTCTCTTGGTTTGAATTTATTTAGACGGTAGGGATTTGTTTATACAAGAGGTATTATAAACACTGTTTAAAAGCACTCCAATGAGTGCTTTTAAATAGTAATGCTTTTAGAGAGGCTTTTAGAGAGTTCTTTTAGAAAATGTAAGCAAAGCCAACAGAGGCACCTATTTGAATATTGTCCATTGATGTGTCACTAGATGAAGTCGTGTTTCTTGTTTTTACATTTTGCCACTTAATGCCTTGCATTTGTAATGAAAAATCTAATTCTAGGTTAGGGCGTAAACTGACTTTAGTGCCACCCATTGCTTGCAGCGCAAAGCCAGTTTGTTTTTGTTTCTTTCCAGAAACTATGGGTGAGCTTTTAAGGCTATATAAACCAAACCCAGCACCCCAATAAGGTTGCAGTATTTGTTCACCATATACAAACTGCCAGTCTAAGCGCAAGCCGTTAGCATCAGATGAGTAAGATGAGTAACCTAAATCACTGACTTTAAATTTTTGTTTGTTTAAACTTAATAAAAACCGATTGTTTCTATAGTTTTTATGGCCAATAAAAAAAGAAGCTTCATGGGTATCTAAATCATAGGTTGTAGTGTTGTTATTGTATTTTAGATCTAAATCACCATTAAAACTTTTATTAAAATTCATACCAGCTATAACTTGTGCATGGCTAGTTAAAGGTAAAACAGCGATAGATAAGATTCCAATTGTCGCTAGTTTTTTTAACATCTGCTATATCCTTATTTGATTTTTTTGACCGTGGATTATGAGATTAAAGTGTTTTTTTGTCAAGGTTTTAGGGCTTTTCAGTAGGCTTTTTTAGCAAGCTAATTGCTTAGGCATTAACACTGTATTTAATTTTTTTCAGTGTTTTAGCCTAAGTTATTTGGGGCTTTAGCTTATTAATCCTATTGATTAATAGCAGTGTTATTTAGTTACAAAAAGTAATGTTTGAACAGTTTAGTTTAGTTTTGCTTTTAGAGCTTCTTCTTTAAATCTTGCAGCTTCTAAACTGTGCTTGTTTAACAGTTTATAGAAATCGGTTCTATTGCGTCCAGCTAGCTCAGCTGCTTTCGTGACTTTCCCCTCGGCTAGGCGCAAGACTTTAATAAGGTAAGCTTTTTCAAATTCAGCCCTTGCTTCACTTAAGTGGGGAAAGCTTGTGCTTTCATCGGTTAATACTTGGTTCACTAAATCTGCGGTAATCATGGGCTGATTTGTAAGCCCTGCACATTGTTCAATAACGCCTTGCAGTTGGCGAACACTGCCTGGCCAAGGGGTTTTAGCTAATAACTCTAAGGCTTCAGGTGCAAAGCCGCTGGCTTGGCTTTCTAAGCGATCAGCTGCTTCGTTCAATAGTTGTTTAGCCATTAACTGCACTAATAAAGGGCTACGGTTAAGTACATTAGGGTAGTCTTTATTTTTTTGATCAATAGGGCGTGTACCTTTTAGCTCATCAATTAAGCTAAATAGCTGATTTTTATCAATGGGCTTGGTTAAAAAGCCAGCCACTCCCCGACGTGTTGCCTGCACAGCATCAGGAATGGTGCCATGGGCAGTTAAAATAATAACGGGCAACCCTGGGTAAAGGGTTTGAATTTCATCAAATAAAGTTAACCCGTCCATTTCGTCCATGCGTAAATCTGAAAGCACTAGGTCGGGAGTCATTTGCTTTAAAATTTCTAACGCTTCAGGGCCGCTTTCGGCTGTGGTTACCAAGTGTCCTGCACTTTCTAAGCGCAGTGACAAAAGTTTAAGCAGGCTTAAATCATCATCAACTAGCAGGAGCTGGGCTGGGAATTTACTTAATTTTGTTTCAGGAATTAGTTTCATAAATCAAGACTCTGACGTTGTTTGCGTTGGTGCAAGCTTCGCTCTATAGCAGTCAGGGCATCTAACTTAGCTTTTAGCTGGTTACGGTCAGCTTCAAGCTGTTGTAACTTCTTTTTAGCTAGACCAAGTTCTGCCGATAAAGCATCCTTGCTCTGCTGTAAATCTAGCTGTTGTTCTTTGCACTGGGTGTATTGTTTGTCTTTAATTAGGGCTTGCTGCTGTTCTTGCTGGGATAAATTGCGATCATTTGACGGCACTTTTAATGCGCAGCCTGTTAGGAGTGTAAGCAGTAAAGCATAAATAAAAAAATGTTGGTATTTGGATACACTCATTGTGTTTTTCCTAAATTAGGTTGGTTGGCCACTCTAAACGAAAGGTGGTGGCGTGGGGGGTTGATATTAAAAGTGTTAATTGGCCGCCGTGGGCTTTCATGCAGTCGGCGGCAATTGAAAGCCCTAAACCTGAACCTTTTACTGCGCCCCGTCGCTTTCCACTGCCTTGATAAAAAGGCTCAAACAGCCGCTTTTGTTCAGTTTCTGGTATGGGTGTTCCAGAATTTTCAACTTCCATCCATTGTAGGGTTTGTTCAATGCCTGCTCTAATTTCAATGTTTTTACTCGCATCACCATAGTGCAGTGCATTGGTTAATAAGTTATCTAAGGTGCTACGTAATAATGAAATATCACCACTTAACGCTAAACCACTTTGCGGTAAGTTAACCTGCTGCTGCCTTTGTTCAAGTAATGGTTGCCAAGGTTCTAATAGGCGTTCTAATAAGTTGTCTAAATTAATAGCAGCCAGTTCTAGCTGTTTTTTACCTTGTAATAAATTGTAGTCTAGCAGCTGTTCTATAAGCTCTTGTAAACGGCGGCTGTTTTGTTCAAGTAAGCCTGTTACTTCTTTTTGGGATGGCGTAAGGCTACCTAATACTTCTTCGTGTAATAAATCCCCCGCTTCACGAATGCTGGCAAGGGGTGTTTTTAGTTCGTGTGAAATGTGCCTTAAAAACTGTGCCTTTTGTTGTTCAATTTCATCTAACTGTTCTTCTAGCCAATTAAGGCGCACATCCAATTGTATCAATTCAGCAGGGCCTTCTTGTAGTTGTTTGGTTTTGTTATTGTTATTGGGGTCAGCTAAAGAGTTAATGCGCTTTTGTAAGTAATCAATGGGGCGCAGCAATCGCCAAGTAAAAAATATCACTAATAACAATGACAAGCTAAGCAGCATTAAAAATTGCCAGACTAGTTGTTTTTGTAAGCTTAAAAGCTGTTGTTGCATTGTTTGTAAGCGTTCATCAACACTGCCTTGGGTTTGGCTAGTTAATGATTCAGTTAGGTCGGCTAGGTTGGCAATGTATTCAATATCGGCTAGGTTTTGTAAGGTTTGTTGCTCTGGAAGTGCATCTTTTAACAAGGCTTCTAAAGATTCTTGGGCTTGTGTTACAGGAAAAAGTAAATAAGGCTGTTGAACTAAGGTTTTAAATTCATTAAATTGACTTGCTAATAAGTTTAATAAATAAGCTTCTTCTACAATCGAGTATTGGCGGCTGGTACGTTCCATGTCTAAGGCTAGGGTTTGTAGGGCTTGCGAACGGCGTGTAAAAGCAACGGCTTCACGGGCGCTTGATCCTGCTTGGGTAGACAGTTCACGGTAAGCATTGGCGGCTTGAAAAACTAATAATATTAGGGGCAATACTACCCCCACAAAGCCTAATAACACCAGTTGCATGAGTGATAAATTAGCAGGGCGTAGTAGTTTCATTTTTTTACTTTAAGGTTAAAGCTTCTTACAAAATACCTGCGAATTACGTTGCCAGTTGTAAATCGCTTGGCGGGCTGCAGGCAGTTGTTCTACTGGTGCAGGAATAAAGTCTCTTTCTAAAAACCAGTGTGCAGTGTGGGTGGTTAGCACAAATAATGTGTGTATACCGGCATCCAAGGCTTTCTTTTCAATGCTGGCAAGCAGGTTGTCACCGCGTTGGCTGTGGCGATAGTCTGGGTGTACCACCACGCAGGCTAGTTCAGCTTGGTGTTGGTCTGGGTAAGGGTAAAGGGCAGCGCAGGCAATTATGCTGCCATCTAGGTCAATGACTGTAAAGCGCTCAATTTCAGCTTCTAGCAGTTCACGGGAACGGCGAACCAAAGTACCGGCTTCTTCTAAAGGGCGTAGCAATGCCAAAAGGCCACCCACGTCTTCAATTTTGGCTTGGCGCAGTGTTTCATAACGCAGCTGGGTAATTAATGTGCCATCACCATCACGGGTGAACAGCTCTTGCAATAAGGCGCCGCTGCGTTGATAGCTTAGCAGGTGGGTTCTAGGTACGCCTTTGCGACTCGCTTTACAGGCGGCTTGCAAGTGCCGCTTTAACAGGGGCTGATCGGTTAAACTTTCTAATAAGGCTTCTGCATCGTGTGGGTTTAAATCACGAATTAGCTCGCCTTGTGCATTTTTTAACCCAGCGGCTTCACCAAACAAAATTAGTTTTTCAGCATTTAACTGGGTAGCCACTGTGGTGGCCACTTCTTCAGCGTCTAAATCAAAGACTTCACCTGTAGGCGAATAACCTAAGGGTGGTAATAGCACCAATATGCCTTGATCTAGCAGGGCTTGAATGCTTTTAGTTTGCACTTTACGAACTTCACCACAAAAGTGCATGTCAACACCGGCTCGAACACCTAAAGGTCGTGCGGTAATTAAATTACCACTCATCACCCTTAAACCAGCGCCGTGCATGGGTGAATTGATTAGCCCCATTGAAAGGCGAGCTTCTAATTCAGCCCGTAAGCTGCCAACGCAGGCCAAGACCGCTGGCAGGCGTTGTTTATCAACCAGCAAGCGGCCTTGGTGTTCTTGCCATGAAAGGTTGTTGTTATCTAACGCTTCTCTGACTTGAGCACGTGCGCCATAGGTAATGATAAGGCGCACGCCCAAAGAGTTCAGTAAGGCAATGTCAGTGATTAGCTCACGCAGGCCAGCAGTGCGTAAAGCTTCGCCATCAAGGTGAATTACAAAAGTGCGCCCACGGTGGGCGTTAATGTAAGGTGATGCATTGCGAAACCAATTCACGTATTGGTCAAGAGTAAGCTTAGCCAAAGGAAGCCTTTAGAATAAAGAAGATAATAACCGACAAAATGGCACCGGCAGGTAGGGTAACCAACCAAGAAGCAAAAATACTGCTAACTACGCGCATATTAATAGCCGCTAGGCCACGCGCTAGTCCAACACCTAACACAGCGCCCACTAGGGTGTGAGTGGTTGAAATAGGCATACCTATGCCAGAAGCCAGCACCACAGTAGCAGCGGTAGCCAAAGTAGCAGCAAAGCCGCGGCTAGGCGTAAGTTCGGTAATGTTAGTACCCACAGTGGCAATAACACGGTGACCATACATAACCAAACCCACCACTATACCGCCACCACCAATTAGCAGTACCCAAGAAGGGGTGTTAACCTTGTCTAACACTTCACCACCGGCTTGAATAACACCAATAATGGCAGCCACAGGGCCTATAGCATTGGCAACATCGTTAGAACCGTGTGCAAAAGCCATAGCGCAGGCGGTAAACACCATTAACAGCGCAAAAACTTTTTCAACATTTTTAATTTGTAAGCGGCTGTTAGTGGTATCACCTTGAATGCGCTTTTCCATAAAAATACCCAGCATAGCTAATAACAAACCAGCAATGACTGAGTAAAGCATGGCCTCGTTATTGCTTATATCTAAACCTAGGTGTTTAAAACCCTTGGTGAAGGTAACCGCAGCAACAATAAAACCCACAATAAAGGTATAAAAAGGCACGTATTTTTTAGCAGAAAGAAAAGGATTGTCGGATTCAAAAATAAGCTTTTGCATACTTTTAAACAGTAAAAAACCCATTAACCCAGCCATAAGCGGCGAAGTTACCCAACTGCTAGCAATTACCAGTACACCCATCCATTGCACGGCATCTACCGAAATGCCCACCGCAGCAAAACCAACAATGGCGCCGACTATTGAGTGAGTGGTAGACACTGGCCAACCTTTGTAACTAGCAATTAACAGCCAAATACCCGCTGCCAATAACGAAGCCAACATACCGTAAACCAAAAGCTCTGGGTTATCGGCAAAGCTGCTGGTATCCACTATGCCTTTACGAATGGTTGAAGTGACTTCTCCACCGGCTAACCAAGCACCGGCAAATTCAAAAATAATTGCAATAACAATGGCTTGTTTAATGGTAATGGCTTTGGAGCCAACCGAGGTGCCCATAGCATTGGCTACGTCATTTGCACCAATACCCCAAGCCATAAAAAAGCCAAACAAACAGGCTAAAAGTAAAAAAGTATTACCATGTTCAATAATTATAGACATAAAAAACCTTAAAGCAGGGTTAACGAGCCATCATGATTTGCAAACGGCCACCAACACGCTGGGCACGGTCTGCCAAATCGCCTACCCAATCAATGGCCTTGTAAAGGAATATTACATCAACAGGTGGCCATTCTTTTTCTAACACAAATAGCTGAGCACGTACTTTTATTTCTAATTCATCGGCATCTTGCTCTAGTTGATCAAGGGTTTTAATCATTTTAATAAGCAGTTCTGTTACCTGCCGTCCAAAACCTGAATCGAGTAGTTTATCAATTTCATTAATAGCACGTTGTGCTTGTTCCACTGCTAACACGCCGCTATTAACAAAACCTAGCATGGGTTCTGCCATGGATTCAGGAATTTGCATTTTACGCCCTAGCATTAAACCTGCAATGTCTTTGGCTTTGTTTGCAATTTTATCTTGCTGGGCTACTAGCTCTAATAAATCACTGCGCGATACGGGCATAAACATGCTGTTAGGTAAGCCAAGGCGAATTTCACGCTTTAAGTCATCGGCTTCTTGTTCTAATTTGCTGATACGCTGGCGCAGTGTTTTAGCTTCTTCCCAGTTATTGGCCAATACTGCCGCCATAAATGGCTGTAGCAGTTGTGTAGCTGTATAGGTTTTATCTATATGCTCTTGCAAGGGACCAAAAGGGGAGCGTCCAAACAGCTTAGAAAGGGGGTTGTTGGATGTCATACTGAGTACCTTAAAATAGGAATCGGAATGCAGCTGCTAGGTATTATAAAAGTTGCCCCAGCTTAATGTCACAGTCTTTTAACATAAATACGAGGTGAGCGGCACTTATGGCCAAAGAAATAGAGTTAAAATTGCTGATTAGGCAGGCAGATTTTAAACAATTAGAAGCTTTAATGCAGCAATATCAGGCTAAGCTGCAAGGTGTTAGCCGTTTAGAAAACACTTATTTTGATACGCCTGAATTGCACCTAAACCAAGCTAGGGCTGCTTTGCGGCTAAGATTTAACGCCACGGACTGGGTACAAACCTTAAAAACCAGTGGTGCAATTTTAGGCGCTTTAAGTGAGCGTGGCGAGTGGGAAATGCCAGTTGCTGAAGGGAAGTTAAATTTAGCACTCTTTCCTTGTGGTATTTTAGACCCTACATGGCAAAATACGCTAACAGCCCAGTTTCAGACTAACTTTACTCGTCAGACGTTTATTTTAACTAGAACCACGCCTAGTAATGAAGTTAAAAGTAAAATAGAGCTAGCTGTTGACCTAGGTGAAGTGTTGCTTCCCTCTAAAAAAGGGCAAGTTCAGGTTACAAAAGATGTTATTTGTGAAGTGGAGTTAGAGCTTAAACAGGGTAAAACAGCCGATCTTTTTAAGCTGGCTAATCAATTAGCCGCAAGCCTTGTGGTTCATCCGGGTGTACTAAGTAAGGCAGAAAGGGGGTTAAGGTTATTAAAAGGTGCCGCTTTTGTAGAGCGGCCTTGTTTAACTAGCCTTACTAGCAAGGTGGTTAGTTTTACTGATTTAAGTCATTTGGCCGGTCAAGAATTAAATAACTGGATATTGGCGCATGAAAACTGGGCATTTAATGCCAATGAAAGTGAGATTCTTAAAGCCCACCGTGCTTTATTACGGTTACATGCCTTGCTGGTGCTGGCGCAGCGCCTTTGTTCTGCTGCCAAGCTTTATCCGGCCATTGTGGCAGTAAAAGAGTTAACTGAAGATTTTCTACCTTGGGTACAAGGCTGCTGGCAAGACCGTGCTTTGCAACGATTAAAGCTAACCGGCCCTGATGCTGATTGGCGTGCAAAGCATTTAGGTTATGCAACAAGGCGCAGTGAATACCGCCGTTTATGGCATAAAACTTGGGTAGGCCAAGCCTGTTTAGTATTGGTTGAAAGCTTGTTTTCTCATCAAGATCAACAGGCTTGCACACAACAAAATAAAGCCGATTATTTGTTAACCCAAGCCATTGCCAAGTTAGGTTTACCGCAGCAGCCCATGGATGCGGCCATTTGGTTAGAGCGCTACCCTTCTTTAGTTAGGGTGGAATTATTATTACAACAGGTAAGGCCTGCAGAAAAAAATAATGAGGTGCTAATCAATCAAATGCAAGAATCCATTGAAGTGCTGCATGGTTATCAGCAATTATTAGCGTTAAATAATTTAACTGATAGCATTAAAAAAACAGTACAAGCTGAACGCCAAGCACTTTTATTACAATTAGGTAGAATGGCTCAGGCACTTTGGGTTGAAACCTAGCGCAAAAGAAAAAACTACTTAATCTGTATTTTTAATGGTTTATTAGGTGAAAGATTAAAATAAAGGGAGTTAACCACTGAAGAAAATATTAAAATATTAAAATATTGATATAAATCAAGGTTTTGTATGGACTGGTTTTTTAATACTTTAGTCTAGTGATTGCCTTGCTGGTAATTGACAAGGTATAAAAAACCATGAGAGTCTGCACGGCAGCGGTAAAATAAAAAGCCGCACCTTGAGCCCAGAAACTAGAGTTTATTGTTCTTATAAAAAATAAAAGGTAAAAACGCTATGAAATTGCGTAATAAAATTGCAGGCACTCTTGCTTTACCACTCGCTTTAGCTATTGCTTCTTCTGTTAATGCTGCGACCGTTTTTGATGATGAAAAACAAACTTTAAAAGTAGGTGGTTTTATTGCTGCACAAGCCGTTTGGGAAATGCCAGACGCAGGCGATGCCAACTACGTTATGGACTTAGGTACTTCACGTTTAAACATTGCACACACCACTAAAACATCGGCTGGTGATATTACAGTTCTGTACGAAAATGACTGGGCTAGCGGTGCTGCTGCACACGGCGATTACCGCTTACGTCATGCTGCTGTT
This sequence comes from uncultured Marinospirillum sp., assembly GCA_947624795.1. Lineage (GTDB taxonomy): Bacteria > Pseudomonadota > Gammaproteobacteria > Pseudomonadales > Halomonadaceae > Marinospirillum. Next base: position 28,037 of record CANQLY010000010.1, read on the forward strand.
ATGTACGATGGTTGGGTGGCGGGTAAAACTTGGTCTTTCTTTGCTAACTTGAATGGTTTAAGTGAAACCTTTGATGCCAACGGTGTTGCAATTACCTCTTCTTGGGCTAATCGTAACGCAGTATTGGGTAAGAACTTTAATTTAGGGGATGGTGTATCGGTTGGTATTGCACTAGAAGACCGTGATATGAGTTCAGGTAATAAAGTTGATGCTGCTTCTAGCACAACAAACTCAAGCCCTATTCCTGATGCTGTGGTGAATGTTAAAGCTAAGGTTGGTGGCGTTGGTTTGTTTGCTGCCGTTCAATATTACCAAGTGAATGATGCAAGTGATGCAAAAGATTCTAAAGGTAAAGTGCGTTTTACAGCCAGTGCCGCAATGCCTGTTGCTGATGCACTTACCTTTAAGGTTGCTTTTACCTCTGATCAAGATAATTACAAGGCAGTTTCTGCTTCTGGTCAATATAGAATTACCGATAAAGTACGTACTAACCTAGTGATTGAGCAATACATTGATGAGCGTACTGGGAATGATAGCATTACTGGCATAGCCAATAACAAAGACCGTGATTACACGCAAGCTTGGCTTAATGCTATTTACAGAATGGACTCTGGTTTAGAGTGGGGTGCAGAATTGCACATGCTAACAGGTGACGACCGTGCTAAGGCAGCTGCTGCTTACGGCGCTGCAAAAGAAGACAAAGACGTTACTTTACGTTTGCAGGCTAAATACGCTTTCTAAGTTACTATTCATTAAGTAGCTTTTGTTTAGTGTTAATAATAAAACCTCATTTTGTAAAAATGGGGTTTTATTTTGCCTAAAATTGGGTTGTTAATCTGTAATTAAGTTTTTAATCATAAATCAGGCATAAAAAAACCGACCCCTTAAGGTCGGTTTTGTTTAGTTCTTAGCCGTTAAGCTAGTTAACTAAGTGTGGTTTACCACTTGTAAGCAGCACCAACGGTTACAGCGGTAGTACCTTCATTTTTGCTATCTTGGATAGATGATACATCATCATTACCAACAGCTACTTCGCCGTAAACCATAAAGGCTTTATCCATTTTGTAGTTAACACCTAGGCCAAAGTCTACACCGTTGTCATCATCGTCATCCGCAAATGAAACTAGCGCGTAAACATCGCCAGCGCCGTAGTTATAAGAACCGGTTAGGTTGGCGACCATTAGGTCATCACTACTTTCTAGCACTAGGCCAGTACTAAATAAGTCAGTTGAGTAGCTAACACTTGCAGCGATGATTGGGTCTGCATTACCAGCTACACCACCAGCAGCTTCGGACGGGTTACCATCTTCGTTGTTTTGGTCAACTGCTAGAGCAAAGCGTAACTCATCATTTAGCTGGTAACTAACACCTAGCTGAATATTCCACTCTTCGTCACCACTATTAGATGATAAAGCGCCACCTTTAGCAGTACCAGTACCAGTACCGTATTGTGAATCATCAGAAGCATAGTGCTTGATGTTAGCCGCTAGTTTGAAGCCATTTAGATCATTGGTTTCATAAACAATCGAGGTGGCACGCGAGTTGTTTTTACCTTCATCAAGTGAACGCCAGCCAACGTTTTCAAAAATATCAGCTTGTTCAGTTACCATGCTGTAAACGATAGAATCAATGTTACCGGCTTTAATCGAACCAAAATCACCCTTAACACCTAGGTAAGAGTTACGAACCTTCATTTCTGTATCATTTTCTAGGCCAGGCTGGAAACGGAATTCAAAGTTAGTGAAAGCGGTCATGCCGTTGTCAAGCTTAGTGTCGCCAGAAAAGCCTAAACGTGAACCTTGGTTCTGAATGGTGTTTTCGCCATCGTAGTTTTCTAACTCTAACTGAATTTTACCGTAGCTAGAAAAAGAACCCGTTTCTGATTCATAAAGTTTTACAGCAGCGTTAGCAGAAGTTGCAGCTAAAGCAGCGATTGATGCAGCAATCAGTGTTTTTTTCATTTAGGGCATTCCTGTTGGTTTGTGTGTATTGTCCAGTTCGTATGCGGGGTTTGTCTGTATTAAAACAGTCAGTCCATAAATTTTTACGGGACAACGATAATAACTATTCCAAAATTTTGCAAGACTAGGTGCATCTTGTGTTGGTGGTTTTAAAACAGTATCAACATAATTGATGACAAATTGATTACTTTATAATACCACTTACCAAGCAGCTTAATCACTAAAAACTATACGCCCTAGTATACCTAAGTTTGTAGCAATTATGTAACGTTGCTTTTTTAAGACAAGCCTGTATTGTGGCGGTTTTTTAAGTGAAGGTGAATTTGGTAGAAGCAATAGCAACACATAGCAACACTGGGTTTAAGTGTGGTTTAGTAAAAAACCAAACAATTAGTCAGTTAGAGTTAGTTAGATAGATAGATAGGAGTGTATAAAAATGCAGTGGATTAAAGTGTGCAAAGACGAAGCGTTGGTTGAAGGTCAATTTGTTGTTGTAGAAAACGAAGATGGCGATGAGATTTTGGTGGCGCGCGCTGACGGTGAATTGCTTGCGGTAGTAAATGCTTGTTCGCATGATGGGCGGGGTTTTGAAGGCGGCTGCATTGAAGCTGGTTTGTTAATTTGCCCACGCCACGGCTCGCGCTTTTGTTTACGCAGTGGCAAAGTACTTACCCCGCCTGCTTATAGCGACATAGAAACGTTTCAAGTAAAAAGCGAAGCTGGAATTATTCTAGTGCAAGCTTAGCTCTTTTTGCTCCAAAGGTTCTAGCCTAAAGTGGTTAAACTCACCGGGGCAGCTGATTAGCTCAATCAGTTTGGCTTGTTCTATGCCTTGGTTTGAGCTAATTTCAACGTTTTGCCCTTCCCGAAAAGGCAGTAGTGGGGTGATAACGCCTGCGGTTATGCCTAACACTTGCAGTTCTGGTATTAAAAAGCCGTGCATAAACGCTTTGGGTTCACCAATTTTTATGATGGGTTTAATGGCGCAGGGCTGCATTCTGCCGCTTAAGCATTCAACGCCTAATTGCTGGCCGCCGGTCACTTCCCTAACCCACCGAATTAAACCTGCTTGCCAAGCCGTTTTGTTGCTTTCTTTAAAGGCAACCAGCTCGCCTGTTCTTAGCTGATTAATGGCTTCGCCTTCCCAAAATAAGCAATAGCCGGTGGCGCTGGCATTAATTTGCAATGTTTGGTAAAGCGGGTAATGCTTGTTAGATTCTTCTTCTGATAAATTGCTTGCATTGGCTTCTTCTAGTGCTGCTGCTGTATCAGGAAGAAGGTTATTGGCCGGCAGTAAAGTGCCTAGGGTGCGCCGGTTATTCATGTGAAAATGCACACTACGTAAACCAAGCACTAAGGGAATGGCACCCTGGGTTTCTATGCGGGGTGTTAGGCTGGTTGATAGCTCATCTAAGCAGGCTGCTAGGTGCTGAATAAGGCGTTTACTTAGGCTGCTTTTTGCTAAGGTTTCTTGCAGTGTTTTTGCCAACATGCGTGTATCAAGTGCTAGGCTTCTGCTTTTGGCGCCATTGGTTAGTGCAGGCGTTGCTTGCTTGTTGTTGGTTAAACAGGCACGTTCTGGAACATAATCCTTGTCTGCAAGTATCACAAATAACCGCTGAGGGTGGTCATAAGCTAAGCGGCTAATGTGTTGGCTCCATTCAGCTAGCAGCGGATAAACCTGATTAACTTCGTCTTTACGTAGGTTTTCTGCTTGTATTAACCCCAATAAAAGGGTTTGAAAATAAACCTGCTCACAGTTTAAAGGTGCTGTTTCTTTTATGGTTTTATGTTGTAAGCGGCTTTGGCAAGCTAAGTTATAAAGCAGGTTAAGTTCAGGCCAGCTAGTTGGTGGTGCACTAATGCTTAATAGGCAAGATCGAAGAATAATAGCGCTGCTGTGTTCAAGGCTTATAAATAAAGCTTGGAGCAGGCTTCTGGCTAAAATGGGGGGTGGTAATTGATCTCTAAGTTTAAGCAGGTCATTGACCACTCGCTTATAACCTTTGG
>CANQLY010000011.1 GCA_947624795.1 uncultured Marinospirillum sp.
CATCAAAAGCACCATCTTCAAGTGTTAGCCCAAGTTTAGGTAAATACTCGCTAATGCCCCGTTGCTGCAAGCCTGTCATGCGGCCTTGGCGTAATACAAAGCTACGAATGCGCTTTTCGTGAATGGCATCGTCGGCACGGTCGTGCTTGTTTTCTGAAGGCTTAATGGCTGAATTATTGCTTGCTGGGTTTTCGTTAAGATCGCTCATTACTTAATTAGTCCTTCTAAGGGCGAGCTGGCACTGGCATAGGCTTTTTTAGTCATGCGCCCAGCTAAAAAGGCTTCACGACCGGCTTGAATGGCTTTTTTCATGGCGCTGGCCATCAGCACTGGGTTGTTAGCATGGGCAATGGCGGTGTTCATTAATACGCCAGTACAGCCCATTTCCATTGCAAAGGCGGCATCAGAAGCGGTGCCTACGCCTGCATCAACCAGCACCGGCACTTTGGCTTCTTCCATAATTAAACGAATATTGTGTGGGTTAAGAATGCCCAAGCCTGAACCAATTAAAGAACCTAACGGCATAATCGCCACACAACCCATTTCTTCTAATTCTTTGGCGGCTATGGGGTCGTCATTGCAATAAACCATCACTTCAAAGCCTTCGGCCATTAGTTGTTCGGCGGCAATCAGGGTTTCACGCATGTTTGGGTAGAGGGTTTTTTGGTCGCCCAGCACTTCTAACTTCACTAGGTTATGCCCATCTAATAATTCACGCGCTAATAAACAGGTACGCACAGAATCTTTAGCGTTATAACAACCAGCCGTGTTAGGTAGCAGGGTGTATTTTTCTGGCGAAATAACGTCGAGCAAATTAGGTTCACCTTGGTTCTGGCCAATATTGGTGCGCCTTACTGCAAAGGTAACGATTTCAGCGCCTGAAGTTTCAATGGCTGCTGCTGTTTCCTGTAGGTTTTTGTATTTGCCTGTGCCCACTAAAAGGCGTGATGAAAATTCACGTTGACCAATTTTAAAAGTGTCTGGGTTCATCTCTAATCTCGCTGTTTTACTAAAAATTTGTGGCTAAAAAATTGCTGCTAAAAACTTAGCCACCACCAATGGCATGTACAATTTCTACTTGGTCATTCGCTTGTAAAAAAGTAGCTGCATGGCGGCTTTTAGGAATAATTTCTTCATTCACTTCAACAGCCAGCCTTTTACCAAGTAAATCTAATGCTGTTAGTAGGTCAACAATGCTGGCTGATTCGGTAAGGCTAGGTTTTGTAAGATGATAAGGCTGCCCGTTCAAATGTATTTGCATATTTGCCTCCTTTTTAGAGTATGCATTTTAGAAGGTACATTCTAACGGATTTTAGCTTAGGTAGGGATTAGCTGAGATTTTAATATTACTTTTTGATGCATTAGTCATTTTGTACCTTTTTATAAGTATGTTAAAAAAATGCTAAAAAAAAGTTGGTGGCTAAAAAAGCCACCAACTCTAAATTGAAACTAAAACTTTAGAAGTTTAAGCGAAAGCCTGCATTAAAGCCTTTTTCTAACGCATCATTAAATGAACGGCTATTAAATTTGTTGTTTTTGATTCTTAAATGACGGTAGCCTACAAAAATATCCGTGTTTTGAATAACACGAAAAGCCAAGCGACCCCCTAACTCAATAACCTGTTCAGTGTCGCCAAAGCTGGTTACTTTGGGTGCAAACCAAGCATAACCACCGGCTGAAAAACGTGTGGCACCGGGTAGAACGTGGTAAAATAAACCGCCTAAAGCAAGGGCGCTGCCATCAAAACGACCATAATCATAATAATATAACCGCCCACCCACCGCTGCACGGTAAGTTGAACTGCTAGCTTCTACGCCTTGCACGCCAATTGCACCTACAATAGCTGAGTGATCGCTTTGTTCTTCGGTATACAGCATGCTGGCATTAACATACAGGTTTTGGGTATTAGGAATATGTAAATCAATTTCAGCTTGAACTGTGTCATTGTTCAAGTTAGCTTCAAACGAATTGGCTTGTGCTGTGCCTGCAAAGGTTGCTGCTGTTAATAGTAAGGCACAAGATAAGGTGTTTGATAATTTGCTATTAAGCTTTTTTTTCATGCTTGCTTCGTTTGTGGTCAATGGCTTTGTGGTCAATGGTGTTTTTGTCAATTGTTTCATGGTCAAAGGTTCCTTTTTTTGCAGTTAAACGCCATAAGCTTGGCGGTAGGCTTTAATGGCTTCAACGTGGTCTGCTAGTTCTGGCTGGTTTGCAGTAAAAGCAAGCACATCTTCTAAAGCAATAATACTAATCACAGGAATATTTAAGTCTTGTTCGACTTCTTGAATGGCTGAACGCTGGCCTTGGCCACGTTCTTGGCGGTTTAATGCAATAACCACCCCAGCCACCACACCGCCAGCCTCTTCTATTAAAGGCAACACTTCACGAATGGCTGTGCCTGCAGTAATAACGTCATCAATAATAAGCACGCGCTTACCTTGCATGCTAGCGCCTACCAATTGCCCCCCTTCACCGTGGGCTTTCACCTCTTTACGGTTAAACGCAAAAGGCGTAGGTCGCCCGTGGTGCTCTGCCAACATAGCCGCAGTAGCAGAACCCAAAGGAATCCCCTTATAAGCAGGGCCAAACAACACATCAAACGCCAAGCCAGAACCAACAATCGCCTCAGCATAACTCTTGCCCAACTGCACCAAAGCCTCGCCAGAACTAAACAAACCAGCATTAAAAAAATAAGGGCTAGTACGGCCAGACTTCAAAGTAAACTCACCAAAGCGCAACACCTCTTGGCGTAAAGCAAAGCTAATAAAGTCTTTCTGGTAATCAAACATAATCAACAACAATTCCCTAAAGGTCTGTAGGCAGGTATCATACACTTTATTAAAATTAGTCACACGCGGGAATGGGAATAACCTACGCATGAAAGTTATCAGCCTGAATGTTGGCGGAATTAAGCAAGCCGTTGAAAGAGGGTTTCTAGACTGGTTAAAAAACCAAGATGCAGATGTAGTGTGCGTTCAAGATGTGCGTACCAAAAGCTGGCAACTAGGTAACGCCATAGAACACCCAGAAGGTTGGGAAGGGTATTTTTTTGATGCTGAGCAAGATGATTTTGCAGGCACCGGCATTTATTGTCGCAAAACACCCAAAGCAGTTATGACAGGCTTAGGTTTTGAGCTAGCAGACCGAGAAGGCCGCTTTATGCAGGCCGACTTTGAAAAGGTCAGTGTTGCTAGCTTCTTAATGCCTTCAGGTGCTAACCCAGCTGAAAAAAGACTATTCTTAGAACAGTACTTAGAATTTCTAACTAAACTACGCCGTAAGCGCCGTGAATTTATTATTTGTGGCACTTGGAATATTGCCCACAAAACAATAGACCTAGCTAATTGGCAAGATAACCAGCTAAGCATTGGCTTTCGTCCAGAAGAGCGGGCTTGGATGGATCAAGCTTTTGGCCCACTTGGGTTTATTGATGCGTTTCGTGAAGTGAACCGTGATACAGATCAGTTTACTTTTTGGCCAGATGCTAAGGCCGAACGCTTAAGGCAAGAAGGTTGGCGCTTAGATTACCAAGTAGTTGGCCCAAACCTTCGCAAAAATATTAAACGTGCTTGGATAGATAACAGCGTTAAGTTTTCTGACCATGCGCCAGTTTTTGTAGAATACGACCTTTAATGAGTGCTTTTTTTAAAAAAGCATTCCAAGGTACAAAAAAAGCATGAATCGCTAATAAATAGGATTCATGCTTTTTAGTTGGGCAGGTGTTAATAAGCAGGTGTTAGGCAAGTTTCAACAAGGCACTTAAAGCATTTCTAGCGCTTGTTGTTGAATGCTTAAAAGTTCACGGCACCCTTTTTCTGCTAGTTCTAGCATGGCATTCATTTCATCACGGCTAAAAGCCACGCCCTCAGCGGTTCCCTGCACTTCAATAAACTTACCGTCTTGTGTCATCACCACGTTCATGTCGGTTTCACAGTTAGAATCTTCTGGGTAGTCTAAATCAAGTACGGCTTCACCCTTATACATGCCCACAGAAACTGAGGCGACAAACTGTTTAAAGGGGTCTGTTTTAATGCTTTTGCTAAGTTGTAAGCTACGCAAAGCATCGACTAGTGCAACGCAAGCGCCGGTAATAGAAGCTGTGCGTGTGCCGCCATCGGCTTGAATCACATCGCAATCTAGGGTGATGGTGTAGTCACCTAGTTTTTTAAGATCAATCGCTGCCCGTAAAGAACGGCCAATTAAGCGCTGGATTTCTAAGGTGCGGCCACCTTGTTTGCCCCGACTTGCTTCACGTGCATTACGTGTGTGGGTCGATCTTGGTAACATACCGTATTCAGCAGTAATCCAGCCTTGGCCTTTACCCTGCAACCAGCGAGGTACACCTTTTTCTACACTAGCGGTGCAAATCACCTGTGTGTTACCAAAGCAGACCAGTACAGACCCTTCGGCGTGGCTGGTGAAATGGCGGATAATTTTTACTTCTCTTGCTTCATCAAGAGCTCTGCCGCTTGGACGCATGAATTTGTTTCCCTAATTTTTGATTTTTAAATAAGTGCAGCAGTATACCACCCAGACACCACTCAAAAGGATATTCCATGACTGCCAGTATGACCGCTTTTGCTCGCTGTGAAACCCACCAAACTTGGGGTAGCCTAAGTTGGGAAATTCGGTCAGTGAACCAGCGTTACCTAGAGCCTGCTTTTCGTTTACCCGAAATTTTAAGGGATTTAGAGCCGTTATTACGCAATGAGCTGCGTCAAACCTTGTCGCGCGGCAAATTAGATTTAACGCTTAAATTTTATTCAGCTGAAAACTCAAGCCTGTTAGAAGTGAATACTGCGCTGCTTGAACAACTGATTGCAGCAGCTGACCAAGTGTATAACCGCACCCCAGCTGCTTCGCTAGACCCTTTGCAACTTTTACAATGGCCTGGGGTAATGCAAAGCGCTAAAGCTGACAATGAAGCCATTAAACAGGCGGCACTTGAGCTGTTTAAACAGGCGTTAGTTGAATTAAAAGCGCATCGGCTGCGTGAAGGTGCTGAGCTTGAGCGGTTAATAGAAGAGCGCCTAGCACAAATTAGCGAACACCTAGTTATTGCTCAGAACTATTTACCTGCAGCCTTAGAAGCTTGGCGTACTGCCTTGTTAGAAAGGGCGCAAAAGCTGCAATTAGAAATTGACCCTGCCCGATTAGAACAAGAAACGGTTATCTTGGCACAAAAGCAAGACGTAGCCGAAGAGCTTGACCGTTTAACCACGCACATTAAAGAAGTGCACCGTGCGCTAAAAAGCTTAGAACCTATTGGTCGCCGTTTAGATTTTTTAATGCAAGAAATGAACCGTGAAGCTAATACGCTAGGCTCTAAAGCCATGAGTATAGAAATGACTCAGGTTTCAGTCGATTTAAAAGTGCTGATCGAGCAAATGAGAGAACAGATTCAAAACATTGAATAAACTGTTTTATTTTTTAACAACTCATTTTTTAACAATTCAGTAGCTAGAGCTAAAGCTTAAACTCAAAACCTAACCTTAAAATGCCCAGTTTTTTAGCGTTAAAATAGCCGCTAAAGGCTGGGGTTGATTATAAGTAAACAAAGCGTTTAATAAGTTGGAACTTAGCGTTCGAGCTTAATTTTTTGTTTTTGTTATGCCATTAAAAAAATTAAAAACAGATAAAAAATAGATAAAAAATTAGAAAAAAAGCCAGAAAAAAATAAGGTAAGGCTAAAAAAACATTAGCACCTTAAATGCAAGGCGAGGGGAAGCCGCTGGCAACCAGAGGGGGTGTGGATAACTTAAAGCCATAAGTCATTAATCGACGTATTGTTTAGCTTGTTAAAGTGCTAAACCAGCCCAAGTATTAAACTAACCTAAGCTTTCGGGCGGCTTGAAAAACAGCCATTTCACCTTGTTTACTTAGCATTAAATACGCTTCTTGTGCCACGCCTATTGGGTTGGGGTGGTCGCTGGCAAAGGCGTTAGAAAAAAACCACGCCCGCAGCTTGCTTACCGCTTGTTCAAATACGGCAGCTTCTGCATTGTTTAGCCTTGTTTTAATGGGCTTAGGTTGTATTGATTCAGGTTGTATTGATTCAGGTTGTATTGATTCGGGCTGAATTGACGGCTGTTCAAACCAAGCTTCATTTGCTGCCGCTGGGTAGGGCGAATCTGCCTGTGGATAAGTTGGGTGTGGTGCGGGTGGCTGAACTGGGTTTAGCACGGTTTTTAGTTTGGCGGCTTGGGCTATAAACTTGCGTTCACTTTCTTGGGCTAGGTGGTTAATGCGCCGCTTCATTACTTCAATGTTAGCTTTTTCTTGTAGGTTAAGCAGTTTATGGCACTTTTGTAGGGCATCGTTTTTTGCTTTATTTAGCTGATTTTGGCAGGCTTTAATCAGCGTCCAAAAACGTTGGGTAAAGCCAATATTGGCAGGTGCAGCTTCCCACTGGCCTTCTGCTAACTGCACTGCCGGTGGCAAATGGTAGGTAATTAAACCGGCTTCTCTAAGTATTTTTATATCACGAAAAATACGATCGGGCGAAGTGCGGCGGCCTTCCCCTTCGGCACTTAAAGCATAGGCCATGAAACGGTACATCTCAGTTATGCTGCGCTCTTCTTGAAAGGCAAGGGTGGATAAATCCATTAAGCGGATTAAACCTGACGCAGTTAAAGCCAAGCTTTCACGCAATTCGCTACGCATTACGCCAGATTTAGAATTATGCGCTGCTTTTAACGTTGGGCATTGCTGAAAAATGATTTTGTAATCTTGCCGAAAAAAAGCAACGGCTTTTTTTTCAAGGCTGCTAATAATATTAGGCCGTAAGATTCGTTTGCCATTTTTCATTAATGCAGGTAAGCCTTTAAAAACAGCACGGTGCCCACAACGGTTTCCATACTGAGTGCCAGGAAACTGCTTTTTGATGCGATCAAAGGTTTTATAATGGATGGACGACCGCAAGGGCGGTGGCTTTTGCGTATTGCAAAGCGAGTCATAAGGAGACATAATTCTGCTACCTAATGGTGGCCTCCCTTTCGCTGAATATCTGCCAAGATACGATGCAGTGATTGGGAGGTTTTTTTTAAAGTAAACTTTAGATTCGTAATGAACCTAAACTAAACTTTTTGAAATTGTGTGCAAACAAGTTAGCAAGAAAAGATGGGATTGACAAGCAAGAAAGTGGGGGACTGGCTTTGAATTTAAAACTAAGTCGTAAGGCTAACCAGCAACATCCATACGCATTAAACTATAAACAAAAAGCTTTACCCCCCCAAGCGCTAAGGCCTAGCGAATACTCGCAGTAACACTTAGCCTAACTAGTTAGGCTAAGTGTTGCCTATAACTTAAAAATCTCATTAAACTTCTAATAACTCACCTGACTTAAGCAGCCTTACTTGGGTATTCAAATTAAGCTGGGTAAGCTCGGCTTTAATTTCTTCAGTTTGGCTAGGCTTTAAATGCGATAACCACACTTGCTTGGGTGTATGTTCTAGTGCATTAATAAAGGTATTTAACAATGAAGGTGTTAGGTGTTTAGATAATTTTGCTAATTTATTAAGCCGATTAGGGAAGGCGCATTCGGTCATTAAGACATCAAGCTTCCCTAACTGGTTTATTTCTTTTAATACATTAGGACCAAAAGTGGTGTCACTTGTAAAGGCTAAGGCTTTACCTTGTTTATTAATTACATGGTAGCCACAGGTAGCAATGGTGTGCTCAACTGGGAAAGCAGTCAACGTTAGCCCTTCAATGACTAATGATTCATGCGGTGTAATGGTGTTAAATTTAACAACGGGTGCTTCTTCGTTAGGTAAAGTTGAAAAATCAGGCCAAATTTTCCAATTGAAAATGTGCTGTTGTAAGGTTGCTAGGATTTCAGGTAAGGCATAAACCTGTAGGGGTTGGGTCAAATATTCAAATAGATTATCAATAAGCAATGGTAAAAAACAAATATGATCCATGTGTGAATGGGTTATAAATACGTGTTTAATTTTTAACTGCTCTTTATGGCTTAGGCTGCCTAAACCTGTGCCTGCATCTAACAGGGTGTGTTCATTTATTCGGTAGCAAGTGGTGTGTTTTTTTTTGCCCATACCACCACTGCAACCTAAAATTTCTACCTTCACACCCAGCTCCTTACAATTGTATTAATTGGTTGTTTTTTTAATGGAATCAAGCTTAATACCAGGTAATTTATTTATATCAACTGCATCCAGTTGCTCTTTGCGTAAATGTTTTTTAGCATAATCAAGGTAAACTTCTTTATAAACAAATAAGGTAAAAATATCAGGGTCTAAATGGTTATCTTCAACCATTCGCCCCATAATCGTTAGTGCTTGAGATAGCGGCATCGGTTTTTTATAAGGCCGTTCATGCGCAGTTAAGGCTTCAAAAACATCGGCTATTCCCATCATTCGTGCCGGTATCGACATTTGTTCACGTGTTAAACCTAAAGGGTAACCTTTGCCATCCATCCGTTCGTGGTGTCCGCCTGCATATTCTGGAACGCGTTTTAAGTGGCGTGGGAAAGGCAGTTGGTTAAGCATGGCAAGTGTATGCACCATGTGGCCTTCCATAACTTTACGCTCTTGCTGGTTAAGCGTGCCACGGCGTATAGAAAGGTTGTCTATTTCTTCTTCACTTAATAGGGGGTGGTGCTGGCCTTTTAAATCAATCCAACCTTGTTGACTTAGGCTGATAACCCGGCTAATTTTTTCATCAGCCATAAATTCACTACCAGTATTAGCCAGCTTTAATGCGGGCAGTTTTTTTGTTAAGCACCGCCCAAGCAACAATCATGCGCTCATTAGGTAAGCCATCGGCTAAATGCAAAGGAATGAGAGGAAAATTCTTGTCAACTGGTTCACCTGTGCCTCCAAAATGAATATTAAGCCGGTCATTTTGTACCATGGCAAAACGTAAAAACTCCTTATCTTTTTCAACCATGTATAAGGTGCCAGCATCGGCATGGGTAAGTTCACGTGCACTGTTTAGAATCATTTCTAACAGTTTGCCCTGATCTTTTTGAGCAGATAAAGCAATGCCGATAGCATTTAAGCGCTTAATGCGTTCATAGCTTGGGCTTGAAGAAAAACTGGGTTGCATAGTGACCCCTAGTTAATAGCAAGTTTTAGTGCATATTAACAAAATATAAGTGCTTAATAATGAATGATTTCATATAAATAAAGTGAAACTATTCATTCATCACAAGCGGCTAGTCGCCTATAACAAGCTGGGTGACTTAGAGAGATAAAATTCAAGTATAATGTTATTTAACTAAATTTTGTAAACTTATTTTATGGGGAAAATCATGATCAGAATAGCAGTTATGGGTGCGGGTGGTCGCATGGGGAAAACCCTAATTGAAGCAGTAAATGAAAGCTTGCAAGTAAAATTAGCCGCCGGCATTGTGGAGCCAAGTTCAAGCTTAGTGGGTGTTGATTTAGGTGAATTAGCTGGTATAGGCCGTGTTGCTATTCAAGTGGTAGATTCATTAGAAAAAGTAGTTGATGATTTTGATTTATTAATCGATTTCACCACCCCTGCCGTTACGTTAGCTAATGCTGCTTTTTGTGCGGCCAATGGCAAGGCAATGGTTGTGGGTACAACAGGTTTAAGTGCTGCCCAAAAAGCTGAGTTAGCCGTTGCTGCACAAAAAGTGCCCGTAGTTTTTGCACCGAATATGAGTGTTGGCGTTAACGTTTGCTTTCGCTTATTAGAACTTGCCGCCGCTGCACTAGGCGATGATTACGATGTTGAAATTGTAGAAGCTCACCACCGCCATAAAGTGGATGCACCGTCAGGCACTGCGCTTGGTATGGGTGAAGTGGTGGCTAAAGCACTGGGTCGTAATTTAAAAGAAGTAGCGGTTTATGGCAGAGAAGGCCAAACCGGTGCACGTAAGCCTGAAACCATAGGTTTTGCGACCATGCGTGTGGGCGATGTGGTGGGCGACCATACGGTCGTGTTTGGTAATGAAGGCGAAAGAGTTGAAATTACCCACAAGGCTTCAAGTCGCATGACTTTTGCTAAGGGTGCAGTAAGGGCTGCTAGCTGGTTAGAAAATAAGCCGGCTGGTCTTTACGATATGCAAGATGTACTGAACTTAAAGTAATTTGGAGCTAGACCTTTCTAACGTTTTTGCGGTAGAATTATCAAGATAAGCGCCTAAGTTTAGGGCACAAGCTTACCCACCAAATTATATAAAAAAGCGGGATGGACACCAGTTCATCTCGCTTTTTTGCAACCCAAAATCGGTATTGGCCGTGAACAGGCGGCCCTGCTGAAAGCCTGTTATGGGAGGAAACTGTTTTGACCAGACCCGCTATTCTGGCACTAGAAGACGGCAGTGTGTTCAAAGGTATCGCAATAGGTGCCGATGGACAAACCGTTGGTGAGGTGGTGTTTAATACCTCAATGAGTGGCTACCAAGAAACTCTGACTGACCCTTCTTATGTGCGCCAATTGGTGACCTTCACCTACCCTCACATTGGTAATACAGGTATTAACCCTGAAGATCATGAATCGACTTCAAAGGGTGCTGCCGGTTTAATCATTCGTGATTTGCCTTTAATGGCAAGCAATTTTCGCTGCGAAATGCCTTTAGCAGACTATTTGCAAAAGAAAAACCTTGTTGCCATTAGTGAAATTGATACCCGTCGCCTAACCCGTTTATTGCGTACTAAAGGCACTTTAAAGGGTTGCATTGTTGCAGGTAAAGCGGCGGCTGCCAGTGATGCTGCTGAGCAGGCCATTGCTGCTGCTAAAAATTCAGCACCTTTAAAAGGCTTAGACCTAGTTAAAGAAGTGACCACCCAAACAGTGCAAAGCTGGACAGAAGGCATTTGGACACTAGGTGAAGGTTATGCACAGCTTGATGCTAAAAGCTTGCCTTACCATGTGGTGGCCTATGACTTTGGCGTTAAGCTTAACTTTTTACGCATGTTGGCAAGTCGTGGTTGCCGTGTAACGTTAGTGCCTGCAAGCACAACGGCTGCTGAGGTATTGGCAATGAACCCCGATGGGGTGTTTTTAAGTAATGGCCCAGGCGATCCTGAACCTTGCGATTATGCTATTCAAGCCATTGCTGGCATTTTAGAAACCGATGTGCCCGTGTTTGGTGTTTGCTTAGGCTACCAATTACTTGCCCTAGCTTCAGGTGCTAAAACTGTAAAAATGCTTGTGGGTCATCACGGTGCTAATCACCCTGTGCAAAATTTAGCAGACAACACGGTGATGATTACTAACCAGAATCATAGCTTTGCAGTGGATGCAGCCTCTTTGCCTACCACCTTAGTTGCGACACATAAGTCTTTGTTTGACGGCACTTTGCAGGGTGTAGAGCGTACCGATAAAGCCGCATTTGGTTTTCAAGGCCATCCAGCCGCAAGTACAGATCCTAAAGGTGCTGCGGGTTTGTTTGATCGCTTTATTAGCTTGATCGAAGCCCGTAAAAATTCGGCCACCTGAACCCGTTAGAAATAGAGAATGTTATGCCAAAACGTACTGATATTAAAAGCATACTGATTCTAGGTGCTGGCCCTATTGTCATAGGTCAGGCCTGTGAGTTTGACTACTCAGGTGCTCAAGCCTGTAAGGCACTGCGTGAGGAAGGTTATCGAGTTATTTTAGTTAACTCTAACCCTGCCACCATTATGACCGACCCTGTTATGGCTGATGCTACCTACATCGAGCCAATTCTTTGGGAAGTGGTTGAGAAAATTATTGAAAAAGAACGCCCCGATGCCTTGTTACCTACGATGGGTGGCCAAACGGCATTAAACTGTGCGTTAGATTTAGAAAAATACGGCGTACTAGAAAAGTATGGCGTTGAAATGATTGGTGCCAATGCAGACACCATCGACAAAGCCGAAGACCGTCAGCGTTTTGCCGAAGCCATGAAAAAGATTGGCTTAGAATGCCCACGCGCCCATATCGCTCATAGCATGGAAGAAGCTTGGGAAATGCAGGCAGACTTAGGTTTCCCGTGCATTATTCGCCCTTCGTTTACTATGGGTGGTTCCGGTGGCGGCATCGCTTACAACAAAGAAGAATTTGAAGAAATTTGTCTGCGTGGCCTAGACCTTTCGCCCACCAAAGAGCTGCTGATTGATGAGTCGCTGATTGGTTGGAAAGAATATGAAATGGAAGTGGTGCGCGACAAAAATGACAACTGCATTATTGTCTGCTCCATTGAAAACTTTGATGCGATGGGTGTTCACACAGGCGATGCCATTACTGTTGCGCCTGCTCAAACCCTGACCGATAAAGAATACCACATCATGCGTGACGCTTCTTTGGCGGTTATTCGTGAAATAGGCGTAGAAACGGGCGGCTCTAACGTACAGTTTGGTATTTGCCCCGATACTGGCCGCATGGTGGTTATTGAAATGAACCCCCGTGTTAGCCGCTCATCGGCTTTGGCCTCTAAGGCAACGGGCTTCCCGATTGCTAAAATTGCTGCCAAGCTAGCCGTGGGTTACACCCTTGATGAGCTAAAAAATGACATTACGGGTGGTGTAACTCCGGCTTCTTTTGAGCCAACCATCGACTATGTTGTTACTAAGATTCCTCGTTTTACCTTTGAAAAATTCCCCCAAGCCAATGATCGCCTAACTACACAAATGAAATCGGTGGGTGAAGTGATGGCGATAGGCCGCACTTTCCAAGAGTCTTTGCAAAAAGCCTTGCGTGGCCTAGAAGTGGGTGTGAATGGCTTAGATCCTAAGCTAGAAAAGTTTGATACTGAATCATTGGCTAGCCTACGCCGTGAATTACAAAACCCCGGTGCTGACCGTATTTGGTACATAGGTGATGCTTTCCGTTCAGGGATGGATTTAGAAGAAATTCACCGCCTAACCCACGTTGATCACTGGTATTTAGTGCAGATTGAAGAGCTGATTAGCTTAGAAGCAGAAGTCGCTCGCACTGCCTTTGGTGAGTTAGATTACGAGCAGGTTTTTCGCCTAAAGCGTAAAGGTTTCTCCGATGCTCGCCTTGCTCAGTTATTGGGTGTGTCTGAAAATTCTTTCCGTAAGTTACGCCACCAGTTGAATGTGCGTCCTACTTATAAGCGTGTTGATACCTGTGCTGCAGAATTTTCGACCAGCACCGCTTATATGTATTCCACTTATGAAGAAGAGTGCGAATCTAACCCTTCAACCCGCGATAAAATCATGGTGTTGGGTGGTGGTCCAAACCGCATTGGTCAGGGTATTGAGTTCGACTATTGCTGTGTTCACGCCGCCTTTGCTATGCGTGACGATGGTTACGAAACCATTATGGTTAACTGTAACCCTGAAACCGTTTCGACTGACTATGACACTTCTGACCGTCTTTATTTTGAACCGGTCACCCTAGAAGACGTGTTAGAAATTGTACTTAAAGAGCAGCCAAAAGGCGTGATTGTGCAGTTTGGTGGCCAAACGCCCCTGAAACTTGCCGGTGAATTAGAAGCCGCTGGTGTGCCCATTATTGGTACTACGCCCGATGCGATTGACCGTGCTGAAGACCGTGAACGCTTCCAGCAAATGATTGAAAAGCTCGGCTTAATTCAGCCGCCTAACGCGACAGTGCGTAGTTTTGATGAAGCCCTAGCCAAAGCTGAAAACATTGGTTATCCGCTAGTTGTGCGTCCTTCTTATGTATTGGGTGGCCGTGCGATGGAAATTGTTTATGGCCCAGATGAGCTAGAGCGTTACATGACTAGCGCCGTAAAAGTGTCTAACGACAGCCCGGTATTGCTAGACCACTTCTTAAACGCTGCCATTGAAATTGACGTTGATGCTGTGTGTGATGGTAAAGATGTAGTTGTTGGCGGCATTATGCAGCACATAGAACAAGCCGGTGTTCACTCAGGTGACTCGGCTTGCTCCTTACCACCCTACTCGCTGCCTGCTGAAGTGCAAGACAGAATGCGTGTGGTTATTGCTAAAATGGCACGCGAGCTAGGTGTGGTTGGCTTAATGAACGTCCAGTTGGCTTATCAAGACGACATTATTTATGTTATCGAAGTTAACCCACGCGCTTCACGTACTGTGCCGTTTATTTCTAAGTGCATTGGTGTTTCTTTAGCGCAAATAGCCGCCCGTTGCATGGCTGGCACTAGCTTAAAAGAACAGGGTTTTGAAAAGGAAATTATTCCACCTTTCTTTAGCGTTAAAGAAGCGGTCTTCCCTTTCAATAAGTTCCAAGGTGTTGACCCCATTCTTGGTCCAGAAATGAAGTCTACGGGTGAAGTTATGGGTAGCGGCGCTACTTTTGCCGAAGCCTTTATGAAGTCACAACTTGGCGCGGGCGAAAAAATGCCCAAAGCCGGTGGCCTAGCCTTTCTTTCAGTGCGTGAAGCTGACAAGCCTTACATCGCAGAAGTAGCGGCTGTTTTGGTTAAGCTTGGCTTTAAGCTAATAGCGACAAGCGGCACAGCAGCGGTATTAAAAGCGGCTGGCCACGAAGCTGAAGTTGTTAACAAGGTTGCCGAAGGTCGTCCGCACATTGTTGATAAGGTTAAAAACGATGAGATAGCTTATATCGTTAATACCACTGAAGGCCGTCAGGCTACAACAGATTCAGCCGGCATACGCCGTGCAGCACTGCAACACAAAGTGCCTTACAGCACTACCCTAGCCGGAGCGGCTGCCCTGTGCCAAGCGCTTGAGTACGGTATGAATGTACAAGTGCGTCGTTTGCAGGATCTGCATCAAGGAGTAATTTAATTATGCAAAAAAGTCCAATGACAGTAGCGGGTGAAAAAAGCCTACGTGAAGAGCTAACCCAGCTAAAAACGGTAGAGCGCCCCAAGGTAATTGCTGCTATTGCTGAAGCCCGCGAGCATGGCGACCTTAAAGAAAATGCCGAATACCATGCGGCGCGTGAACAGCAGGGCTTTATTGAGGGCCGCCTTCAGGAAATTGAAGGCAAGTTATCTAACGCACAAGTAATTGACGTGACTACTTTGCCTAAAGTGGGCAAGGTAGTTTTTGGTGTCACGGTCGATTTGCTTAACCTAGATACCGACGAAGAAGTGACCTACACCCTAGTGGGCGAAGACGAAGCCGATGTTAAAATTGGCAAAATCTCGTTTAGTTCGCCCATAGCACGCGGCCTAATAGGTAAAGAAGAAGGCGACGTTGCCCACATTAAAACCCCTAGGGGCGATGTGGAATTTGAAATTGGTGAAATTCGTTACGGCGAAGAAGGCTAGTTTTTTTAGCTTTTACCTTTAGTTGAAAAAGCCGCACCTAGGTGCGGCTTTTTTATGGACAAAGCTTATCTAGTAAGTTTTGTTTCTAACGTTTCAATCCCAAAGCCTTAGCAACACCTTCACCATAAGCAGGGTCTGCTTTGCTGCAATGTTCTATGTGCTTTAGTTTAATGCTTTCAGGCACGCCGTTCATATTACGTGCGGTATTTTCAAACAATACCTGTTGTTCTGCTGGGCTTAACAAGCGGAATAGGTTGCCGGGCTGAGTGAAGTAATCTGGCTCGTCTTCCCAATAATCAAAACGATCGGCCATGCCTTCTAATGCTAAGGGCGGTTCTGAAAAATCAGGCTGCTCTTGCCATTCGCCTTGGCTGTTGGGTTCGTAATGCAAACGGCCACCTTGGTTACCATCGACACGCATAGCGCCATCGCGGTGATAACTATGCACGGGGCAACGTGGCGTATTCACTGGAATTTGAGAATGGTTCACACCTAGGCGGTAGCGTTGTGCATCACCATAAGAGAACAAGCGGCCTTGCAACATGCGATCTGGCGAGAAGCTTATGCCAGGAACAATGTGTGCAGGGTTGAACGCAGCTTGCTCTACATCGGCAAAATAGTTTTCAGGGTTTTTATTTAGCTCAAAGAAACCCACTTCAATTAAGGGGTAGTCGCCTTTGGGCCAGATTTTGGTTAAATCAAAGGGATGGTAAGGCACTTTGCTTGCATCGGTTTCAGGCATGATTTGCACATACAGAGTCCAGCGTGGGAAATCGCCGTCTTCAATGGCTTGGTATAAATCACGCTGCGAGCTTTCGCGGTCTTGGCCAACCAGTTCTGCTGCTTCTTGATCGGTTAAGTTTTTAATGCCTTGTTGAGTTTTAAAGTGGAACTTAACCCAAAAGCGCTCATTATCTGCATTAATAAAGCTAAAGGTATGCGAACCAAAGCCGTGCATATGACGATAAGAAGCAGGAATGCCTCGGTCACTCATTAAAATGGTGATTTGGTGTAAAGCTTCGGGTAAACCTGTCCAAAAATCCCAGTTATTCGTAGCACTACGCATGTTGGTGCGTGGGTCACGCTTAACAGCATGGTTAAGGTCGGGGAATTTTAACGGGTCACGGAAGAAGAAAACCGGCGTGTTGTTACCGACTAAGTCCCAGTTGCCTTGTTCGGTGTAAAAACGCATCGCAAAGCCGCGAATATCACGCTCTGCATCGGCTGCACCACGTTCACCAGCCACAGTAGAAAAGCGCACAAACATTTCTGTTTGCTTGCCCACTTCTTCAAAAAGTTTGGCCTTGGTGTATTGGGTAATATCGTGGGTAACGGTAAAACGTCCAAAAGCGCCAGAGCCTTTAGCGTGCATGCGCCGCTCAGGAATCACTTCACGGTCAAAGTGGGCGAGTTTTTCTAAAAACCAAACGTCTTGTAGCAGCATCGGCCCACGCGCACCGGCTGTTAGGCTGTCTTGGTTATTCGCTATTGGGCACCCAGAAACGGATGTTAATTTAGGTTTATCACTCATTTTTTATACTCCTCAAGGGTGATCAAATGATCAGCTTAACTTGAGATTAGTAAAAAATAAACAAGATGCCCAATGTATTATAAGAAACGGCTTAATAAATTATTGCTATCAGCTAGTCAGCAAAGCGTAATAAGTTAGAAAGCTTGGGGTTGGGTTTTCGCGCTGCACGGTAATAAAGACCAATTTTACCTATGGTCTGGACGAGTTCAGCTTGTAGTTTGCTGGCAAGTGTTGTCATTAGTTCGCGGCGTTCATCACGGTCATCTAAACTAAAACGAATTTTAATCAGTTCGTGGTCGGTTAGCGCACGGTCGGCTTCTTTAACAACGCCTTCTGACAAACCATTCTCTGCAACCGATACAACAGGGTTTAAGCTATGACCTAAAGATCTTAGCTCTTTTTTTTGTGTGCCTTTCAGGCTCATGTTAATCTACTCAGCTTTAGTTAATTAAGGGCAGCAATTGCTGGTTCGCCTATTCTAGTGGTAGCGAGTGCTTAGGTCATCTTTTATGACGGTTAAATTTTTGTGAGGTTAAGTGTGGCACGTTCAAAAACCAGTGCGGGTTGGCTAAAAGAGCATGTTGAAGACATTTGGGTACAAAAAGCCCAAAAAGATGGCTACCGTTCACGCGCCACTTACAAGCTAGCTGAAATTGATGATAAAGACCGTTTGTTTCGTTCGGGCATGACGGTAATCGACTTAGGCAGTGCGCCTGGCGGTTGGTCGCAGCTCTTGTCTGAAAGGCTAGGTGGGCAGGGTAAGATTATTGCCTCTGATATTTTACCCATGGATGCCATTCCTGATGTGGCATTTATTCAGGGTGACTTTACTGACGATGAAGTATTGGATAGTTTGTTAAATTCGATGCAAGGCAAGCAAGCAGACCTTGTAATTTCTGATATGGCACCCAACCTTAGTGGGTTGAATGCAATTGATCAGCCTAAGGCGATGTATTTAGTTGAATTAGCGTTGGATTTAGCCGAGCAGGTGCTTAAACCCGGTGGCGATCTATTGGCTAAGGTGTTTCAAGGCGAAGGTTATGAAGACTATTTAAAGCTATTACGCAGTCGCTTTACTAAAGTGTTAGCACGCAAACCCGCAGCATCTAGGGCAAGATCGCGTGAAGTTTATTTGTTAGCTAGAGGCTATAAAGGTTAAATAAAAGTTAAACAATGAGTAACTAACTAAATTTAACTATGGTGGTCATATAAAGAATAAATGGAATTGTTACTGTTTAGTATCGGTCTTAGCTGTTAAGTGATGTAGTATAGGTTTTCTGTTTAGCCTGATGTTAATCAATTGTTTTTTATCAGGCAGGATCAACAAAGAGGGCATTGCCTTGAACGATATGGCCAAAAATCTCATTCTATGGCTGGTCATCGCAGCAGTTTTGCTGACGGTGTTTAACAGCTTTAATGTTGAAACCACGCCAAACACGACAAATTATTCCCAATTTGTCAGTGAAGTACAGCAAAAAAGAGTTAAGAAAGTTGTTATTGATGGCTACGATATTTTTGGTGAGCGAGTCGATGGCTCACGCTTCCAAACCATTCGTCCGGCTGCCGATGATCCACGTTTAATAGATGACCTGTTAAGCAATAATGTTTTAGTTGAAGGTAAAAAACCTGAAGGCCAAAGCATTTGGATGCGCTTGCTCGTTGCCAGCTTTCCAATTTTATTAATTATGGCCGTATTTATGTTCTTCATGCGCCAGATGCAAGGGGGTGGCGGTGGTAAAGGCGGCCCCATGAGTTTTGGTAAATCTAAAGCTCGCTTGCTAACCCAAGACCAGATTAAAACCACTTTTGCTGATGTGGCGGGTTGTGATGAAGCCAAAGAAGATGTTGCTGAACTGGTCGAGTTTTTGCGTGATCCGGGTAAGTTTCAGCGTTTGGGCGGTAAAATTCCCCGTGGTGTTTTAATGGTGGGTAGCCCTGGTACTGGTAAAACATTATTGGCTAAAGCCGTTGCTGGTGAAGCCAAAGTACCCTTCTTTAGCATTTCTGGTTCAGATTTTGTCGAAATGTTTGTGGGTGTGGGTGCTTCGCGTGTGCGTGATATGTTTGAGCAGGCTAAAAAAAGCGCCCCTTGCATTATCTTTATTGATGAAATTGATGCAGTCGGTCGCCACCGTGGTTCAGGTATGGGGGGGGGTAATGATGAGCGTGAACAAACCCTTAACCAGCTGCTGGTAGAAATGGATGGTTTTGAGGCCAACGACGGCGTTATTGTTATTGCCGCAACTAACCGCCCTGATGTGTTAGATAAAGCACTATTACGCCCCGGCCGTTTCGACCGTCAAGTAGTGGTGGCATTGCCTGATATTCGTGGCCGTGAACAAATCCTTAAAGTGCACATGCGTAAAGTGCCTTTGGCTGATGATGTTAACCCATCGTTTATAGCGCGGGGCACACCTGGTTTTTCAGGTGCAGACTTGGCTAACTTGGTGAACGAAGCGGCGCTTTTCTCTGCCCGTACTGGTCGCCGTTTAGTTGGTATGGAAGAGTTTGATAAGGCCAAAGATAAAATCATGATGGGCGCTGAACGTAAGTCGATGGTGATGACTGAAAAAGACAAAACCATGACGGCTTACCACGAAGCAGGTCACGCCATTTTAGGCCGCTTATTGCCTGACCATGACCCTGTGTATAAGGTTTCTATTATTCCACGAGGCCGTGCTTTAGGTGTGACTATGTTCCTGCCTGAAGAAGACAAGGTTTCTTACAGCCGCCGTTACTTATTAAGCCGCATTACGTCTGCCTATGGCGGTCGCATTGCTGAAGAAATGTTCTATGGTGCCGACGGTGTTTCCACAGGTGCATCCAATGATATTCAGCAAGCCACTAAAATGGCACGCAATATGGTGACCAAGTGGGGCTTGTCTGATAAGGCTGGTCCTGTGCTTTATAGTGAAGAAGAAGATAGCCCCTTTATGCAAGGCGGTGGTGGCGGTGGTGGCGGTATGAGTGTTGGTGGTGATACTGCCAAATTGCTCGATGCTGAAATTAGAAAAATTCTAGACGATTGTTATGAAGAAGCTGTGCGCTTGTTAGAAGAAAACCGCGATGCTATGGAGTTGATGAAGGATGCTTTAATGGAATATGAAACCATTGATGCCAGCCAAATTGACGACATAATGAAAGGCATTAAGCCACAGCCACCTAAAGATTGGGGTGATGATGGCGAAGGTGGTCTTAAGGTTTATGACAGCGTGGGTGGCGAGCAGGATGCCACTAAAGATGAAGAGCAAAAACCAGACCTTAAGAAACCAGCCGACTCGCTAGGTGGTTCGGTTCACTAGGTTATCATTTGTTAAGCTTTTAACCCCGCCAAGGCGGGGTTTTCTTTAAGTGCGAGTTTTTAATTAATCGTTATGCTAAGCAAAACATTCCCCTCATTGAAATTACATCAGCCACAAATTATGGGCATTCTTAATGTAACGCCTGACTCTTTTTCTGATGGTGGTCGTTACACTTTGGTAAATTTGGCGGTTCAGCAAGCCCTGCAAATGGCAGCAGAAGGCGCTGCGTTTATAGATATTGGCGGTGAATCGACTCGCCCCGGCGCTGAGGATGTAGGCGAACAGGAAGAGTTGGATAGGGTTCTGCCTGTATTAGAAGCGCTTAGAAAAGAATCGAACGTGTTGGTTTCAATTGATACTAGTAGCCCAAAGCTTATGTTAGAAGCGGCCAAGCTAGGTGCGAATTTATTAAATGATGTGCGCTCTTTTACCCGTGAAGGGGCGCTAGAAGCGGCGGTGGCAACAGGCTTACCCATTTGCATTATGCACATGCGTGGCGAGCCTTCGTCTATGCAGCAGCAGACTGATTATGTGGATGTGGTGGCAGAAGTAAAACACTGGTTAAGTCACCGTTTACAAGCCTGCATTACTGCTGGCATTGCACAAGAAAAAATTCTATTAGACCCAGGGTTTGGATTTGCCAAGCAACTGCCGCATAATTTAACGCTTTTAGCTAACTTAAACAGGCTGCTAAGTTTAGGTCAGCCTTTGTTGGTGGGCATGTCGCGTAAGCGAATGCTAGGCGAAATAACGGGTAAGTCTGCCTTAGAAAGGGATGCAGCAGGGTTGGCAGCGCATTTGTTAGCGGCTCAGCAGGGTGCTAGTATTTTACGGGTTCATTCCGTCGTAGGCTTGAAAGATGCCTTGCAGGTGTGGCAGGCAGTTCAGCAGGCTTCTAGCCTTACTTAAAATGCAGGAACACTATGAATAGAAAATATTTTGGTACCGATGGTATTCGTGGGCGAGTAGGCGAGCACCCCATAACACCTGATTTTGTGCTAAAGCTAGGCTGGGCTGCGGGTAAAGTTTTTGCTAAGCAGGGTAAAAAGCGTATTTTAATTGGTAAAGACACACGCCTTTCTGGTTATATGTTTGAATCGGCGCTTGAAGCAGGGCTTTCTGCGGCAGGGGTGGATGTGTATTTATTAGGCCCTATGCCAACCCCTGGTATTGCTTATTTAACCCAAACTTTTCATGCTGATGCAGGCATCGTTATTAGCGCCTCGCACAATTCATTTGAAGATAACGGCATTAAGTTCTTTTCAAGAAATGGTGAAAAACTGCCCGATGAAGTGGAGCTGGAAATAGAATCTTGGTTAGATAAGCCCATGGAAACGGTTGCACCGGCACTTTTAGGTAAAGCACGGCGCATTAATGATGCGGCGGGTCGTTACATTGAATTTTGTAAAAACACTTTGCCTTTTAATGCCAGTTTACAAGGCATGTCGTTGGTGGTTGATTGTGCTCATGGTGCGACTTACCACATAGCGCCTGAAGTGTTTAGCGAGCTAGGTGCCACCGTTGATGTAATTGGCGCTAAACCCGATGGCCTTAATATTAACAAGGGTTATGGTTCAACTAATCCAAGAGCTTTGCAAGACCGAGTGCTGGAAATGGGTGCTGATCTTGGTATCGGCTTTGATGGTGATGGCGACCGGCTAGTGATGGTAACCCGTACTGGCCGTTTATTAGATGGTGATGACTTACTGTACATTTTAGCTAAAAACCTACAAAGCAAAGGCCAGTTGCAAGGTGGCATTGTGGGCACTGAAATGAGTAATTTAGGTTTGGAGCTGGCTTTAAAAGAAGCCAATATTCCTTTTATACGAGCTAAAGTGGGTGATCGCTATGTTATGGCCGAGCTGCAAAAAAATAACTGGCTAGTGGGCGGTGAAAATTCAGGGCATGTGGTGTGTCGCCATGTGCAGTCAACCGGTGATGGCATTGTGGCAGCTTTGCAAGTATTGCAAGCCATTAAAGAGGCCGATGGGCAAGTAGATTCACTGTTGCAAGGCATGAAAAAAATGCCACAAAGCTTAGTGAATATTCGTACTTCAGACAATAAAGACGCTTTAATACGCCACCCACAAGTGCAGGCCAAAGTAAAAGAAATTGAAAGCCGCATGAAGGGTCGAGTAAGAATTTTATTGCGCCCGTCTGGAACCGAACCACTGCTAAGAGTAATGGTAGAAGGTGAGCAGCAAGAGGAAGTTCAAGCCTTAGCAGAAGAGATAGCAGCAGTCATTACTGACGTTGCTGGTTGAGCTTAAGCGCAAACTTTAATAGAATCCATGCCCTTCAATCGATTATAGGCTGAATTAATGCGACAAAAATTGGTAGCAGGCAACTGGAAAATGCATGGCAGTCAGCGGTTAGTCACTGATTTGCTTAATAAACTACTGAATCAACAACCGCTTAGTGCCAAAGTATTGGTTTTTCCACCTTACCCTTATTTGTCGCAAGCAACAAAGCTTTTGGCAGGTAGCTTTATTGGTGTGGGTGCACAAGATTGCTCGCAAGCAGAAGAAGGCGCTTATACAAGTGAAGTGTCTGCTGCTATGTTGGCTGATTTGGGTGTAAGTCACGTTTTGCTTGGGCATTCAGAACGCCGCCAGTACCATGCTGAAACTGATACGCAGGTTTTAGAAAAAGCCAAGCGTGCGTTAGCTGCTAATTTAATACCGGTGGTTTGTGTGGGTGAAACCTTGGCAGAGCGTGAAGCAGGCGCCACTGCTGAGGTGGTTTTAAGGCAGCTAACAACGCTGTTAGACGATTTAAGTTTAGATGAACTTAAAAAAGTGGTTGTTGCTTATGAGCCTGTGTGGGCGATAGGCACGGGCTTAACCGCAACCCCTGAGCAGGCACAAGAAGTGCATGCTTTATTGCGTGCAGCCGTTGCAAAGGTTGATAAAGATTTAGCAGCAAGCATGTTGTTCTTGTATGGCGGTAGCATGAAGCCTGATAATGCGGCGTCATTACTTGAAATGCCAGACATTGATGGCGGGTTGATTGGTGGTGCATCTTTGGATGCCGATCAGTTTTTAGCAATTAGAAAAGCAGCGGAATAATTAACATGCATAATATTGTTTTAGTCGTTCATGTCATGCTAGGTTTGGGTGTGATTGTGCTGGTGCTTATGCAGCAGGGTAAGGGAGCAGAAGCCGGCGCCTCTTTTGGTGGTGGTGCTTCTAACACGGTTTTTGGTAGCCTTGGGCCAGTCGGTTTTCTGGGTAAAATGACAGGCTTGCTAGCAGCAGCATTCTTTGCAACTAGCATGGGTTTGGCTTATTTAGCTAAGCAGCAATACTCACCCGATTTAGGTTTACCTTCAGAAGAAGTGATTCAAGAATTTGAACGTGAGCGCTTGCCTTTGCTTGATGATAGCGGCCCTGTTGAAAGCCGTTAAATCTAGCCCTTGCAAGTTTATTTCACTTTAGGGCTTGCCAAGAGTGATTAGCAACACTATGATTTGTCCGCTTAATAAATTAAGTCGTCATAATTATTAAGTTGTTTAGCAGCAAGTGCTTAGTAAAAATTTGTGCCGAAGTGGCGGAATTGGTAGACGCGCTACCTTGAGGTGGTAGTGGGCTAAAGCCTGTGCGGGTTCGAGTCCCGCCTTCGGCACCAAATATAGAAGCAAATTATAGTTAAGGGTTGACGTAACGCAATGCAGCCTCTATAATTACTGCTTATCTGATGCGGGGTGGAGCAGCCTGGTAGCTCGTCGGGCTCATAACCCGAAGGTCGTTGGTTCAAATCCAGCCCCCGCTACCAAGATTTAATCAGAAGCCCCTTTTTTAAGGGGCTTTTTGTTAGGTCGAAAAAATCTTCGCGCAGACGGCGCCTCACAGCCTTATCCCCGAATTTTTCCGGCCTTTGTCATCTGATCTGCATACGCAGAGCTGGAGCCTTTTCTGTGTCAAGTAAAGATAAGCTACTAGAACAGCTAATTGAGCCGGTTGTTCAGTCTCTTGGATTCGAATTCTGGGGCCTGGAATTCAGTGGTCGTGGACAAAACACCCTGCTAAGAATTTATATTGAAAGCGAACAGGGTATTAGCGTTGAAAATTGTGCGCAAGTCAGCCGCCAAGTCAGTGCGCTAATGGATGTTGAAGATCCCATTGAAAGCGAATATACCCTTGAAGTTTCGTCGCCTGGTATGGACCGTCCTTTATTTACGTTAGATCATTACCAGCGTTATGCCGGCCATCATGTACAGCTTAAGCTGCGTTTAGCCTATGAAGGGCAGCGCAAATATATTGGCTTATTGAAAGGCATTGAAGACGATGAAGTTATTCTTCAAGTCGACGAAGAAGAATTCTGTTTTCCGTTTGAAACTATCGACCAGGCCAAAGTTAAAACGAACCTGGAAAAGCAAAATAAGTAGCAAGGACTGTTTCTAAGAGGCTAAGGCATGAGCAAAGAGATCCTTTTGGTGGTGGATGCCGTCTCCAATGAAAAAGGCGTTCCCAAGGACACTATATTTGAAGCAATTGAAGCGGCACTAGCAAGCGCAACCAAAAAGCGTTTTATGGAAGAAGGTGTCGATATTCGTGTTCACATCGACCGTAAAACAGGTGAATACGATAGTTTTCGCCGTTGGTCAGTAGTCGATGATGAAGATTTTACCGAGCTTGCAAGCGAGCTTCCAGCAACTGCTGCAAAAGAAGAAGGCTTGGTTGTTGGTGATGTTAAAGAAGAAAAAATCCCTTCCATTGAATTTGGCCGCATTGCTGCCCAAACAGCCAAGCAAGTCATTGTTCAAAAAGTGCGTGAAGCAGAGCGTGCTGAAGTTATACGTCAATACCTAGGCCAACAAGGTGGCTTAGTTTCTGGCATTGTTAAGAAAACGACCCGTGATGGACTGATTATTGATTTAGGTGGTAATGCTGAAGCTTATTTAGCACGCAATGAAATGATTCCTGGTGAAAAGTTTCGCATGAATGACCGTGTGCGTGCCATTTTACTAGAAGTTAACTCAAATAATCGTGGCCCGCAGTTAGTATTGTCTCGCACCTGCCCAGAAATGATTATTGAGCTATTTAAAATTGAAGTGCCTGAAATTTCTGAACAGTTAATTGAAATTCGTGGCGCAGCACGCGACCCAGGTTCACGTGCTAAAATTGCCGTTAAAACCAATGACCGCCGCATCGACCCCGTGGGTGCTTGTGTGGGTATGCGTGGTTCACGTGTGCAAGCGGTTTCTAATGAATTAAATAACGAGCGTGTGGATATTGTTTTATGGGATGACAACCCAGCCCAGCTTGTTATTAATGCCATGGCGCCTGCTGAAGTTGCATCGATTGTTGTTGATGAAGATGCGCATTCAATGGACGTGGCCGTTGCAGAAGATAACCTAGCACAGGCCATTGGCCGTGGTGGTCAGAACGTTAAATTGGCACGTGATCTTACCGGTTGGCGTCTAAATGTAATGACTGAACAAGAAGCCAGCGGTAAGCAAGAACAAGAAGCTGATGTTCTTATTGAATATTTTATTCAGCATTTAGATATTGATGAAGACTTAGCGCGTACACTGGTTGATGAAGGCTTTACAAGTTTGGAAGAAGTGGCTTATGTGCCGCTTGAAGAATTCCTTGAAGTTGAAGGTTTAGATGAAGACCTAGTTAATGAGCTTCGCCGCCGTGCGAAGAACGAATTGCTGACCTTAGAGATTGCCTCTGAAGAAGCTTTGGCAGATGCTAATCCTGAACAAGCCCTGCTTAACCTTGAGGGCATGGATCGCGCCCTAGCGTCAGCACTTGCACTTAAAGGATTAACCACCCTTGATGATCTTGCCGAACAATCCATTGATGACCTTATGGATATCGAGGCTATGACCGAAGAGCGTGCCGGTAAAATGATTATGGCGGCCCGCGCTCATTGGTTTGAAGAAGATGAAGCTTGAGCGCACTAGGTCGTAGTTAGAGGAGATGCACAGTGGCAGAAAATACCGTTAAAGAATTTGCTGAAGCTATCGGGCGGCCTGTTGCTAGTCTGCTTGAACAGATGCAGAAAGCAGGTTTGCAGCACAAAAGTGAAGACCAAAAAGTATCTGAACAGGATAAGAAAGTTTATCTTGATTCTTTAAAGCGTGCCAGTGGTACGGGCGATGAGCCAACGCGTATTACCATGACTCGCAAAACAACACAGCAGTTAAAAACAGATGGTCGTAAAAGTATTAATGTTGAAGTGCGTAAAAAACGTACTTTTGTTAAGCGCAGCGAAGTAGAAGACCAAGCTGAAAAAGCGCAAGAAGCAGTGACCAAAGCTGCTGAAGCAGAAGCGCTACAAAAAGCAGAAACTGAAGCAGAAGAAAAGCGTCAAGCGACTGAAAAAGCTCGCCGTGAAGCTGAAGATGCTGCACGTATTGCCTTAGCAGAAGAAGCTAAGCGTAAAGCTAACCAAGAAAATAAGGTTGTTGAGCCAGTGCTTGATGAAGAAGCTCAGAAAAAAGCGGATGCCGAAAAAGAGCGCCGTAAGCAAGATGAAAAACGCCGTGCTGAACAAGCACGTAAAGCACGTGCCAACCCTGTTGTAACAGGTGTTGAAGAAGATAGCACTGAAGAGCCTGAAGAAACCTTGCTAAAAAATACAAAAGTAGCCGCGACAGAAGATAAGCCAAAGCCCACTAAGCCTGGCAATCGTAAATCTGCCGGTGGTAAGAAAACTGGTGGCAAACGTGAAGATAGCTTTGAAGATCGCCGTTTAAGTCGCCGTGGCAGCAAAGATGACAAGCGCAAAGGTGGCCGTCGTGCTGCAGGCGCTTCACGTGAACATGGTTTTGAAAAGCCAACGGCACCTGTTACCCGTGATGTATTGGTACCAGAAAGCATTACCGTTGCAGAGCTTGCTGACCGCATGGCAGTTAAAAGCTCTGAAGTGATTAAGGTTATGTTTAAAATGGGTGCCATGGCAACCATTAACCAAGTCATTGACCAAGAAACGGCAGCCATTGTTGTAGAAGAAATGGGTCACTTGCCTAAGTTACAAAAAGATAACGCCATAGAAACAGAAGTTATTGACACCATTAGTTATGAAGGCACAGCCATTACCCGTGCACCGGTTGTAACTGTGATGGGTCACGTTGACCACGGTAAAACGTCACTACTTGACTACATTCGTCGGGCCAGTGTTGCCGATGCTGAAGCCGGTGGTATTACTCAGCATATTGGTGCTTATCACGTTGAAACCAGTGCAGGTAACATGGTGACTTTCTTAGATACCCCAGGCCACGCCGCTTTTACAGCGATGCGCGCCCGTGGTGCTAAGGCAACCGACGTTGTTATCCTTGTTGTTGCAGCCGATGATGGTGTAATGCCACAAACCGTAGAAGCTGTTCAGCACTCTAAAGCTGCTGGCGTGCCCTTGGTTGTCGCTGTTAACAAAATGGACAAAGAAACCGCAGACCCAGAACGTATTCGTAATGAGTTATCTCAATACGGCGTAATTTCTGAAGAGTGGGGCGGCGATACACCTTTTGTACACGTTTCAGCCAAAAAAGGCACAGGCCTTGAAGCCTTGCTAGAAGCGGTATTGCTTCAGTCTGAAATGCTTGAACTAACTGCCGTTCCAGAAGCGCCAGGTAAGGGTGTGGTTGTTGAATCCTGCTTAGACCGTGGTCGTGGCCCTGTGGCTACTGTACTGATTCAAAACGGTACCCTTCGTAAGGGCGACATTGTTCTTGCTGGCCTTAACTATGGCCGTGTGCGTGCCTTAATTGATGAAAATGGCAAGCAAATCGATTCTGCTGGTCCTTCTATTCCTGTTGAGATTCTAGGTTTAGACGGTACACCTGAAGCCGGTGATGAGTTCATGGTTGTTAAAGACGAAAAGAAAGCACGTGAAGTTGCGCTTTTCCGTCAAGGCAAATACCGTGAAGTTAAACTTGCGCGTCAGCAAAAAGCTAAGCTTGAAAACGTCTTCAGTCACCTAGAAACCGGTGAAGTTGCCAGCGTTAATATCATTCTTAAGTCGGATGTGCGCGGCACTGTTGAAGCGATTATTGGTGCGTTGAAAGAGCTAGAAACTAGTGAAGTTAAGGTTAACGTGGTGTCTTCAGGTGTTGGTGGTATTACCGAAACTGACGCTAACCTTGCTCTAGCTTCTGAAGCCATATTGCTTGGCTTTAACGTGCGTGCCGATGCTTCAGCCCGAGCCATTATTGAGCGTGAAGAAATTGATTTACGCTACTACAGCATCATTTATGAGCTGATAGAAGAAGTTAAGCAGGCGATGACAGGTAAGCTAGCTCCTGAATACCGTGAAGACATTGTTGGTATTGCAGAAGTGCGTGATGTGTTCCGTTCACCAAAACTAGGTCAGATTGCTGGCTGTATGGTTATTGAAGGCACCGTTTACCGTAACAAGAAAATCCGTGTATTACGTGACCACGTGGTTATCTACGAAGGCGAGCTAGAATCACTGCGTCGCTTTAAAGATGATGCCTCTGAAGTGCGTAATGGTATGGAGTGTGGTATTGGGGTTAAGAACTACAATGACGTTAAAATCGGCGATAAGATCGAAGTTTTTGACAAGGTCAGAGTAGAGCGCACGCTCTAATGCATCTCACTTTATAACTAGCTTTATAAAGTTGTTAAATAGCCTCGATTATTTGATTCGTCAAAGTCGGGGCTGTTTTATTGGAAGGTAGCTATGAAAGAATTTAGTCGTTTAGACCGCATTGGCGATCAAATGCAGCGTGAATTAGCAGTCATGATTCAGCGTGAAATTAAAGACCCAAGGCTTGATGCCATGATTACCGTCAGTGGCGTTAAAGTAAGTAAAGACCTAGGTTATGCTGATATTTATGTAACCGTGTTAGGTAAAGAAGATAACCCTGAAGTGATTGCTGAAAATATGGCAATTCTTAAACAAGCGGCAGGTTTTTTACGTGGCCGTATTGGGCAAAGCATTAAGCTACGTGTTGTACCCCAACTGCGTTTTCATTACGACGAAAGCGTACAACGTGGCCAGCATTTAAGTAACCTTATAGAAAAAGCCTTAGCTGAAGATAAAAAGCGTGCTGAAGAGTCTGGTCAAGAAGTGCCGGTTGAGCAAGAAGCGGACAAATAAAAGTTAGATAAAAAACGCTTTTTCAGTGGTTTAGATACATTGGTTTATGCAAAGTGATTTATGCAAAAAAAGATTCCCCGTAAAATTGTGAATGGCGTGCTATTGCTTGATAAGCCCTTGGGTTTGTCGAGCAACCAAGCTTTGCAAAGAGTTAAATGGTTACTTAAAGCTAAAAAAGCAGGCCATACTGGAAATTTAGACCCACTGGCTACGGGTGTTTTACCGCTCTGCTTTGGTGAGGCCACCAAGTTTGCAAGCTATGGGTTAGAAGCCGATAAAACCTACGTTACCACAGTGCAGCTAGGTGAAAAACGCACCACTGCCGATGCCGAGGGCGAGGTGGTCGAACGCTTCCCTTTGCCAGAAATGACCCAAGAAAAAATAGAAAAAGTTTTATTAGGCTTTTTGGGTGCGCAACAACAAATACCGCCCATGTATTCAGCGCTCAAGTTTCAGGGTAAAAAACTCTATGAATTAGCCCGTGCTGGGCAAACCATAGAACGTCCACCTAGAGGCATCGCCATTTATAAGTTACAGCTGCTAGGTTTTACAGCCGACAGCTTAACACTTGAAGTTAGCTGCTCTAAAGGCACTTACATTCGTGTGTTAGGCGAGGACATAGCGACTGCTTTGGGGAGCGGCGGTTATTTAAGTGCTTTGCGCCGTACTATTTCTGGCAGTGTAGATGCCAGTGAGCTAGTAACCCTTGAAAGTTTGATTGATTTACATGAAACCGAAGGTGAAGCACCCATTGCCGCTTTGTTAAAACCAACCGACTTTTTAATGGATCATTTACCTAAACAATCGATTGATGAAGCTTCGGCCAGCTTAGTATTACAAGGCCAAGCAATAAAATTGCTGGACTCAAGCGCCACTATCGGACAAAATGTGCGCCTTTATGCTTTAGGACAAACCTTCTTAGGTTTAGCTCAAGTGCAACACGACGCTGTTAAAGGTTGGTTGTTGCAACCTGTTAAAATGCAAAACACAGCATTTAATTAAGCAAAAAATTTTCAGGCAGGCTGTAACGTCGCATGGCTTTGCCCTAGTAACTAAGCGACCGTGGAGTATTTAAATGTTAACAACTGAACGTAAGGCTGAAATCGTAAAAGATTTCGCGCGTGCTGAAAATGATACCGGCTCACCTGAAGTACAGGTTGCCTTGCTATCCTTTGATATTAACGCACTACAATCTCACTTCGAAACTAACAAAAAAGATCACCACAGCCGTCGTGGTCTAATTCGTAAGGTTAGTCAGCGTCGTAAATTGCTAGACTACTTGAAGAAAAAAGACGTAGCACGTTATGCAGAACTGATTAAGCGTTTAGGCCTACGTCGCTAATTAGCGGTTGGCTTAATCACTAAAACCCTTGCTGGTGAAAACTGGCAGGGGTTTTTTGCTTTCTAGCGGCTAGTACTTTGTTTGCAGAGCAATGCAGCGTATGATTGTTGGGCTAATTAATGGCGAAAAAAATTGTATTTAAAGGATAAATTTGTGAATCCCGTAGCTATCAAAAAAACTTTCCAATATGGTCAAAACACCGTAACACTAGAAACTGGTCGCATTGCACGTCAGGCCACTGGTGCTGTTCTTATTACTGTTGATAACACCAGCGTGTTATGTACTGCTGTTGCCAAAAAAGACGTAAGCCCTACGCAAGACTTTTTTCCCTTGGCTGTTTTCTACCAAGAAAAAACCTACGCTGTTGGTAAAATTCCTGGTGGTTTTTTCAAGCGTGAAGGCCGTCCTACTGAAAAAGAAACCCTAATTTCGCGTTTAATCGACCGTCCAATTCGTCCTCTTTTCCCAGAGGGCTTTATGAATGAAGTGCAAGTTATTTGTACGGTTGTTTCTGCTGAACGTGGTATGGAATCTGATATTGCAGCAATGATTGGTGCTTCTGCGGCACTCAGCATTTCTGGCGTACCTTTCAGCGGCCCTTTAGCGGCTGCTCGTGTGGGTTACACCGATGCAGATGGTTATATGCTTAACCCTAACTCTGCTCAGCTAGTTGATTCACGTTTAAATATGGTGGTAGCGGGTACAGAAGGTGCCGTGCTAATGGTTGAATCAGAAGCCAAAGAGCTAACTGAAGACCAGATGTTAGGCGGCGTTCTTTATGCTCACGAGGAAATGCAAGTAGCCATTCAAGCCATTAAAGAATTTGCTGCTGAAGCAGGTAAAGCCTCTTGGGATTGGAAAGCAGCACCAGCCGATACCACAACCGAAGCTTTGGTACGTCCTTTAGCTGAAGTGGGCATTCGTGAAGCTTACAAAATTACTGACAAAATGCAGCGTTATGGCCGTTTAGATGAACTACGCCAAAGCGTAACCGAACAGCTAGTTACTTCTACAGACGCGGCACCTTCTAAAGATGCTGTAAAAGCTGTATTTGCACAAATCGAAAAAGAAATTGTGCGTAATAACGTACTTGATGGTCAGCCACGTATTGATGGCCGTGACCTTAAAACAGTTCGCCCTTTAACCATTGAAGTTGGCGTTCTACCTAAAGTGCACGGTTCTGCCTTGTTTACTCGTGGCGAAACTCAGGCTTTAGTTGTTGCAACACTGGGCACTAGCCGTGATGCACAAATCATTGAAAGCCTAGAGGGTGAGTTTAAAGACAGCTTCCTATTCCACTATAACTTCCCTCCTTACTCAGTAGGTGAAGCAGGCTTTATGGGTGCCCAGCCAAGCGCGTCCGTGTCATCAAATAGATTGAATCGGCAATGATAGA
>CANQLY010000012.1 GCA_947624795.1 uncultured Marinospirillum sp.
CTTAAATGCATGCTTTGGCAGGCAGCCAAGTTAGGTTTGCTGCAAGTTGCCTAGCAATATATTCTAGTAGCCTACTTTTGTAAGCAACGGCTAAAAAATCGAACATAAGGTAATGCTATGAACACAACAACCAAGGTACACGCCCAGTGGTCTTCACGCATGGGATTTGTGCTTGCTGCTACCGGCTCTGCAGTTGGGCTAGGAAATATTTGGAAGTTTCCTTACATGGTAGGTGAGAGTGGGGGCGCTGCTTTTGTACTTATTTACCTTATTTGTATTTTTTTAATTGGCTTACCCATACTTGTAAGTGAATGGCTGCTTGGCCGCCGTGGTCAAAAAAACCCCGTTAATACGCTGCGTGATTTAGCAGAAAAAAACAATGCTAATAAAGCCTGGGTGCTAGTGGGCATTAGTGGTGTACTGGGCGCTTTTTTAATTCTTTCTTTTTACAGTGTGATTGGCGGTTGGTCGTTGGCCTACATTAAAGATGCGCTGGTTAACAGTTTTTCAGGGCAAGATGCCGAGGGTATTGGTGCTATTTTTAATGATTTATTAGCAAGCCCAAGCAAGCTATTAATTTGGCATAGTTTATTTATGCTATTAGCTGTTGCCATAGTGGCACGGGGTGTCACTAAAGGCTTAGAAGGCGCAGCGACTATTTTAATGCCTGCTTTAGGGGCGTTATTGCTTATTTTGGTGGCTTATGGTGCAACAACTAGTGGTTTTACCCAAGCGCTAACCTTTATGTTTAGTCCCAACTGGTCACAAGTAACCGGCAAGGTTGTTTTGGCCGCCTTAGGGCATGCATTTTTTACCTTATCGTTAGGCATGGGCATTATGATGGCTTATGGCTCTTATATGAGCGAGGAAATGGATTTGCTAAAAACAGCCCGAACAGTGGTGATTATGGATACAGTGATTGCTTTAGCGGCAGGCATGGCCATTTTCCCCATTGTTTTTTCGGAAGGTTTAAATTTAAGTGAAGGCCCTGGGCTTATTTTTGTAACGCTGCCTTTGGCCTTTGGCAACATTGCAGGCGGCTGGTTGGTGGGTGTGGCTTTTTTTGTATTATTAAGCTTTGCAGCCATTACTTCTGCTATTTCATTGCTAGAACCTGTTGTAGAATTTGTTGAAGAGCGCACACCGTTAAGCCGTGCTGTATCGGCAGTGGTGGCAGGAGGCGCTGCTTGGGCACTGGGCTTATTAGCGTTACTTTCATTTAACCAGCTGGGTGATTTTCTAATTTTTGGTCTGAATTTCTTTGATTTATTAGACCAGTTAACCAGTAAGTTTATGCTGCCCTTAACAGGGTTAGGTGGCATTTTATTTGTCGCATGGCACCTAGACAAAGAAAGCGTTCGCCAAGAGCTAGGTTTAGATATTTATGACTTTAGCTTATGGAACTTATTAACTCGTTACCTAGCGCCTTTGGCGGTATTAGTGGTCTTTATTACCAACCTTTAACTAATTTTGCTCACTTCAAAGGTATTAAATGCTGAGCAAGTTGTTGGGTGGTTTAAGCTTTTATTGCTTGCTTGCAGTCATGGGGTTAGCTTTGGCTGACCCAGTGATTCACCTAGGTGTATTAGATTGGCGTGATGAAGCAAAAACCACCAGCAACTGGCAGCCAACCTTGGCTGCTTTTAAGCATTACCTGCCCAATAAACAGCTGCAACTTCACCAGCTTAGTTTAAAAGGCATTGAACAGGCTTTAGCAGAACAGCGCTTAGACTACTTAATTACTAACCCCGGTCATTACGTTGCACTAAGCCAAACTTACCTATTAGCGCCTTTGGCAACGTTAAACAACCCTTTTTTTGACAAGCCACAACAAGCCATCGGGTCAGTGGTTTTAGTGCTGGCTGAAAACAAACACCTGCGTAGTTGGCAAGATTTACATAGCATTACTTTGGGCGCAGTCACGCTGGATGCATTTGGTGGGTTCCAGCTTATTTGGGATGAATTAGAGCAACAGGGCCTTGACCCTAACCTTGACATTGCACAACTGAAATTAACTGGTTTTCCTATGGAACAACTGTTTGATTTGCTAGATAAAAAAAGGGTGGACGCCATTATAGTCCGCAGCTGTTTAGCAGAAATACTCGCCGCAGAAGGCCGCATTAACCTAGCTAACTACCAAGTGGTTAGCGAAAAAAAACACCCACATTACCCTTGCCTGACTTCAAGCCAACTTTACCCAGATTGGCCTTTTTTAAGCACCGGCACTCAAGCAGCCAATGACGTATCACAAGTGCTTCAGGCTTTATTACAGCCCGTGGGTAATCAGCCGGCTCAATGGTCTGCCCCCTTGTCTTATCAATCCGTTTACCCGCTGTTTGAACGCTTACGCCTTGGGCCTTTTGCCGCTTTTCCACGCAACCCACTCATTAATCTTTTTTATCAATACCGCTACCTGCTATTTTTTGTATTGGGGTTATTGTTACTTACTTTTGCACACCACATTCGAACCAGTTATTTAGTCAGGCAGCGCAGCCAAGCGTTACAGCAAGCCATGCAAGAAAGCCAAAACAAGCAAAAAGAACTGGCACACTTATCACGCTTTGCAGTTATGGGCGAACTAGCGGCAGGTTTGGCGCATGAAATAAACCAACCTTTAACAGCAATTATCAATTATGCACAGGGAAGCCAGCGTTTATTACAGCAAATTAATGGCGACAATAATCCACAAAAAGAACCCTTAGTGGCTGCGGCACAAAAAATTGTGGCACAAGGTGAAAGGGCGGCAGAAATTATTCGTAACCTAAGGGCATTTATGCGTAAAGGCAGCAGTGGCCAGCAGCAACTTGACCCCAAGCAGCTGTTACAAGAAATGCGGTTATTTATGAGTGCTAATTTACAACACCAACGGGTTGAATTAAGAATGCACCTGCCAGAAAACTTGCCAAACATAATGGCAAATAGGGTTGAGTTTTTACAAATTTTAATTAACTTGGTAAGTAACGCCTTAGACGCCATGCAGCAAAAGCCTGCAGGCTACATTGATTTGTATGTAGAGCACAAAAAGCAGGGCAACTGTGTAATTTTTCAATTAGTTGACCAAGGTGAAGGGCTTAGTGAACAAGTAAAACAGCGTATTTTTGAACCTTTTTTTACTACACGTCCAGAAGGAATGGGGTTAGGATTAAGCCTTAGCCGCACCCTAGCCAGCGCGCAGGGTGCTACATTAAACCTATTGCCCCATGCAGCAGGGGGTGCTTGTGCTTATTTAGAATGGCCTTTGGTAAATGAGCTGTAAATATGAATAAAAATACTTTACCCACGTTTATTTGGTTGCTAGATGATGAACCACAACTGGTCGAATCTTTGCAGTGGTTATTGCAAACCGTTGGCTTAGAAACACGGGTCATTAATAGCGCCTTAGATTTATTAACACTACCTTTAGATGAGCAGCCAGGCTGTTTGCTGATGGATGTGCGTATGCCCCAAGTGAGTGGGCTAGATTTATTGCTTATGCTAAAGCAACACGAAGTTTTGTTGCCAGTTATTTTAATGAGTGGGCATGCTGATGTTGCTATGGCGGTTCGGGCGATGAAATCGGGGGCAGATGATTTTTTTGAAAAACCATTTAACGACCAGCAACTATTAGACAGCTTACAAGCAGCCGTAATAAAACACCGGCAAGCATTAGAAAAACAACAGCTATTAACCCGCTTTAAAGAGCGCTTAGCCGAACTTACCGAACGAGAAAAGCAAATAATGCTGTTACTAGTTAAAGGTGTGCAAGCTAAAAAAATTGCTGACAACTTAACTATTAGCCCTAAAACAGTCGATGTACACCGCCATAATCTTATGCAAAAAATGCAAGTAAGCTCTTTAGCTGAGCTAGTGCATGCTGCGTTGCTATTAGACCTTCCCTTGGCTTTTTCTTTTTAAAATAAACGTATAACAAACTAAAGTAGCAGGCTAAGCTTTTATCATCAATTAAACATAACTTACTGTATTTACTACTATTTTAGGTATAAGCTTACCGCTTGCTAAAGGAAACCCTTAGATGATTGGGAGATTTCCCAGTACCTGTAAGGGCACAAAGAAAGTAAGGTGATGCTGACTATAAAAGATGGTCATATAATAATGAGGGGAAGCTTATGGAAAGCAAAAATAAAATAAAGTTCAGTGCTTTATTGTTAGGCTTATTTTTTAGCCTACCAGTATTGGCACTAGAAGGTGATGCCGCTGCTGGAAAAGCAGGTTCAGCGATTTGTACGGCATGTCACCAAGCCGATGGTAATGGCATGAACATTTCAGGTGGCGAATCTTGGCCACGCCTTGCAGGGTTAGATGCCGATTATATTTACAAGCAACTCACCGAATTCAAAGGTGGCAAGCGTGTTAATGCTAGCATGGCACCTTTTGCAATGATGCTTAACGACAAGCAAATGAAAGACTTGTCTGTTTATTATAGTCAATTACCAGCAGGTAAAGCAGCTGGTGGCGGAACAAACACTGAGCTACTTGCTTATGGTGAAAAGCTAGCAACTAAAGGCGATTGGGATCGTTACATTGTGCCTTGTGGTACTTGCCACGGCCCTGATAACAAGGGTGCAGGCGCACACTTTCCTGGCATTGCAGGCCAACATGCAGGCTACATTGAAAGCCAGCTAGTGGCTTGGCAAAACGGTAAGCGTGACAATGATCCGCAACACCTGATGCTAGCCATTGCTGAACGTATGAATGACCGTGACATTAAGGCCGTAGCCGCTTGGTTGTCTACTCAGCCTGCACAATAAAAGGAGCATTATCATGAAAATTAAAAGTATTGCTCTGCTAGCGGGCGTAGTTTTAACTGCCGGCATTAGTAGTATGGCTATGGCTAAACAGGAATTACGTTTTCCTATTAACTACCCCGAGCCAAAAGAAGGTCAGGTGGTGCACACCCCACCTACCATGGAAGACTTAGAAACTGCTGACTTACACCCTGAATTAAAACGCACGATTCGCCGTGGTTATGATTTATTTACTAACACACAGCAGCTACGTGGAAAAAACGTTTTTAATGAAATGAACTGTAAGAGTTGCCACATGGGTGAAGGACGTATGCCTTTTGCTGCACCTGTTTGGCGTGCTGTTATAGATATGCCTAACTTCCGTGGCAAAAACCAACACGTTAACAACCTAGAAGAGCGCATTGCGGGTTGTTTTGCTTTCTCTATGAATGGTAAGCCGCCTGCTTATGGTAGTGACGATATGATCGCACTAACCACTTATCACCAATGGCTAGCCAAGGGTTTACCTGTTTTTGAGAAAAGTAACTTTTATGGTGGTGGTTACCCCATAGACAAAGCACCCGAAGACCCTTCGTATGACCGTGGTAAAAAGCTGTATGCCGACAACTGTGCGATTTGTCACTCAGACGATGGCAGCGGTATGCGTGTAGATGGCAAACCACACTTCCCAGCCGTTTGGGGTGACTTGTCTTACAACTGGGGCGCAGGCATTGCACGCCAATACACGCTTGCTGGGTTTATTCGTGGCAACATGCCTTTAGGCCAGCCAATGACCATGAGTGTACAAGAGTCTTGGGACTTAGCTGAATACATTGATAGCCAAGAGCGTCCGCAAGAGCCACGCTTTACAGGCGATGTAAAAGAAACCCGTGCCAAGTACTTAAGCACTTTCCATAAACACACTAACTATGGTTTAGAAAAGCAAGGCCGCCTATTAGGTGATCATGAAAACTTTGGCGAAAAAGATTTTATTAAGCCAGATAATCTACGCCCTAGAACTTATCAGTAAAACGTAATGCTGTAATTAAAAACCTCCGGCTTATGGCTGGAGGTTTTTTTGTTAACGCGGTCTTAGTAGGCTATAAAATGCTAAACTAGCCAGCACTAGGTAACCTAATAAGCTCCAGACTGGCAGAGGCAAAGCCATTAAATTTGCGGCTTGAGCACAATCAGATGTACCTATTAGCATTTGGTTTAATGCTTCAAGCAGTGGGAAAAAATCAAGCAAAGTTTCTACGTCTAGGCCACAGCCAACACTGCTTGGGTTAAGTTTAATGTAAAGGTGGCGCAAGGCAATGCCAACGCCTGTAACTGCAACCAAAGCAAAGGCTAGCATTAATAACCAGCGCATTGGGGCTAAACGGTTAAGTAAGCCAGTGGCATTTAATGCCAGCGCAACTAGGCTAAGTACAAAAAAACTAACAAATACACCCCGCTGCAGCCAGCAAAGTGGGCAGGGCAAAAGGCCTGTAATTTTTTCATAAGCAACGGCGGCTGTCAGTATAAAGACCGACCCTAGCAGGGTAAGCAATAGGCCACGCTGCTTTAAAAAGTTAAGGGTAAACCGTGCATTCAAAATAGACTTCCTTTTTAAATTAGCTGAATTAAAAAGTTATTATGCAGAATAAACTGCATTTTTTCTGCCAATACTGCAATATTAACCTAAAGATTTAGCTTAAAATTAATCAATAGGTTCATGCTCAAGCCTTAACTTGGGTAGAATAGCTTAATGTACCTTTTATAAAAGAACTGACTGAACGTGATCAATATTCTGGAACACCTACGTAATACGATGGATAACTTTCGCCGCTCTGAGCAGAAAGTGGGTAACTATGTGCTGAAGAATCCTAATGAAGTGATTCATATGCGAATAGTTGATTTAGCAACTGAAGCCCATGTAAGCGAGCCAACGGTAGTGCGTTTTTGCCGTGCTTTGGGTTGCGATGGTTTTCAAGATTTCAAACTGCGTTTAGCACAAGTGTTAGCAACTGACACCAGTTTTGCTCAGTTTTCGATGAACGATGGCGATACCGTTGCCGAATTTTCACGCAGTATTTTTGATTCAACCATTGGCGTATTGCTGCAAGTAAGAGACAAGCTAGACACCGTCAAATTACAAGAAGCCATTAGGCTGTTAACCCAAGCTAACCGTGTTGAATTTTATGGTTTTGGTGCATCGGGTGCAGTGGCTGTTGATGCTCAGCATAAGTTTTTTCGATTACAAATGTCGACGACCGCTTATTCAGACCCCCACATGCAAAACATGTCGGCGGTTACTTTAACGCCAGGCG
This sequence comes from uncultured Marinospirillum sp., assembly GCA_947624795.1. Lineage (GTDB taxonomy): Bacteria > Pseudomonadota > Gammaproteobacteria > Pseudomonadales > Halomonadaceae > Marinospirillum. The sequence goes on from CANQLY010000012.1 coordinate 7,037, forward strand.
ATGTGGTGGTAGCCATTTCACAAACAGGGCGCACTAAATCGTTAATGCAAAGTGTGCAACTTGCCAAAGAAGTGGGTGCAAGTGTCATAGGCTTATGCCCCTCAGGTTCACCTTTAGCTGAAATGGTTACCTTACCGCTGTTTATGGACGTACCAGAAGATACTGAGATTTATACGCCCATGAGCTCACGCATTGCACACCTAGTAGCCATAGACGTGCTGGCAGTTGGGGTGGCTAAAATGCGTGGCCCTAAGCTTATTGAGCACTTACAGGTAGTAAAACGAAGCTTGCAAGGCTTACGTCTACCCGACCGTTTACGCTAAAGCCTGTTGTTCTAGTAGCTGTGTAAAAGCTGCTGCTGGAACGGGCCGGCTAATAATGTAACCCTGAGCAAAATCACACCCAAGCAGCCGCAGCTCGTCTAGCTGAGATTCTTCTTCAACCCCTTCTGCTACCACACGCATACCTAAACCATGGCCAAGGGCAATAATGGCTTTAGTTAACGTGCCTTGGTTTTTGCTGCCTTGATCGGTCATTAAAAAACTGCGGTCAATTTTTAAAATATCTAAGGGGAAGCGCTGTAAATAACTCAGTGAAGAATAACCGGTACCAAAGTCATCAATGGCAAGCGAAATGCCTCGCAGCCGCAAATTTTGCATTTCAATAATGGCAGCTTCAGCATCTTCCATTAAAGTGCTTTCGGTTAGCTCAAGCTCAAGCATGCTTGCCGGTAATTCATACCGACTCAGCAACTCATCCACCTGCTGCACAAGCAAACCACTGTCTAATTGTTGTGCAGCAATATTCACCGCCACTTGAATTTTAATGCCTTGATGATACCAGCTAGCGGCTTGTTTACACGATTGTTCTAACACCTGCAGCCCTAATACTTCTATTAACCCTGTGCGCTCAGCTAGGGGAATAAACACGGCAGGTGAAACAAAACCTTGATCTGAATGATGCCAGCGGGCCAAAGCTTCGGCGGCGGTAATTTTTCCGGTTTTTAAGTCCAACTTTGGCTGAAAATGCACTTCTATTTCACCCAACTCTAAAGCTTTACGCAGGTCTTGTTCTAGGCGTAAAAGCTCAAGGCTGCTTTGGCGAATGGTATCGTTATAAATCTGAATACGATTACCACCCAACGATTTGCAGCTCAGCCTTGCTTGATCTGCTTGGTTAAATAACACTTGCAGTTCATGTGAATGGTCGGGGTAGCAGCTTATGCCCACACTTAAAGTTAAACGCAATTCCTGACGTTCAATATTAAAAGGCAGGTGCATTTGCTCTTGCAGTTCTTCACTAAGTAGCGCTGCTTCTTGCTCATCACTTTTAAGTAACGCCGCAAATTCATTGCCACCGGTGCGTGAAATAATTACGGCATTGGTTAGTACTTTAACAACCCGTTCGGCAGCTAATTTAAGCAGCTGATCGCCGGCTTGGTGCCCTAGCGAATTGTTGTAGGCTTTAAAACGGTCAATATCAAAAACAACCAGCGTAAGCTGTTGTTTATGCAGCCGTGCCTGCGCCAGTGTTTGGTGCATCCGATCATAAAATTGCCCACGATTAGCTAGGCCTGTTAGCTCGTCATATTCAGCCAAATAATTTAGCCTTGCTTCAACGGCTTGGCTTTCTGTTAAATCAGAAAAAATACCGATGGTGTAAGGCTGTTGCTTAAAACTGTTACGCACTCGAATCATTCTAAGCCATTGGGAATAGCTTTCGCCGTTGCTACGGCTTTGAATTAATTCACCTTCCCAGCGCCCTTCCCCTTTAAGGTTGCGTGAAACTTTTTCATAAAACTCCTTAGTTTCTGCAAAACAGGGAATAGACCAAAAATCTTTATCTAATATCTCTTGGCGTGAATAGCCCGTAATATCAACAAAAGCCTGATTAATAAAAATCATTTTGCTATCAGGATCAATAATGTAAGTTGCCTCACCCGATGATTCAAAAGCTTTCCAAGCCAGCTGTAAGTGATCATCTTTTTCTTGTTCTTTAGTTACATCACGCCGAGTGCCCCGCATTTTTTTTGCCGCACCGGTAATTCTGTTGCGCTCAACCACTTCACCGTGGTCTTCAAGCCAGCGCCACTCACCTGATTTGTGAAGAATACGAAAACGGCACTGAAAATGAGCAGACTGGCCTTTTAATGCATTAATCAAAGACTGCCTTAATCTTGGGTAATCATCTAAGTGAACCAGCTGCTGTAAATTACCCATAAAATGAGGAATTTCATGTTCTTCATAGCCAAAAATATCTTTAAAATGGGAATGGTAAATTGAGTCAGTTTCAAGGTCCCATTCCCACAAACCCAGTTTACTGGCTTCCATTGCTTGGCTAATTTGCTGGCGTTGACCTAGTAATTCACCCTGTGTTTGCTGATGCTTTAACACGGCTTGCTGTAGTTTTTTTTGCTGTGTATAAAGTAAAAAGCTACCACCCAATAAAGGTAAACTAAAAAAAGTAACCAGCGCTACTTGCATGGGGCTAATGCTGCTATTGGCATAAAAAAACACGAACCACAGCATAACTAAAGCCAGCAATGCTGTGGCTGGGTAGTAGCGTAGAATTAAATTGGTACTGCCTGCTTGTTGCATCCTAGTGTCTTCAGTCATTGGCTAATTAGCTACCTAGTTTTATTATTATTGGGTTCTACCTTCGTCAGTTTATAGCAGAGTTATAAAAGGTTAGCTACCTAGAGTATGTTAATATTTTGTGTAATCTACACTTTTTAGCTAGCTAATTTGCTGCTTTTTATAACTTTTTTCTGGGCTTAAAATGACTTCTTCTACGTTACACCCTTTGCTAAAAGATTTAAATCCTGCACAAGCAGCAGTCGTTGCTGCGCCACGGCAAGATTTACTCGTGTTGGCAGGGGCAGGTAGTGGTAAAACACGGGTATTAGTGCAGCGCATTGCTTGGCTAGTGCGCCATGAAGGCTTGTCACCACATGAGATTTTAGCCGTTACTTTTACAAATAAAGCCGCTAAAGAAATGCGCTTAAGGCTAGAAACAGAGCTGAATATTAACCTACGCAGCATGTGGGTAGGTACTTTTCATGGCTTAGCACACCGCCTGCTACGCACCCATTGGCAAGAAGCTAGGCTGCCACAGCACTTTCAAATTCTTGATAGCGATGACCAGCTAGGCCTTATTAAACGGCTAATGAAAGAATTTAATGTCGATACTGAAAGCACACCAGCCAAACAAATTCAGGCATTCATTAACGGGCACAAAGAAGAAGGTCGCCGGGCGGCGCATGTATTGGCAAGAGGGCAGTTTGAACGCAACATGCAAGCGCTTTATGCCAGCTATGAAGAAATTTGTCAGCGCCAAGGCTTGGTTGATTTTGCTGAACTTTTACTAAGATCGCTTGAAGTGATGCGCGATACCCCGCCCCTGTTAAAACATTATCAGCAGCGCTTTTCACACCTGTTAGTTGATGAGTTTCAAGACACCAACAGCCTGCAATATGCTTGGTTAAAGCTTTTAAGAGGAACTGATGGCTGCATTATGGCGGTGGGCGACGATGACCAATCCATTTACGGCTGGCGTGGCGCTAAAATTGAAAACATTCATAATTTCACTAAAGACTTTGCTGGCTCACAACTGCTAAAGCTTGAACAAAACTACCGTTCGACTTCAACCATTTTAGAGGCCGCTAATGCGCTAATAAAAAATAACAGTGAACGCCTAGGCAAAGCACTTTGGACAGAAGGCAAGGCAGGCGACCCTATTCGTGTGTATGCGGCATTTAATGAACAAGATGAAGCCCGTTTTATTGTTGATATTATTGCCAAACACGTTAAAGAGGGTGGTTTACGTGCCGATTGCGCTGTGCTTTATCGCTCCAATGCTCAATCACGCTCGCTAGAAGAGGCTTTTTTACGCCAAGGCATGCCTTACCGTGTTTATGGTGGGCACCGCTTTTATGAGCGCATGGAAATTAAAAATGCGCTGGCCTATTTAAAGCTGATGGTTAATCGCCAAGATGACCCAGCCTTTGAGCGCATTATTAATACGCCAACCCGTGGCATAGGCACAACTAGCCTTGAAAAAATTCGTGCCTATGCACGGGATGAAGGCTTAGGCTTGTGGGATGCGTCGGTTGAAATGGTGACTAAACAGCTGTTAACGGGCAGAGCAATAACTTGCGTGCGGTTGTTTATTGAATTAATAGAGCGCATCGATGATGAATCGTTACCCTTAAACCTGCGCGAAAGTGTTGAACTGACATTAGAATTAAGCGAGCTAATGGAATTTCATGCCAAAGAAAAAGGTGAAAAAGGCTTGGCAAGGGTAGAAAACTTGAAAGAGTTAATCAGTGCCGTGCACCATTATGAGCCAACTTTAACCTTAGAAGATGATGCCAATGAAGCCATTAACTTAGCAGGCCGCCAAGCCTTGGCGGTGTTTTTAACTGAAGCCAGCTTAGATGCAGGCGACAGGCAAGCCGAAGAAAATGAAGACGCAGCCCAGCTAATGACTTTGCACACCGCCAAAGGCTTGGAATTTCCTATGGTGTTTTTATCGGGCATGGAAGAGGGTTTATTTCCACATGCCATGGCATTGGATTCAGGTGATGATGGGCTAGAAGAAGAGCGCCGCCTTTGCTATGTGGGCATTACCCGCGCCATGAAAACGCTGTACATGACCCATGCTGAAAGTCGGCGAATTTTTGGGCAAGAAAAATTTTGTCGTCCCTCGCGCTTTTTAACTGAACTGCCTGCAGAGCTGTTAAATGAAGTCAGGTTAAGCGCCTCGGTTAGCCGCCCTATGCACTTTGCTAGTAATCGCCCTAAACCTGCCAATGCACGCATTGGTGGCGTGGGCAACCCATTAAGTGGCGCTAAAGAAAGCGCCGCCGCTGCCAACTTAAGAATTGGTCAGCGCGTAGAGCATAAAAAGTTTGGGGTGGGCGTTATTTTACACGCTGAAGGTGAAGGCGAGAAAACCCGCTTATTAATCAATTTTGAAGGGGTGGGTGAGAAAACCCTAGTATTGGGTTTTGCTCCACTGACACCCTTAGATTAGTTAAAACCCACTAAACGTTTTTAAGCCGAGCCAGTAGCTGTTGTGCTGGCTCAGGCTTACCGTAAAAATAACCCTGATGTAAATCACACCCAACAGAATACAAAAAGGCTTGCTGCGCTTTTGTTTCAACGCCCTCAGCCACCACCGAAAGTTCAAGGTGCTTTGCCACCGCCATCATGGTTTCAACTAGCAGTGCATCGCTTGAATCATCGGGCAGGCCATCAACAAACGAACGGTCAATTTTTAGCTCATTAATGGGTAGTTTTTTCAGGTAAGACAAAGAAGAATAGCCTGTACCAAAGTCATCAATTGAAAAACTAATCCCTAATTTTTGCAGTTCAATCATACGCTTAGATGATTGACTAAAGTCTGTTATTAACAGGCCTTCGGTTACTTCTAAAGTTAGGCGTTTTGGGTCGGCCTCTGTTTCTTTAAGCAGGTAGCGTACCCGCTCTACAAAATCTGGATTACGAAATTGGCGGGGGCTAATATTCACCGCAAAAGTAAGCTGTGGGTAATCTTTCATTAACAAAAGCGTTTCCCTTAACACCCATTCACCTAGTGGTAAAATCATGCCCGTATCTTCAGCTAAAGGAATAAAGCGGTCGGGTGGAATTAAACCTTTTTCAGGGTGCTCCCAGCGTACTAACGATTCTGTACCATAAATTCTGCCATCTCGATTCGTTTTAGGCTGTAAATAAAGGCGCAGCTGTTGGTTTTCTAAGCCTTTACGCAGTTCACCTTCCAGCTCAAAACGGTTTTCTACCTGCGTTTGCATGCTCATTTTAAAGCGCCGCCAAGTACCACGCCCGGCTTCTTTGGCTGCATAAAGTGCGATGTCGGCCTCTTTTAGTAAATCAGCAAAGTCACGGTCAAACTGGGTATTAAAAGAAGCACCTAGGCTGCTGCCTAACAAATATTCACTTTCACCAAGTCGAACGGGTTGGGCGAGGGTGTCTTGAAAAAACTGAAGCCGCTGCTCAAGGTTTTGCTCAACCTGTTTAAGGTCATCCCCTTCTTCGGTGAGCAATAATACAAACTCATCGCCGCCAAAACGTGCCAGCACTTCGTTTTCTTGCAATAAATGACTAAGCCGCAAAGAAAGCGCTACCAGCAATTCATCGCCTTTTGCATGGCCTAGTGCATCATTAATGTTTTTAAAATGGTCTAAATCAATAATAGCCAACACCAGTATTGCTTTATTGGGTGTAAGCAAAAGCGACAGTTCGGTTAGTTTATCTTGAAATAAATAACGATTAGGCAGGTTGGTTAAAGGGTCGTAATAGGCTAAAAACTTAATGCGTTCTTCGTATTGGTAACGCTCGGTAATGTCGCGGCTAATACCTAACACGCCTAAAAACTCATTATTAGCATCTAAAAGCGGGGCTTTTAGCTTGTCTAGCAAATGCTCTGAGCCATCAGGAAAGCGAGTCCACTCTTCGGTGTGCACCACTTGACGACTAGTAACAACCTGTTGATCTGTTTTGCGGTATTTTTTAGCTATGGCTTCTGGAAATAAACTAAAGTCGGTTTTGCCAGCAATGGAGCTGGTGCTGTGATTAACAAAATTGGCAAACTGTGCATTAGAGCCTAAGTAATGACCCTCTTTACTTTTAAAGAAAATCATATCAGGAATGGAGTGCAGTAAACCTTCTAATATGATGGTTTTTTCTAACAGTTTTTTTTCAGCTTTACGGCGATTTAAAATATTCCACACTAGAAAAGCAATAACCACCAGCTGGATTAAAATGGTTAGCCAGCGAATTTGATTAATGCGTTCTTGGGCGCTAACGAGTTGTTGGTAACGTGATTCTGCTAAGCTTTCTAAGCGGTCTTTGTATTCTAAAACACTGGCTTCAGCAATTTTTTTGCCGGTAATGTCTAAAATAACAGAAAACAATAAGGTTTCACCCTTGTCTGTTTTTAATGGCCAAGAATGCACTTCAACAGTGCGTATTTCACCGCTTGAGGTGCGGTGAGGGAAAATAAAATAATTACGGTTTTCCTGTTCAGCCAGCTCACGCTCTAATACTACATCTTTTATGTCTAGGGCATTAATTTGCTGAATATTCATGCCATTTAATTGCTTAATGCTATAGCCATAAAAATTAGCAGCAGCAGCATTTGCTTGGCGAATTAAGCCGCTTTTAGGCTCTATGACCAACATAGGCGCGCCGTATTCTTCAAAAAAACGTGCCGGCAACTGCGAAGCTAGGGTTTGTCCTGCTACCTGTGTAAGTAACAGTGTTAAAGTAAGCCCCACCACTAGAAGAATGGATGTTTTACTACCAAATCGAAACGATTGACCTGCCATAAGGCTTACTCACCACTTAATGTTATCCGCCGCTTAACTTAACGCGAAAACCCTTTGCCTCTAATAGGGTTTTAATGACTGTCCGTTGATCGCCTTGAATTTCAATAACACCCTCCTTCAAAGCACCCCCCGTACCGCACCGTTTTTTTAGCTCGGTTACTAAAGACTTTAGCTCATTGTTAGCTAAAGGCACTCCCTGCACTGTGGTAACACCCTTACCTTTACGCCCTGCTGTTTCACGGCGAATGCGTACAATGCCATCCAATTCAGTTAAACGTTGCTGATCTGCTAGTGCTTTACAACAGCAAGCAGCACTGGGTTGTTGGCAATCTGGGCAATGCACACCTTGCTCAGTGGAATAAACTAAACTACGCAGCTGTTGCTGTAACGACGACATGAAAACCCCTAAAGATACTGAGTTAACGTGAGCAAAAGGTTAAAATACCATATTTGGGCTTAGGTTAAACCTTTGCTTTACTAGATTAGTGGTTAAGTTAATCAATTTTTGAGGTCAGGTCATGCAAAGTTTACTCACAGGAATACTAACCACCTTAATTATACTCGCCAATACACTGGTGTGCTTGGTACCTATCTTGCTTTTTTCGCTGCTTAAGCTGCTGATTCCCATTGCTTGGTTTAGAGAGGCTTGTTTTGAAATGGTGCGCTTAATTGCAGCCGCTTGGATTAGCTTTAATCTATTAATTTTTCGCTACCTAATACCCACCGATTGGGATATTCGTGGTCAGCAGCATTTAAGCAAAAAAGAATCTTTACTCATTATTTCTAACCACCAAAGCTGGGTTGATATTCCTGCACTTATGGTTGCAGTTCATGGCAAAACACCTTTTTTTATGTTTTTTTTAAAACGTGAACTGATTTGGGTGCCTTTACTTGGTCTGGCTTGGTGGGCATTAGAATACCCTTTTATGCGCCGTTACAGCAAAGCTCAGCTAGAAAAAAACCCACAACTGCAAGGGCAAGACTTAGCCATTACCCGCAAAGCCTGCAATCATTTAAAAGGGCGTTCCGTTTCTTTAGTTAACTATTTAGAAGGCACCCGTTTTACACAGGCTAAGCACCAATTACAAAAATCGCCCTACCAACACTTACTTAAACCTAAATCAGGCGGCGTGGCTTTTACGCTTAGCGCAATGCAAAAACAACTGCATTATTACCTAGACATTACTGTTGTTTACCCTGAAAATTCACCGCCTAATTTTTGGAAATTACTCAGTGGACAGGTGAAAAGTGTTATTGTGGATATTCAAAAAAAACCCATTCCTGAAACAATGAAACAAGGCAATTACCAAGAAGATTTAGTTTTTAGGGAAGCCTTTCAAACATGGATTAATCAGTTATGGTATGAAAAAGATCAGCGCATTGAACAACTACAACAAGCGCTGGAAGTTAAGACCAAAGCTTAATGACTTGATGCTTTTTTTCAGGTAAATTTGAGTGAATCTTGAACGGAATCTGGAGTCAACCTTGCACTATTTACAAGCATGTTTACTAACAACTATTATTGAAAAAATTCCTCACGCAGTAATGGTAACGGATTACCAGCATACTATTATTTATGTTAATGCGGCTTATGAATACCTTACGGGGTTTAAAAGGCAAGATGTATTAGGCAAAACCCCAAGGGTAAACCAATCCGGGCGCCACGACGCTGCCTTTTATAAAAGCCTGCAGGCTGATCTGGATAAAAGAGGGCACTGGGAAGGTGATGTTTGGGATTTTTTACCCAACGGTAACGCCTACCTTAAGCACCTAAACATTCAAGCAGTCACCGACCCTGAAGGCGAGGTTAGCTATTATTTTGCAGTGTTTAGTGAGCTTTCAACCCTGCATCGCAATGAAGCAGAATTAGAGCGCTTAATTCACTACGACCCTTTAACCGACCTGCCTAATCGTATTTTATTTCGTAACCGTTTAGGCCATGAATTTAATATTTCTTCACGACACAATACCCGTACGGGTTTAATTTTACTTAACGTCGACCGTTTCAAACTGATTAATGACACCTTTGGTTTTGCTGCAGGGGACCAGCTATTAGTCGATGTGGCCGCTCGCTTGTGTGGCGGCATCAGGCGAACCGACCTTTTAGCACGCCAAGAAAGGCGCCAAGAAAGGGATGCCGATTTACTGTCACGCATGGGCGGTAATGACTTCTCTTTTATTCTTAGTGAATTACGCAAGCCAGACGATGCCAGCATTGTTGCCGAGCGCATTTTAAGCTGCCTTGAAGCCCCATTTACTGTTCAGGGCGAAGAGATTTATGTTTCTGCCAGCCTAGGTTTGGCTATTTACCCAGACAATGCCCAAGACGAAGACAGCCTTTTGCAGTGTGCTGAATCGGCTTTAAATCAAGTGAAAGCTGAAGGCCGTGGCGGTTATCGGTTTTTTTCAGATGATTTAAATATTCGCAGTGCTTTTCGGGTGCGCTTAGAAGCAAAAATGCGTAAAGCCTTGCAACAAGAAAGTTTTGTACTTTATTACCAGCCTAAACAAGATTTAAAAACGGGCAAAATAACCGGCATGGAAGCTTTGTTACGTTGGCCAACAGACGAAGGCATGATTTCACCCGAAGACTTTATTCCCCTAGCTGAAGACACGGGCATGATTAACCCCTTAGGGCGCTGGATTTTGTTTCGTGCCTTGTTAGACACCGTTGAGGCTAGTAAACAGGTTGGCTACCCTTTGCAGGTGGCGGTTAACCTTTCAATGCGCCAGTTTCAGCGCCCAGGATTAAAAGAATTAGTAACGGAGGCCATTGCCTTTAGTGGCATTGACCCCACCCAAGTTGAACTAGAAATTACCGAAAGTATGGTGATGGACAAGGTGGATGAAGCCATAGTCACCATGCAAAGTTTGCGTAATTTAGGGGTGCAACTTGCCATTGATGACTTTGGAACCGGCTATTCTTCTATGGCTTATTTGCGTAATTTCCCTGTAAATACTTTAAAAATTGATCAAACGTTTGTAAAAGATTTAGTCGCAGAAGACAGTAATTCAAGCATTATTGAAGCGGTCATAGGCTTAGGTAAAGGGTTGGGCATGCAGGTGGTTGCTGAGGGAATAGAAACTGAGTTGCAGTTAAATTTTCTTAAAAAAGCAGGCTGTCATTTAGGGCAGGGTTACTACCTTGGCTACCCTAGGCCTTTAGGAACTTTTATTGAAGAACTAAAAACCTCTAACCAAGCGCAGTGCTTAGTTAGAGGCTTAAAAAGGTGACTGATTAGTTAATTTTAGGGTCAAGCTCGCCCGTTAAATAGCGCTCGGTCATGGCATCTAGGCTAAGCGCACGCATTTTACTAGCGTGGCCTGCCGTGCCAAAGGCTTCATAACGATTAATACAAATATCCGTCATGGCCGTTTGTGAGGCTTTAAAGTATTTACGTGGATCAAACTCTGCGGGGTTTTCTGCTAAGAAGCGGCGAATTGCACCCGTTGAAGCAAGGCGTAAATCAGTATCAATATTCACCTTACGCACACCGTATTTAATGCCTTCCACAATTTCTGCCACTGGCACGCCATAGGTTTCAGGAATCTTGCCACCAAATTCATTAATAATGGCCAGCCATTCTTGAGGAACAGAAGAAGAGCCGTGCATGACCAAGTGGGTGTTAGGAATGCGTTGGTGAATGGCCTTAATGCGGTCAATCGCTAGCGTGTCGCCTGTGGGTGGCTTGGTGAATTTGTAAGCGCCGTGGCTAGTACCAATCGCTATCGCTAGGGCATCAACTTTAGTTTTCTTAACAAAGTCAGCGGCTTCTTCAGGGTCGGTGAGCATTTGTTCCATGCTTAGCGTGCCTTCAGCGCCTATGCCATCTTCTTCACCGGCTTGTCCGGTTTCTAAGCTGCCTAAACAACCCAGTTCGCCTTCAACAGAAACGCCGCAAGCGTGCGCCATTTCAACCGTGCGACGGGTGACATCGACGTTGTATTCATAGCTAGTCGGTGTTTTACCGTCTTCGCCTAAAGAACCGTCCATCATTACCGAGCTAAAACCTAGCTGAATGGAGCGCTGGCACACCGCAGGGCTGGTGCCGTGGTCTTGGTGCATGCACACAGGAATGTGCGGAAATTCTTCAATTGCGGCCAAAATTAGGTGGCGTAAAAAAGGTGCGCCTGCATAACTACGCGCACCGGCTGATGCCTGCACAATAACAGGCGAATCGGTACGGTCGGCAGCCTGCATAATGGCACGCATTTGTTCTAGGTTGTTTACGTTAAATGCAGGAACGCCATAGCCGTATTCAGCTGCGTGATCTAGCATTTGGCGTAGGGTAATTAGAGCCATAATATTTTTACCTTTTTAAATTTTAAATAAGGGTGTGTATAAGGGTGCGCTTGTGTGACTAACATGTTACTTTTTTGCGGCAGCTTTTAAAGCGGCTACAGCAGGTAATTCTTTGCCTTCCACGTATTCTAAGAAAGCACCGCCACCGGTAGAAATGTAAGAAACTTTATCTGCAATGCCATATTTATCAATGGCTGCTAGGGTATCACCGCCGCCAGCAATCGAGAAGGCAGGGCTTTTAGCAATGGCCGCTGCCAACATTTGTGTGCCGCTGCTGAATTGCTGAATTTCAAACACACCCACAGGGCCATTCCATAAAATAGTACCGGCTTCTTTTAAAATTAGCGTTAAAGCGGCAGCTGAATCGGGGCCTATGTCTAAAATCATGTCGTCTTCTTCTACGTCTTCCACGTCTTTAATGGTGGCTTCAGCGGTATCAGAAAACACTTTAGCCACCACAACATCTGATGGTAGCGGAATGCTAACCTGCGTCATTAACTGCTTAGCTTTTTCAAGAAAATCGGCTTCATACAAAGACTTGCCTATGGGCAGGCCAGCAGCGGCTAAGAAGGTGTTAGCGATACCGCCACCCACAATAATTTGGTCACATTTTTCAGCCAAGCTGCTAAGCACATCAAGTTTAGTTGAAACTTTAGAACCACCGACTATGGCAATTAATGGCTTGGTAGGTTGTGCTAAGGCTTTGTCTAGGGCATCTAGTTCAGCGGCTAATAAAGGGCCGGCACAGGCAACCGGTGCAAAACGTGCCACGCCGTGGGTTGATGCTTGGGCACGGTGCGCCGTACCAAAAGCATCCATCACAAACACATCGCAAAGGGCGGCATAGGCTTTAGACAGGTCATCTTGGTCTTTTTTCTCACCTTGATTAAAGCGCACGTTTTCTAACAGCACCACTTCACCGGCAGCCACTTCAACGCCCTGCAAATAGTCTTTAACTAACTTAACCGGCTGGCCTAATAAGCCGCTTAGGTGTTTTGCTACCGGTGCTAAAGAACTGGCTTCATCGTAAACGCCTTCGTCTGGACGGCCTAGGTGCGACATCAGCATCACCTTGGCACCGGCTTTAATTGCCCATTGAATGGTGGGTAAGCTTGCACGAATGCGCGCATCTGAAGTAATTTTACCCTCTTTAATGGGCACGTTTAAATCTTCACGAATAAGCACGCGCTTGCCTGCTAGGTCTAAATCCATCATTTTAATGACTGGCATGGTGATTCCTCTTGTTTATTTTGTGGTGTTTTTTTCTAGGGCAAGCCAATGCAAAGCTATGTCGAGCATACGGTTAGCAAACCCCCATTCGTTATCAAACCAGCATAAAAGCTTCACTAAACGTTTACCGGCAACGTGGGTTTGGGTGGCATCAACAATGCTAGAACGTGGGTCATGGTTAAAGTCAACCGAAGCATTGGGCTCTTCTGTATAGCCCATAATGCCTTGTAAAGCACCTTCGCTTGCTTGCCGCAATAAAGCATTGATTTCAGCAACGCTGGTGTCTTGCCTTAAACAAAGGGTTAAATCCATAGCAGACACGTTAAGCGTGGGAACCCGTAAATGCGTACAAGCAATGCGGCCTTCTAAATGCGGCAATAGGCGGTTAATGCCTTTAGCCAGCCCTGTTTCAACAGGAATGATGGAAGCCATAGCCGAGCGGGTTAAGCGTAAATCATTTTTGTTGTAAGCATCGCTGACGGGCTGGTCATTCATAACCGAGTGAATGGTGGTCGTGGTGCCGTGCTCTATTCCAAAAGTATCATCAAGTAATTTTAGTAGGGGAATAACGCAATTAGTAGTACAAGAAGCGGCTGACACTATACGCATGTCAGGGGTTAGCTGGTCAAGATTCACACCCCTTACAATAGTGGCATCCACATCGGCTTCAGCAGGATGAGAAAAAAGTAAGCGTTTAGCGCCGGCTTTTAAATGCAGTTCAGCAGTGGCACGGTCTTTAAAACTTCCCGTGCATTCAAGCAGTAAATCAATGTTTAAATCAGCCCAAGGCAAGCCATCGGGGGTGGCGCTACACAAAACGCTAATGGGTTGGTCATTAATCCATAATTGGTTGTTAGCGTGCTCTACCTTGCCAGGGAAGCGGCCATGAATGGTGTCATAGCGTGTTAAATAGGCCAAAGTATCTAAATCAGATAGCTCGTTAAGGGCAATCATCGCAAGCCCACGGCAATCTTTGCGCTCTGCCCAAGCACGAAGAATGCACTGGCCAATTCGACCATACCCATTAATCGCAAGCCTAGGTTTCATAAGATTAGTAACCACCTATTAATAACCGCCTTATTAGAAAATAAGCGCCTATTTTCACGTATTCAGCTACAAGGCGCAAACTTGAACGGTTATTTTTTAGGGGCGAAAACCTCGCAACGGTTACGGCCAAGGTTTTTTGCTTGGTAAAGTGCTTCATCTGCTTGATTAAGCACCGCTTCACTTGAATGGCTATTAGCTGAATGGGTTGCTATACCGATAGATACTTGTATTGAACCAACAGGATCTACCTGTGTTTGCGCAACCAGTTTGCGTAACCTTTCAGCAATAGCCTGTGCGCTAGAGCTGGTAGTGTTTGGAAGAATTAATAAAAACTCTTCACCACCTGTTCTGGCTACTAGGTCTTCTTCTCTTGAGATTTGGCGCATTATCTGAGTTAGTTCAATTAACGCTTTATCACCAGCCGCATGGCCAAAGGTATCATTCACTTTTTTGAAGTGGTCAATATCAACAGCCAATACAGAAAAAGGAATGCCTTTTTGTTCTAACTGTTTAAGTAATAACTGCAGGCTGCGTCGGTTAAAAACACCGGTTAAAGGATCTGTTGCAGCATCTTGTTTTAACTGATTGATTTGAGTGTTTAGTAAGCCTAACCCTTTTAACATGGCTTGCTTTAATTCTTTGCTTTCAAAATACCAGGAGTTAACTTCAGTTAAGTTAGTGTGTGCGTTAGGTGAGTCCATTTCTTTAGCTGTGGTGGCTAGCTGGCGTAAAGGGCGAGAAATGTAGTTGGCAAACAGCCAAATAATAAAAAAGGTAAATAGTGCCAGAGGTAAAGTACGATAAACTACTCGCTTCATTAAATCGTCTAGCGAACTCAGTGTGGCGGTAACAGGACGCTGAGCAACAACACCCCAATTGGTTGTTGTAATAGGTGAGAAACCAGCCAGCATTTCAATGCCTAAACTATTGGTTGCCTGTGTTGATCCGCTGATATTTTTGATAACACTATTTATAGCTTCATTATTTTCAATATAAGAGCCAACCTGTTTAGGGTTAGGATGATAAATAATGCGTTTATTTTTATCTACAATATAAATGTAAGAGCCATCTTTATGGAAGTGTTTTCCTAGCAGGTCATTAAGTATGCTCTTTTCTTTTAAATAAATAGTGCCGCCAACATAGCCCAAGTAATTGCCCGATGCGTCAAAGATGGGGGAAGAGATAAGAACCAGTAAATTGCCAACCGTTGAAAGGTAGGGTGTGCTAACTAGCGGTTTTTTTGCTGCTAGAGTTTCTAATACACCAGCCGATACAAGCTTGCCACCTAAAATACCGAGCGTGTTAGGTGATGCGGCTAAGGCAATGCCTTCTTTATTAACGATAGCAACCGAATTAAAGCTGGATGTTTGTTGGTGTAGGCGCTCAGCTTCAGCCGTTAATAAACTTGGGTTGTCTAGGTTTTTTTCTACAATTTTAGCGGTGTAGGCAAGTTGTTGCAGTGCTGATTCAATAAAGTTGTTGGTAGCGGCTGCAAGTTTTTGCGTGTAAGCGTGATTCGTTTCAAGTGTATGTTTTAAAAGTTGGTTTCTTTGCACTTGGTAATTAGCAAAAAAACCATTGGCAAGGGTAATAAAGGCAACAAAAAATGCCAGTAAAATAATTAGGTTTTTTAAATTAATTAAACGGAAGCGTGTAGATGTCAGTGGCATGGTTAGTCTATCCGTAAAAGCGCTGCATTTTACAGCTTTTTTATCCTCTAGTGACATATTTATTTCCTATTGTTATTAAAAAGCTAGCTTAAGCTTAACATGCCCCATGCTTTTCAAAGGGGGAGGGCAAGGTTTTTTCTTATTTATTTGCTAGGTTAAAATAGCTGTAAGCAAGGCTGATTTAAAGCAAACTGCTGTTCATTTAATATTAAAATTTGTTCATTCCAATAATGCTCTGTACCAAACCAAGGAAAGCTATTAGGAAAAGCAGGGTCTTTCCAACGCCGAGCAAGCCAAGCACTGTAATGCAATAAACGTAACGTGCGCAGCCCTTCAATTAAAGGCAGTTCACTGGGCGAAAAATCATAAAATTCTTGGTAGCCACTGACTAGCTCAGATAACTGCAACGTCTGCTCTTGACGGCTGCCGGTGAGCATCATCCATAAATCTTGTACGGCAGGCCCCATACGGCAATCATCTAAATCAACAATAAAAAAGCTGTCATCACGGCAAAGTAAATTACCAGAATGGCAATCACCGTGAAGACGAATGGATTGATAAGGGTGTTGTTTAAACAATGCTTTAAGTTGAATGAGCAAATCCTTTACAATGGCTGTCCATTCAGGGCGCAGGTTATTGGGTAAATACTCACTGTGCTGTAAAAAATCAAACGAAGCCTGCCCATAGGTTGCAACATTTAATGGCGGGCGTTCAGTAAAAGGCCGTTTTGCACCCACAGCATGTAAACGCCCAAGCAACTGCCCTAACCGATACAGCTGATCTAAATCACCGGCCTCAGGTGCACGGCCACCCCGCCGTTCAAACAAGCAAAAACGAAAACCTGCGTATTCAAAAAGGCTATTTTCACCGTGCTGCATGGGTGCCACCACAGGAATATCAAGCTCTGCCAGTTCAAATGCTAGCGCATGTTCTTCAAGAATTTGTGCATTAGTCCAGCGCTCTGGGCGATAAAACTTAGCAATTAAAGGCTGCTTATCTTCAATGCCTACTTGGTAGACACGGTTTTCATAACTATTAAGTGTCAGCGTCCGTGCATCACTTATAAAACCAAGGCTTTCAACCGCATCCAATACAAAGTCTGGGGTTAATTTGGCAAACGGATGCTCCAACTGAGTGGGTGCATCTGACATAAATAGATCTGACATAGATAGGCTCCTAAAGAAGAACCTAGTGTAGCAGCACAAGCACTTTAATCTGCGGTTTTACTCTTATTTAAACGAATAATTTTAATTTGTGATCATTAGCTATTATGAACCTTGAACTGCTTACAAAGCTGGTCTAATACTTGAGTAGTTGCTTGCACCTTGTGGCTTGCAGCCAGTGTTTCTGATGCTTGGGTAGCATTGTAATCTGCTAAACGGGCAATGCCTTCAACTGTTTCGGCAACCTCTTTGGCGGCCAAAGCTTGTTCTTGAAGAATGCCTTTAATATCAAGCGTAGCTTGAACAACCTTACTGGTTTTACTTTCAATTTCAGCAACAGAATTTCCTGCCTGCTGAGCTTTACTTACCCCTTCACCCACCTGCTGCACACTGACTTGCATTTCTATAACTGCCTCTTCAGTGCGCTTTTGAATTTGCGTGACCATCGCCGATATTTCGACTGTCGATTGCGCCGTGCGTTCTGCAAGGTTACGCACTTCATCGGCCACAACTGCAAAGCCACGGCCATGCTCACCAGCACGGGCGGCTTCAATGGCGGCGTTTAAAGCCAGCAAGTTGGTTTGGTCGGCAATGTCTCGAATGGTTGAAACAATTTTGCCAATATTATCAGACAGCTGCTCTAAGTCTTTTAGCTTGGCTGAAGAGTTTTTAACGGTATCTGCAATGGCGCTAATCTCTTGGGTGCTAGCATACACGGCTTCAGCGCCGGTTCTTGCCACTTCACCGGCTTGGTTTGATGCCTCATGAGCTGCCATGGCACTTTCACCAATTTGGTTAACTGATGTGCTAAGCTCCTCTAAGGCAGCAGCCATGCTAGCCGAGGAGCTAGATTGTGAACTGGCACCTTCAGAAGTAGCCTTGCTTGCTGCCAGCATTTCTATGGCGGCAAGGTTTAATGATTTCGTTGAGCGGTTCATTTGAAACGCCACTTCAAGCAGGTGATTACGCATGATTTGCACGGCATTAAAAACACTGCCAATTTCATCATCTTTACCCATAGGCGCATGGCCAACCAAGTTACCTGAACCAATCTCTAATGCCACGTTTCTTAAATAATTCAGGCGGTGGGTTTGCTCACGCATGACTAAATAAAGCCAAATAAAAGAAATACCTCCACTGACAATAATGCCTATCACCATGGGGAATATAAGTTTATGAGCCACTGGGTCATCAATGTGGGTATGCCAGCCTAAGATAATGCCTATGGTTGCTAACAAAAAGAAAAACATAGGGAACATGGCGGTTGGCGTTAAGTTAATGCCCTGATAAAAATGGGTAAACCGAGCATAAAATCCAGCAAGGTGGTAACCACCGGCAAGCTTATCTTTGCTGCCTGCTTGAATGCGTGCATAAAGCAGTTCTGCATCTTTTATTTCTTGATTGGTAGCTTTTAAGCGAATGCTCATATAGCCACCATCAGGCAAGGGGGTGGCGGTTGCTTTTACCCAGTAATGGTCGCCATTAGCACGGCGGTTTTTAACGATACCTTGCCAAGCACGGCCTTTTTTAAGGGTTGCCCAAAAGTCACGAAAGGCTTCTTTTGGCATGTCTGGGTGGCGAATAACATTGTGCGGCTGGCCTATTAATGCCGAGCGTGGAAAACCAGCATATTCAACAAATTCATCATTGACATAGGTAATGTTTCCGGCAGCATCGGTGTGCGAAATAATCGCACAGTCGGGGCGAACGACGAATTCTTTTTGTGTTACAGAAGTATTTTTTTTCACCTAGAAACCTCCAGATTGTTTTGCTCTAGCAGAGTAAGCGTTGTTGTTTTTATTGTTGAATCAAGCTTGAAATTTCTAGTTAAAATGGGGTGTTCAGGCTTAAATGAAAATGACTTACCATGCTATTGTTATTTCCTTAGTATTTTTTTTGATCTAGGTCAAAGAATGGTGCTTTTTTTGCCTAAATTGTTAACATCATAATCTATTCGATTAATTACAGTAATAAGAATTACTCTTAATTATTTAACTCACCAATAAAAAGGCGCTAACCTTGATAGGAAAGCGCCTTTTTCTTAAGCGAATAAGCTAAAAGCTAGTTAGCAGGCTTAAGGCTAGTCATCTAACCCTTCTAATAACTCTTCTAAGCAAGCCAAGACGTTATCTAAAGTAAAGCCAAACTCTGCAAAGAGTTGATCGGCGGGTGCCGATTCACCAAAGCTTTCCATACCAATAATGGTGCCTTCTAAACCAGCGTACTTGTACCACCAGTCTTTATGCGAGGCTTCAATCACTAAACGTGCACCCACCTCAGCAGGAATCACTGACTGACGGTATTCGGCATCTTGTAGCTCAAATACATCAGTGCTGGGTAGGCTGACTACACGGATTTTTTTGCCTTCAGCGTTCATTTTTTCAGCCGCTTGCATGGCTAAACCAATTTCAGAACCTGTCGCAATAATAATGGCTTCTGGCTCGCCTTGACAGTCTTTTAAAATATAACCACCACGGGCGATATTGGCTAGCTGGGTTGCATCACGGGTTTGGTGAGGCAAGTTTTGGCGCGAGAAAATTAACGCGGTAGGGCCGGTTTTGCGCTCTAAAGCTGACTTCCAAGCCACGGCAGTTTCTACGGCATCGGCAGGACGCCAAACGCTCATGTTCGGTGTGCCACGCAAGCTGGCTAGCTGTTCAATTGGTTGGTGCGTTGGGCCATCTTCACCTAAACCAATCGAATCATGGGTGAAAACTTCAATGTGCTGAATGCCCATTAAGGCTGCCATGCGTAGTGCATTACGGGCATATTCCATAAAAATTAGAAAGGTTGCGCCGTAAGGAATAAAACCACCGTGCAAAGCAATACCGTTAATAATTGCCGCCATACCAAATTCACGCACACCGTAATGCAGGTAGTTGCCGGAAGCATCGTTAGCCGTAATGGCTTGTGCGCCTTTCCAAAAAGTTAAGTTGGACGGGGCTAAATCAGCTGAGCCACCTAATAATTCAGGTAGTTGGGGTGCTAATTTATTTAATACATTTTGGCTGGCTTTACGGCTAGCAACCGTTTCGCCTGCAGCTTGTAGTTCTTGAATATAGGCATCAACCGAAGCAGTAAAGTCGGCAGGTAAATCGCCAGCTAAGCGGCGCTTAAATTCAGCAGCCAGTTCAGGGAAAGCTTGTTGATAAGCTGCAAAACGTTGGTTCCAAGCCGCTTCAGCTTGCTGGCCTTTTTCTTGGGCGTTCCACTGGGCAGCAATTTCAGCAGGAATTTCAAAAGGAGCGGCGTTCCAACCTAGCTGCTTACGCGTTAAGGCAATTTCATCATCGCCTAGTGGCGCACCGTGGCTGTCGGCGGTGTTGGCTTTATTGGGTGAACCAAAACCAATTTGGGTTTTACAAATAATTAGGCTAGGACGGTCGTCATTTTCACGCGCCATTTCAATCGCCGCTTTAATTTCTTCTGGCTTATGGCCATTTGCACGCACTACTTGCCAACCGTAAGCTTCAAAACGCTGGGCGGTATTGTCGGTAAACCAGCCATCGACTTCACCATCAATAGAAATGCCATTGTCATCATAAAAGGCAATTAACTTACCCAAGCCTAGCGTGCCAGCTAGCGAGCACACTTCATGTGAAATGCCTTCCATCATGCAACCATCACCTAAAAAGGTGTAGGTGTGGTGATTAACAATGGCGTGGTTAGGGCGGTTGAATTGTGCCGCTAAGGTTTTTTCTGCCAGTGCCATACCCACTGCATTAGCAATACCTTGACCTAAAGGGCCAGTGGTTGTTTCAACGCCAGGCGTGTAGCCATATTCTGGGTGGCCAGGGGTTTTGCTGTGCAATTGACGGAAGTTTTTTAAATCTTCGATGGATAAATCGTAACCCGACAGGTGCAAAAGTGCATAAATAAGCATTGAACCATGGCCATTAGACAGTACAAAACGGTCACGGTCGGCCCATTCGGGGTTGGTTGGGTTGTGCTTTAGGTAGTCGTTCCATAACACTTCGGCGATGTCCGCCATGCCCATGGGCGCACCCGGATGGCCAGATTTGGCTTTCTGTACTGCATCCATAGCCAGTGCGCGAATGGCGTTGGCACGATCAAAACGTGAAGTCATGGGTGTTACACTCCTGCCCCGAAGGGTATATTTAGTCAAGACGAGTTAATTAGTTTTGCGCTATTTTCTCGCATCTTTCAGCGAGTAGCAAACTTGTAGACGAAAGAATTTTATTCAACAGTGGCCTGAGCTTTTTCATGTGCAATCTAGGGGTAGGCTGGTTAGAATGCTAGCCATCTAAAAAAGCTATCAGGAGCTGCTCTAACATGAGTGAATATTCTTTGTTTACCTCGGAATCCGTTTCCGAAGGTCACCCCGATAAACTAGCTGACCAAATTTCAGACGCAGTATTAGATGCGTTAATTGCCCGTGATAAACAAGCCCGTGTTGCCTGTGAAACCATGGTTAAAACCGGTGTAGCAATTATAGGTGGCGAGGTTACCACCTCGGCTTACGTTGATTTAGAAGACCTAGTGCGGGGCGTTATTAAAGACATTGGTTACACCTCATCTGAGGTGGGTTTTGATGGCGATACTTGTGGTGTGATTAATATTATTGGCAAGCAGTCAGCCGATATTGCCCAAGGTGTTGATCGCCAAAGCCCTGAAGACCAAGGTGCCGGTGACCAAGGTTTAATGTTTGGCTATGCTTCAAATGAAACAGAAGTGTTAATGCCAGCGCCCATTACCCTAGCGCACCGTTTAGTTGAGCGTCAGGCTGAAGTGCGTAAAAGTGGTCAGTTAAACTGGCTGCGTCCCGATGCTAAAAGCCAAGTAACCTGCCGTTATGAAGATGGCAAGGTAGTGGGCATCGATGCCATTGTTCTTTCGACTCAGCACAACCCTGAAGTAAGCCAAAAAGACTTAAAAGAAGCGGTGATGGAGCTGATTATTAAGCAAGTGATTCCAGCCAATTTGCTCGATAAAAACACCAAATTCCACATTAACCCAACCGGTAAATTTGTGATAGGTGGCCCAGTGGGTGACTGCGGTTTAACGGGCCGTAAGATTATTGTGGATACCTACGGTGGCATGGCGCGTCATGGCGGTGGTGCTTTTTCGGGCAAAGACCCTTCTAAAGTTGACCGTTCAGCAGCCTATGCGGGCCGTTATGTTGCTAAAAACTTAGTGGCGGCAGGTTTAGCTGACCGTTGTGAAATTCAAGTGTCTTATGCCATCGGTGTGGCTGAACCTACCTCTGTTTCGGTTAATACTTTTGGTACGGGCAAAATTTCCGAGCAAAAAATTAATCAGCTAGTGCGTGAATGTTTTGATCTGCGCCCTTATGCCATTACACGGATGCTTGATTTGCTGCACCCCATGTATCAGCTAACCGCTGCCTATGGTCACTTTGGTCGTGAAGCTTTTGATACTAGCTACACTTGGAAAGATGATGATGGCCAAGAAATGGTTGAAACGTTCACTGCCTTCCCTTGGGAAAAAACCGACCGCATTGCCGAACTAAAAGCAGCGGCAGGTCTTTAGGTTATACTGGCAGTTGGTTACGCTTTAGCGTTTTATATTTTTTGTAAGGAAGATTTTAAGATGAGTGGTTTACCCAACTGCCCAAAATGTGGCTCTGAATACACTTATGATGACAGCATTCAGTACGTTTGCCCTGAATGTGCGCACGAATGGTCAAAAGATGCTGTTGAAGCCAGTGGTGAAGAAGAAAAAGTGTATAAAGATGCTCACGGTACAGTTTTAGTCGATGGTGACAGCATTACCGTAATTAAAGACCTAAAAGTTAAAGGCTCTTCATCTGTGGTTAAAGTGGGTACTAAGGTAAAAAATATCCGCTTAATTGAAGGTGATCACGACATTGATTGTAAAATTGATGGTATAGGCCCGATGAAACTAAAAACAGAGTTTGTGAAAAAGGCTTAGTCTTTTTTTGATTTAAAAAGGCAGCTCTTGAGCTGCCTTTTTGTTTGAGCTTTTGTTAACAGAATTAAGCTTCGTGTAGTTGGCCTTCTAAGTATTTATGCAAGATGTTAGCGACCAGCTTTTGATAAGAAACACCTTCTGCTAGAGCATGCTTTTGTAGTTTTTGTAAGTCGATAGATGACAAGTTGATACTAATAGCAGCTTCTTGTTTTAATTTTTCTTGAGCATATTTCTGGTGCTGAACTTTCTTATTTTCAAAACTTGATACCTGATGTAACTCTTCGTTTTCAAAAGCATTAAGCAAAGCGTTTTCTTCTTTGTTTAGCTTATTTTTCTCTTTATTCCATCTAATCTTTTTCATGAATTAAAGTATAGCCTATTTTATCGCTTCAAAAGCTTGCATCACTCTGTCTCGGCTTAGCTTTAAATCTATAATGGGTGCTGGGTAGCTGCTGCGCTTGCCATCTTCACTCCCACTTTCATTCCCAAACAAATCACCGGTTAACTTATCCACAGCCCGTTGCTGATTAAACGACAGGTTAGCGGGCGGTTGGTGAATTTGTTTATTGGTTAAGTGGGCTAGTTCTGGCACATAACGGCGAATAAATTTGCCTTCAGGGTCAAATTTGGCGGATTGGGTGTAGGGGTTAAAAATACGAAAATAGGGCACAGCATCGGTGCCGGTTGAAGCCGCCCATTGCCAGCCGCCATTATTGGCCGCTAAATCGCCATCAATTAAATGCTGCATAAAAAAGGCTTCACCCACTCGCCAGTCTATCAACAAGTTTTTGCTTAAAAACATCGCCACTAACATTCTTAAACGGTTGTGCATCCAGCCTGTTGCTAACAGTTGGCGCATGGCCGCATCAATAATAGGAAAGCCGGTTTGCCCTGTTTGCCAAGCCTGTAAATCCCTTTGTACTTTAGCGTTTTCAATCGAGCGCCAAGCCAGTTTTTCTGTTGGCAACTTAAAGGCACCGCCTTTGCTAATGCGTGGAAAGCCGATTAATAAGTGACGGTAAAATTCCCGCCACACCAGTTCTGAAACCCACACGCCAGCGCCGGTGCTTTTGTCCATAAACCTGCCAGCTGAATGCAGTTGTGCTGCGGCTAAACATTGGCGAGGAGATAACACGCCAGCGGCTAAATAAGCTGATATTTGGCTAGTGCCGGCAAGGGCTGGGAAGTCCCTTTGTTGGTCGTAGTTATTCAACGCTTGTTCAGCAAAGTCTTGCAGCTTTTGATGGGCTGTTGCTTCACCGGCTGGCCAAAATTTAAGTTGTTGGCTGCTAACAAAGGCGGGTAAAGGGTCATTGGCTAGTTGAGTCGGTGCTTGGGCTTTGGGTGCTGGCAAAGGCACTAGGTGTTCTGATTTAAGCTGGCTTAGCCAGTTACGGTAAAAAGGTGTGAAAACCGTGTAAAAATTACCCTTACCAGTACGAACACTGCCCGGTACAAAAATAACCTGATCGGTAAAACGCTCAACTTCAATGCCTGCTTGAGCAAAGGCTTCTACCACTGAGTTATCACGCTGCTGCTCATTCCACTCATATTCATCATTGAATAGCAGTTTGCTTATGCCCAGTTCTTTTGCCAGTTCTAACAAGGCTTGGGGCGCAT
>CANQLY010000013.1 GCA_947624795.1 uncultured Marinospirillum sp.
AATGTTTTGTTTGAGGGCGGTGCGGGTGAGATTATCCGTAAAAAATTGCTTGAAAATACTAACCTGCATACTATTTTACGCTTACCGACAGGTATTTTCTATGCGCAAGGCGTAAAAGCAAACGTGCTTTTCTTCGATAACCAACCTGCCAGCCCAGAGCCTTGGACAAAGCACGTTTGGTTCTACGATTACCGCACCAATATTCACCACACGCTTAAGCGCAAGGCCATGCGTTATGAAGATTTAACAACTTTTATAGAGTGCTATAACCCACAAAATATAAACGCCCGTACTGAAACCTGGCATGCAGAGAATAACCCTGATGGGCGCTGGCGTAAGTATAGTTATGAAGAACTGATAATACGCGATAAAACCAGCTTGGATATTTTCTGGTTAAAAGATAAAAGCCTGACAGATTTGGATAATCTGCCAGAGCCGGATGACCTAGCCGAAGAGATCATTGAAAACCTAGAAGCAGGATTAAATAGCTTTAGAGAGGTTTTAGTTGGTTTGGCGAGCAAAGGTTAGTAAATAAGGCTTAATCCACCAATTCTATTTCTAGGCTATCTAGCAGTCTAGTCGCTTCAAAACGGCTAAACTTTGCATGTTTAATTTCATTACGATAAACATCAATAGCGTAGTTAGTTGCTTCTGCAAAGTCGGCGCTGGTTAGATTAGTATTGCTAAACAAGCTGTTAGTTAAGTCGGTATAGGTGAAGCTTGAATTGCTAAAATCGCCTTCCCTAAAATCTACGCTATGGGCTTTGCTTTCTTCAAGCACAAAGTCTTGAAAGGAAAGCCCATAAAAAGAGCTATCGTTAAGGATAGATTTATAAAACTTAATGGGCGCAGCAAAAGCAAAGTTAGACCAAGCTGCTTTGGTCCAATCAATTCCGACTAGCTTTGATTCGTAAAAAACCACTTCTGAAAACTTACTGTAACCCAGTTCTATATTGCTTAGGTTGCAGTTAACAAATTCACAATCAACAAAGTTGCAACGCTTAAAAATTGCCTCACTGAAGTTACAGCCTTCAAACGTGCAGCCATCAAATTCTTTAGAAGCTATTTCTAACCCAGAAAAATCTTGGTCAGTGAACGTTACTGTTAAATAGTCATTTTTATCTTCTAACTTACCCAAAGTTTAAACTCCTTACAAAATAAAAAAGCTGTTTTCATTGCTTAAAAACATAGGTTTTTTTACTATCGAAATAACCATTTTCAAGAAGATATAGAGGCCGACATGGAAATCACAACGAATACAACAACGCGTCAATTAAGCACGCCAACAACCCAAGCCACATTAAAAAACAATCAAAGCCCCTTACAAGAAACAACCACTGCTCAAATAAAGCCAGAATTAAGTTCCACCAGCCAAGCCGTGACGCAGGCTTTTCAACAGGCGGTGGATTGGCTGCAACAAGAATCAGTTGAACCTTTTCAAGGCCATATGGATCAGTTGGGTAGAGTCAGCGTAAACATTGATGTAGGGCGCTACAACCTTTACTTGGTAGATAAAAAAGTTAACGAATTACAAGAGCAGTTAGGTAACTCTGTTGATATCAAAGAAATGAGAAGTCAGTTAATCCAAGCTTCTGGTATTACTACTGAAAACCCACTAAATGCTGCCAATAGAAAGGATCAGCTAAATCAAAATGTAGCTGGCCTTTTACATGAAAAAGATGTGCAAGCACTAACCGACGTATACATCCATGCCAAAGAAAAGGGTCTTGATACCGAGCAAGTCAACCATTTAGGGTTCTTTATGGGGGTTTACCGCCAGAGCCAACAATCCACTCACTACTTTCACCCACCAACAGAACCTGCCGATTCAGCAACAATACAACAAGCTCAGGCCATTTATTCTAGTAAAGAAACACCCCTTGTGCAGTTTGATTCTGGCTTTCTGGAACAAATGCTCCACCCTGACAAAAACCTTAAACCCTTCAGCAAGGTGGTCGATCTGGATTTCCTTCAAAAAATGACAGGCGCAGGCGCTGGGGGTGATGTCTTTTTACCAGCAGAACAACCACCCAAGCGCCCTTCAGCAGTAACATCTGACAGTGCCACCAACCGCTCAAAAGATGAACTACAAGAACAATTGGCCACTTGGCTAAATCAGCATTGGTCACAAGAAGCCTCACTGGTTAATCAACTGCTTGGTTTGAACTTAGACGATCAGCAGGATCTTTGGACACAATTACGGAGTAAGTTTGCGTGATGGTTGGTGATGGCAAAAACAGTAAATGAAAACAAAAGCGCCCCTGCTGATATCAAAACAGCAGGGGCGTCTGATCGACTCCTACCTTTAAGCCTTGTGGTAAATCTTCGCTCCCGTAGCTAAGAACTCTTTGGATTTTTCAATCATGCCTTCTTGTGCTTGGGCGTTAATTGCTGCGACTTGCTTTTCATCTAAATCACGCACTTCTTGGCTTATTTTCATGGAGCAGAATTTAGGGCCGCACATGGAGCAGAAGTGAGCCACTTTGGCTGAGTCTTTAGGTAGCGTTTCATCATGAAAACTACGCGCTGTATCTGGGTCTAAACCTAGGTTGAACTGGTCTTCCCAGCGGAATTCAAACCTTGCTTTAGAAAGGGCGTTATCACGACGCTGTGCTGCTGGGTGGCCTTTGGCTAAATCCGCTGCATGGGCAGCAATTTTATAGGTGATAATGCCGGTTTTTACATCGTCTTTATTCGGCAAACCTAAGTGTTCTTTGGGCGTAACATAACAAAGCATGGCACAGCCATACCAGCCAATCATCGCCGCACCGATGCCGGAAGTAATGTGGTCGTAACCCGGTGCAATGTCAGTGGTTAAAGGGCCAAGCGTATAAAAAGGTGCTTCATCACAGCATTCTAGCTGCTTGTCCATATTTTCTTTTATCAAATGCATAGGCACATGCCCTGGGCCTTCAATCATCACCTGCACGTCATACTTCCAAGCCACTTTGGTTAGCTCGCCAAGGGTTTCTAGTTCACTAAATTGGGCTTCGTCGTTGGCATCAGCAATCGAGCCGGGGCGCAAACCATCGCCCAAAGAAAGCGCAATATCGTACTGGGTACAGATTTCACAGATTTCTTCAAAATGCGTGTAAAGAAAGCTTTCTTTATGGTGTGCTAAACACCATTTCGCCATAATCGAACCACCACGTGAAACGATACCGGTTAAGCGTTTTGCAGTCAGGGGTACATAGCGTAAGAGTACACCAGCATGAATCGTAAAATAGTCCACACCCTGTTCGGCTTGCTCAATGAGCGTGTCACGGAAGATTTCCCAAGTGAGGTCTTCGGCCACGCCATTTACTTTTTCTAGCGCTTGGTAAATAGGTACGGTGCCAACGGGTACGGGCGAGTTACGAATAATCCACTCACGGGTTTCATGAATATGCTTACCGGTGGATAAATCCATAATGGTGTCGGAACCCCAACGAATGCCCCAAGTCATTTTGGCCACTTCTTCTTCAATGGAAGAACCCAAGGCTGAGTTACCGATATTGCCGTTAATTTTTACCAGAAAGTTACGCCCAATAATCATTGGTTCAGTTTCTGGGTGGTTAATGTTGCAAGGAATAATCGCCCGACCCCGTGCCACTTCTTCACGAACAAATTCTGCGGTAATTACTTGTGGAATGGCTGCACCAAAAGACTGACCTGGATGCTGTTGCCCTAACAGCTCCTCTACTGCCTCGGTACCTAATTCATGGCGCTGTTGGTTTTCACGCAGGGCAATAAACTCCATTTCTGGAGTAATAATACCTTGGCGTGCATAGTGCAGCTGGGTAACATTTTTACCCGACTTAGCGCGGCGGGGTTGGCGTTTCAGGTTAAATCTTAGGGCTTCTAAAGTCGGGTCTTGGCTGCGGCGTTTACCAAAGTCACTGGTAGGTGCGTCAAGCAGTTCAGTGTCTTGGCGTTCTTCAATCCACTTAGCTCGTAACGCTTCTAAGCCTTGGCGAATATCTATCTTGGCTTCTGGGTCGGTGTAAGGGCCGGAAGTGTCATAAACCAAAATATCAGGATTTTTCTCTTCGCCTGAATCGGTGGCAGTGATTGCTTGGCTAATGGAACGAAAAGGCACCCGAATATCGGGGCGTGAGCCTTCTAAATAAATTTTACGGGAATTGGGTAAAGGTTGGACGCTGGCCGAATCGACTTGGGCGGTTTCTTTTAAATGCTGACTGGTAAAGTTAGTTTCAGTTAGCAAGGTTTCTGGCTTGTTCATTGAGTGCTCCCACGTTAATGTTACTTATGCGGGAACCGGTAGTGCACAGGACGAGCAGGGCTTTTTAAGTTAAGCCTTAGTGTTGCAGTGATCTCGATTCCTACGCCGGTACTAACCGGTTCAGGTTCAACGGGTGTTATCTCAGCTTTTGCATTCACTTAAATAAAATAATTAGTTAAATGCACTAGCACCCCGTCAAGATGTTTGGCACAGTCTAACAAGCCTTAGCAAGGTATGAAAGTAGCAAGACTTTAACTTTCTTTACTAAAGTTTCCTAATCTTCAGCCGAAAAGCTTAAGATACACCTATTTCTATGTGAAGAGTTACCGCCATGCGTATTGAAAACGCTTATACAAAATCACTCGAAGTCCAAGAATCACTGAACACCTCGCTAAACTCAGCGCAGGGTGCACAGTTTTCTTTGGTACTTAGTTTGATGATGGCACCGATTTATTCGCCCGACCTTCACCACCTTTACAATAACCTGCCATCGCACAACTATGCGCCGCAGCGTATTCACCCTAATCACATTCCTACTGCCTTTGATTCGCCAGGGTTAACCGATTACCTTAACCGTCCGCCTGCCTATCATAACGTTGTACTAGTAGAAGATACTTACAGCCGTAGCTTGGCGCGTAATATTCAAAGTGATATGGGCGAGGCTTTAGTGCAAGGTAATTCTGGCTATTTCAGCTGGCTACGTGCATTAACTGAAGAATACCCACGCTTACAGTTCATTACTGCACTAAAAGCTGCCGATGCACCTGCACCTAGCCACGTGGCAGCAGCTTATGCCGCCCAAGCCAAGCCAGACACAGCAACACTGATTAAAGAGCTAAACAGCATTCACGTTGCTGCCTAGCCTTTAGTTCATCTCTTGTTTTAATCTTATTTAATAGTCTAATTTAATTTTTAGCCTGAATAACAACTGCCATGCGCTGTAAAGCCTGCGTTAGCTGCTGTGCGGTGCAACCAAAATTTAACCGCACATGGGAAGCTTGACCATAAGCTTCGCCTGCTGACAGTGCCACACCACCTTTTAAAAAAGCATCCACCGGATCAACCAACGGCAAAGCCGATACATCAAGCCATGCCACAAAAGTTGCTTGTGGGCGCTGATAGCCAATTTGTGGAAAGTCTTTTAACCAGTTTTCTAGTAAATTTAAATTTGCATTCAAATGCACTTTCAAAGCAGCCAACCAAGCATGGCCTTTTTGCCAAGCCGCTTGGGCAGCCACCAAACCTAAATAATTCATATCTGGCATTAGCCCACGCATCGCTTTACGGTAACTTGCCCGTAATTCAGGGTTAGGAATAACTGCCACTGCACACGACATACCTGCAATATTAAAAGTTTTGCTGGGTGCCATCAGCGTCACTGAACGCTGTGCAGCCACTTGGCTAACACTGGCAAAAGGTACATGGCGCAAATGGGGTTCAAGCAATAAATCGCTCCAAATCTCATCTGCTATGACTAATAAATCTTCTGCTTCAGCCAAAGCTGCAATTTCTTCTAGTTCAATACGGCTATACACTTTACCCAGTGGGTTTTGGGGGTTACACAAGACTAGGGCTTGGGTTTCTGGCTTTAAATGGGCAGCTAAGTTCTCTTTTGTTATTGGCTCGCTCATGGGCACATCAATGCTAGGGCGCTGACGCAGCTTACCCAACACACGAATGGGCGTATAAACCGGCGATTGCACCAGCAACCCCTGCTCAGCTGTTAACCAAGCTTCAACGGCAAGATTAAAGCCTGGCACAACGCCAGGAATCCACACTAGCCAGTCTTCTTTGAGCGTCCAAGCATATTGGCTTTCACACCAAGCAATAAAAGCTTGGCTAAGCTTGGCGGGTACTTCACCGTAACCAAACACACCCCGTTCAACTGCCGCTTTTAAAGCAGCTTGCACCACTGGTGGCGAGGTTAAATCCATATCAGCAACCCACATGGGCAGCACGTCTTGCTGCTCATAACGTTGCCATTTTAAGCTGGCTGTGTTTTTTCTTACTACTGGTGTTACAAAATCAAAACCCATTTTTTGCACCCTAAACTAAACTTTAAATTGCATTACCTGACTTTGTAATCGTTCCGATAAGCCGGCTAAGTCATTGCTTGAAACCCGAGTTTGTTCAGTTGCCAAGGTGTTTTCTTCTGTTAGCTGAACTAAGCGCTCAAGGTTCTGACTGATGTCTTCAGCTACGGCTGCTTGCTCTTCTGCAGCAGAGGCAATCTGCTGATTCATGCCTCGAATACGATCAACTGCCTGAGCAATGGAATCAAGCGATGCCGTCGTGTTTTCAACAGCGCTTACCGTCTCTTCCGTTTCTTTAATGCTTGCCGCCATAACAGTCACAGCTTGCTCTGCACGGGCTTGGAGTCGAGTCACCATGCGGTTAATTTCTTCGGTGCTTTCATGCGTCCGGCTTGCCAAAGAACGCACTTCATCAGCAACCACCGCAAACCCTCGACCCGCCTCGCCTGCACGGGCGGCTTCAATGGCCGCATTCAATGCAAGCAGGTTGGTTTGCTCAGATACACTGCGAATAACATCAAGCACCGTACCAATATTAGAAGAATCATCGCTAAGCTCGTTAATAACTTTAGTTGATTCATGCACTTGGTTGGCTAAACGTGTAATGGCTGCCGTGGCTTTTTTAACATTATCACGGCCAGCAAGGGTTGCTTTATCAGTTGAATTGGCTGCCACTGAGGCAGCACTTGCATTGCGTGCCACATCTAAAAAGCTAGTGTTCATTTCATTCATTGCTGTGGCGACTTGGTCGGTTTCTTTGGCTTGGTTTTCTTGGTTATAAAATGCCTGTTCAGAAGTTGCCGACATTTGCCCAGCCGCTGCTGCAACTAAATCAACCGACCCTTTCACATCAGTCACTAGGCTCTGTATTTTGTTAATAAACGCATTAAAGTATTTGGCAACTTCAGTAACTTCATCACGGCCCAGCTCGCTTAAACGAACGGTTAAATCACCATCACCCATACCAATTTCACGCATAGCATCAACTGTGGCATCTAAAGGGCGAGTAATGGAATTAGTAATTAGCCAGCCCATAATCATCAATAAAAGCAAAACAACAAAGGAAATAAAGCCCAAAGTTTTTAAACTAGCAACAAAAAGTGCATCAATGTCATCAACATAAACCCCTGTGCCAATCAGCCAATCCCATTCTGCGTTATAACGCACGTAAGTAATTTTAGGCTGAGGTAATTCACTATCAGGACGGTTCCAATAATAGGGCATGTAAGATTCACCCTTCACAAGGGCTTCTTCATTTAACATACGAAAAAAGTATTTATTATTAATGTCTTTTAAGTTGCCCAAATTAGAGCCGCGCAATTTAGGGCTAGGGTGTGCCAACATATTCATTTTAGAATCGTGCACCCAAACATAGTCTTTATACTGGCCATAAGTCATGGCGCTGACTCTTTCTAATAAGGCAGCCCTTGCTACTGCTTCTGTTAACTCACCACTTTTTACTCGCTTTTGATAATCAATCATTACCCCTTCAGCAACGTCTACCAGATGACTAATTTCCTGCAGCTTCATGCGTTCCATTTCATTGTATTGCTGATTCACTGCAACCAGTAGCATCAGCAGCATACCTATCACCGCAAGTAGATTAATAATCCAAATTCGGTGCTCAATTCTTATTTTTCGGAGCATAACAACCTCTAGTAGTTAGCAAAAAATACCAGTGACTAACAAAAAACAGCTTTACGTTTACGTTAAGAGTCACTTTAATAGGCTTTAGTTTTATTATTCTTGTCTTATCTAATACACCAAAAGCGCCATGGAGATCAATGAATGTTTACCCTTAAGTTTGCACCAAGCTTTACCGATACCGATGCATTAGGGCATATTAACAACACCCGCCTACCCGTTTGGTTTGAACGTGCACGCAACGATTTGTTCCTTTTATTTACCCCTGACCTTGACCCCAAGAAATGGCGTTTAATTTTAGCTAGTATTAAAATTGATTTTCTAGGCGAGCTTTTTTATGGCGAAGAGGTAGAGATTAAAACCTACTTAAGCCGAATTGGTAATAGCTCTTTTGTAGTGGTTCAAGAAGCTTGGCAAAACGGTAAGATGGGTTCACGGGGTGAGGCTATTTTGGTTCACTACAGTTTTGAAAGCAAAACATCCCAGCCCATTGAAGGTGACTTGCGAGAAGCACTAACAGCGCACTTAATTCAAGCAGAAAGTTAATTTTAATGATGACCACACTTTAAAACAAAAAAGCTAGCTTAAAAAGCTAGCTTTTTAAGCTTAGAAATGGAACATAACACCTAAGTGAGGGCGCAATATTAACTCACTACTTTTGTCTGTATTGAAATTGTTAGGTCCGTAAAGGGCTGATATTGCGCCTGAAAAAACCAAATGACGTGTCACAGGTAATTCATAACCTAAACGTAAATCTAGGCCTAACTTTGATTTAGCACCTTTTTTTCTATCGCCATACCAATAATCAGCCCCTAGCTGGAAAAAGCTGCCACTTAAATACTGTTCGTTATAACGCTTAAAGGCAAATTCAAGCACTTCATACCGCTCACCCGATGCTAGGCCTAAAATAAGTGCAGAACGTCGCCCGACCGATACCTGTGTTGCTAGGTTTACCTGTCCATCGTCTTGGTTTTTATCTAACTGGCGAGCTAAATCATAGCCAAAACCAATACTTGTTGCTGCCTGAGCAGAACCTACAGCCACTAAAAAAAACGCCAACCCTGCAAACAGGGCAACAAAAAACTGCTTAAACATGAACAACTCCTGCGGTGAATACAACCAACCTAAACCCCATTGGGTAGATCATCTTAAAATAAAAGCAGCAAACTGCCTACTCTAACAGCTGCCTAAGCGTGCTACGCAACCAGCGATCTAATCCTTTCTTACCCGTCATGCCTAGCTGTTGCTGTAACTTTTGCTCTGGCACTTCTTGTAGCAGTAATTGCACCCAAAGCGCTAGATTATTTTTTTGCTGAGCTGATTGCTGTTTTTTTGCTAATAAATGCCACAACCCAGCTTTTAAGGCCGTTCGGCTAACGGCTAACGGTCGATGCCCTTGGGTAAAAGCCATAATTTCTAGCTGATCTTGCTCACTTAATGGCCTTGAATTTAAAAGCATGGAGTTTAAAGGCAATGCTTTTAAAATTTGTACCAGTAAATCTGCCGGTAAAGCCTGTAACCAAAGCGATAAAACATCGGGCAGGGTGGTAGTAAAACGCGCTAATAACTGCTGCTCTAACGCGCTACCTTTGGCAGAAATACCCTGCACCACTTGCAAGGTGTGTTCGCCACTGGCCTGATCGCGAGTAACGCCTAAACGAGCAGGCTTATACCCCCCTTCAAACCAAAAAGGCAGCAATGCTGATGTTGCACCAAAACTACTACCAATTAAATCTAGGTTTGGCTGCTGCCTTGCTTTTTTTAATACAAAACTTAATAGCTGCTTCCCCACGCCCTGCCGGTGCAATAAAGGGTGCACTAAAATGCGTTGAATGCGCCACCAATTCACTTGGGCAGCCTGCACTAGCCCACCATGAAAAGCCAAAGACTGCGCCAGCAAATGCCCTTGCGGACGGCGTTTACCCATAAAAACAGCGTGCGCTAACCCTTCATCAAAGCCACCTTCTTCTTGAATTAAAGCTAAACCGACTGGCAAATTATTTTGCCAAGCACACGCTAGATGAATGCCGGGCGCATCCAATAACTGGCGAAAATCATCGGGTGTTGTGCGGTAATGGGCCAGCACCAGCAAACCAAACACCTGCTCTAACAAGGCTTCATCCTTAGCTAAATCCGCTTGCTTTAACCAAGTAAAAGTTAAGGGCGGCTTAGCTAAAGTTGCCGTTACAAGGGGGTCTGTCACTTTGGCATCTAATAATAATAAACGGTCAACCAAGGCTTCAAGCGGGTCATCCGCTGCCCAACGCAAAGGCTGATTCAAGCTAAATGCTAGCCAGTTAGGTGCATGCTTATTTAAATGCTGAGTAAAGCGCAACGCAAAGCCACGGCCATTGCCTTCATAGCCTTGCTGGGTGGTGGCAAAAATGCTGCGTGGGTAAGCCCCTAGCAAAGCCTGCAAAACAGGCACAGGAATGGCTGCTGCTTCATCGACTAACAATAAGTCGGCAGGTGGCAAGTCTTGCAATAAAGCATCGGGGGCAATAAAGCTGATTTGCTCTAAACAGCCGGTAGGCAAGCCTTTTAAACGCGCAAAAATAGCCGCTGTTGCTTGAGCAGACGGCGCAGTTACTAGAATTTTTCTGGTAAAAGGCTGCTGAACTAATTCTTGCAACAACAAACCTAAAGCCCCACTTTTACCCCGCCCCCGATTGGCCGTAATCACCACTGGCACACAGGGTTTAGCAGCAAACCAACCCACCAGTTTTTCTACTAGCTGTGCTTGTTCTTTGCTTGCCGCCCCTGTTAAACCTGCTACCCCTAAAGGCCATTCTTGGGTGACTGGCAAGCTGCAGGGCAAAGGAGCAGCTACATTCCAGTTGCCTTGCCAAGCTTGCAACTGGCTAGCCTTTAATTGAATAACCTGCGGCACTTGGCTTTTTATTAACAACCGTTCACACCGCTTTATAAAATAATGCGTTAAGTTTTTTGCCTCTAAAGGCCAAGCAGCTAAACGCTGGTAATCAGGATCAACTGATGCCGACCAAGCGTTTGGTGTTAATAAAATTAAAAAACCACCGGCTTGTAAAGTGCCTGCTAAAGCACCCAAAGCATCGGGGTGAAAACCACTAAAAGCATCCAACACCAACACCTGCTGTTCACTGCCTAACCAGCCACGGCTTTTAGATGCAGGCAAAAAAACTATGCCTTCAGGCAGTTTGGGCTGGGTTGCAACATCCACCACTGCTTGCACCCAGCAACCGGTTAACGGCTGTGTTTGCAGTATTGGCACAGGGTTAAATGTTTGCGTTGGGCTAAGCATTTGAGTGGGGTTTAAAGTGCGGGCAAGGCTTAAAAGCGCTAAGGCTTTTGATTGACACCAATCGGCATCGCCTTGCAGCCAAATAAGCTGACGAAAGCGATGCTTTTTAAGGTTGAGTAGTAAATCTTTAAAATAAGCATCATTGGGCATAAAAAAAACTAGACCTTAAATCGCCCGGTTTGCTTTTGTAATTCCTGTGCATAACCTGCCAAAGCCATACTAATATTGCCTATTTGATTTGAACGTTCAGCACTTTCTGCTGCTAAACCATTAATTTCAGTAATGCTGCGGTTAATTTCATCAACCACTTGGGTTTGTTGTTCAGTGGCAGAGGCTACACTGACGTTCATATCAGCAATTTGAGCAATGGAATGCAAAATGGCTTGCAGTTCTGTTTCAGTGGCAGCAGAAAGCTTTTCAGTGGCCAAAGCTTCTTTACTGCCGGTTTCCATAACCTGAACCGCAGAGGAAACACCCGATTGCAGGCTAGCGATCATGGTTTGAATGTTTGCGGTTGACTCTTGGGTGCGGCTTGCTAGCGTTCTTACCTCATCGGCCACCACAGCAAAACCACGGCCATGCTCGCCGGCACGGGCGGCTTCTATGGCCGCATTTAATGCTAAAAGGTTGGTTTGCTCAGCAACACCACGAATCACATCCAGCACCGTAGTGATGTTGTCAGAATCTTCTGCTAACTTACGAATAGCCACCACTGCTGCTTCAATTTGCTGGGATAAACGGCTAACCTGAACAGACGAGTTGTGAATAATTTCTGCACCCCGATTACCATTGTCTTCGGCGCTTTGTGTAAGAACCGATGCCTGAGAAGCATTGCTTGCTACCTCTTCAATGGCACTGTGCAGCTGATTAATCGCCGTAGCAACCATTGCAATGGCATCGGCTTCAAGTGCCACGCCTTTATTGTTACTTGCAGCCGCTTCAGCCAAACTATTGGCCTCATCTTTTAAGCTGACTGCCAAGCCCTGCACGCCGCCTATCATGTGCTGCAGGTTGTTTAATACTGCATTAAAGCTTGTGGCAAGCTTGCCTAAATCATCGTCATTTTCCACCGGAATGCGCTGCCTAAGATCACCTTCACCTTGGGCAATGTTGTCTAACTGATTACGCAGCTGGGTAATGGATTGCACAATAAGCTTTAAAAAAACAAAGAACAAAGACGCACTTAAAGCCAATATTGCCAACATAACAACCAATACAGTGATGGAACTGGCATAAGCCGCTGCCGACGCTTCGTTAGCACGTAAGTTAGCCTGCTCATCAGCATGCTCACTAATTTCATCAAAATAGTTTCTTAACTGTTTAAATAAAACAGCCGTTTCGTTAACATTTAAAGCTCTGGCGGTTTCATAACTGCCTTCATTTGCCAGTCGCATTACTTGCCTTGCAGAAGCCACCCACCGCCCTAGTGCTTGATCAAAACCTTGGGTATGGCTTTCAACCCCTATTCCTTTTAATCGGCCTACAGATAAAGTAAAGCGGTCGTTAGCCTGCTGCACATTTTCATCAAAAGAAGCAAGGTATTTTGCAGTGTCTTCACCATTAAAAGAGCCATCCACATAACTAAACTGGGCAGTTAACGCCTGGTATAAATCACGGTCACCGTTTAGAACCTCGCTAACAGCAGGTATGTAATATTCAGCCATTTCATCCACATCTAAAACAAGGTTTCGGATGGTATTAATGCTGAATAAACCGACAAAAACTAAAGCTGCCGCCGTAATAACAAAGGGCAAGGCTATACGTAAACGAAAGCCAAAAACAGTTAGCTTACTCATAAAATTTCCTCTTATTATTTATTACTATCATGAGTAGCTTACAACACTTTACCTTAGGTACATAAAAGTTTGGCCTAAAGGTGTAGCAAAGCCCACTACAAACGCTAATACAAAGGCGGTGAATCAGGGTCGGGGCGGGTTTTAAAACGGCGGTGCATCCATAAATACTGCGCTGGATTTTCACGAATCATACTTTCAATTGCTTGGTTCACTTGGGTGGCATCGGCCACATCATCGCCACTTGGAAAGTTTTCTAAAGGTGGCAAATATTCTAGCGTGTAGGTGTAATTGTCTGGGTTACGGTGAATGCGCAAAGGTAAGACGGGTGCTTTAGTCATTTTTGCAATGCGTGAAGTCATGGTGATACTGGCAGCTTCTACACCAAAAAAAGGTGCAAAAACACTAACCTCTCGCCCAAAATCTTGGTCGGGTGAATACCAGCAAGCCTTGCCTTGGCGAATGCGACGCACCAGCTTTTTTAAGTCGCTGCTAGGTATTTGTTCTTCAAAATATTGGGTACGGCCTTTTTCTATAAAACGATTAAATACGGGATTTTTATGGGGCTTATAAATAGTATCTACTGTAAAAAACAAGCCATGCAAAGCACCGCCTAAATCTAAAGCAGAAAAATGCACCCCTAAAATAATAGCACCCTTACCTTCTGCCAATACTTTGTCTAGGTGTTCGCGGCCTTTAAAAGTGGCTCGGTCTTTTAAAAAAGACACGTTTCTAACAAGGGCAGTGGCGGTTTCAAAAACACCCACCCCATTGGCTAGAAACGTTGCTTTAACTAACTTTTTTTGCTCTTCTGCGGTTTTTTCAGGAAAGCAAAGCTTGATATTTACTTCGGTAATTTGCCGACGGCGACCTGCAATAAGCATAACCAGATAACCCAATCCCTTACCTAAAAAAACTTTGGCAGGCCAAGGTAAATAAGCGGTCACGGTTAAAAACCCAATGGCCAGCCAAGTTAACCAGTAACGAGGATGCCAAGCATTTTTTGGGTAGCTGTAATTTGCCATTCATTCAACCCTACTAATTAAAGAAAAAAACAAAAAAAGAAAAAAGAAAACCCCAGCACTAGGCCGAGGTTTTTCTATTAGTTAAAGCAAACAACGCGACTAGTTTTGTGCTTTAACTAACCAGTTGTTTAGCGCTTGTAAATCTTTTTCTACTAAGCTGCCAACCACACGCTTTAAGCGCAATTGGTTAATGACGTAATTATAACGTGCAGCATCGTAATCACGGCGCGCGCCCCACAAAGCACGCTCAGCATTTAGCACGTCAACAATATTACGTGTACCCACCTCATAACCTGTACGAGTGGCTTCAAGCGCACTTTCTGATGATTCAATGGCCAGCTCACGTGCTTGCACAACCAACACATCGGTATTTACTTGCGTAAATAAGCTGCGGGTTTGTTGTAAGACCTGACGTTTAGCTAGTTCTTCATTAGAGCGGGCTTCATCAAGCATGGCAGAACCTTCACGAATGCTGGCACTGCTTAAGCCACCGCCATAAATTTCTATGTTGGCTTTAATGCCCATAACCGTTTGGTCATAACCAGATTTTCTAGTGTAAGGGTTAGGGGTGTCTGAATCTTTACTGTATTCAGCAAACAAACCAAGGGTTGGCATGTGCTTACTACGCTTTGCTTTTAAGCCTTCTTCTGATGCAGCAAGCCCAGCTTTTGCAGCTTGCAATATAAGGCTTGAAGTTAAAGCTTGATCGACCCAAGCTTGGCGATTATTTGGAACCGGAGCAATAATTGGTAGTTTTTTACTCAGTGCATCAATGTCATCATAACGTGTGCCAGTAATCTGCTCTAGGTCTTCATAGCTAATTAATAACGCCGCCTCAGTACCAATGCGTGCTGCACGTGCACCATCATAAGCTGCACGCGCTTCTAATACGTTGGTAATTGAAATAAGACCCACGTCGTATTGTTCTTGGGCTTGGTCTAACTGGCGTTTAATCGCTTGCTCTTCAGCTTCTGATGAGCGCAAATTATCTTCGGCACGCAATACATTAAAATAAGCTTCGGCAACCCTAAGTAATAAATTTTGTTCTACGTCTGAATAGCCTGCTTCTGCTGCATTAAAAGCGGCATTTGCAGCACTTTTACCATACCAAGCTTCGCCATTAAGCAAAGTTTGCTGGGCAGAAAGCGTAAAGTTAGTGTTATTCATTTTTTCAGGTGCATCTTCAATATCAACACGAGAAAAAGTACCACTAGCATTCACTTGAGGTAGCAAATAAGAAGCCGCTTGCCTTGTTTGAGCACGGGATGTTTCTAAGCGGGCTTTTTCTACAGCAAGCTCAGCATCCTGCTTAACTGCATCATGATAAACCTCTAACAGGCCAGCCGCATGCAAAGTAGGTGCCAAAAATAAAGCCAGCGCACTGGCTAAAAGTGTTTTGCGGTACATAAGGTTAATATCCTCTTTGCGCTAAAAAAAGCGACTAGATAGTTTTTTTGATTTATCAACTGATTAATCCCAAGTTTACATTAATTAGACTTACCAGCCTAATCAAGCAAAACAAGCCACTTCAATATTAGCTTATACAAATGTAATTTTCACCCTACAATGGGTTTAGAATCGGGTGAGTTACACACAAATTGGCCTAAAACCAAACGCTAACCTTAGAATCAAAACCCTTGTTAGGGCTAAAATTGTTATTGGCACTAAAATAGCAAAACTACTAGGGCAAATTGTAACTATACTAACCAACAGCCGCTTAAGTGCAATTTTTGGCTTTTAGGGTAACAATAACCTTGATTCATTTTATAACTTACATTAGCTTTAGTGCTTTTACAGGAGGTTGCGCATGGAACGTCAATACATGACTTTGGGTTACTACTCAGGCTTTGACAAGCTTTTCAAGCCCACATTTGAGGTGATGGACTACTTAAAAACCCCCATTTGGGGTGACACTAAGATGGTTCGTGAACTGGTTAAAGACAAAAGAATAAAAGCTGAAAATGATTTGGAAGGCTTAGCCGACCACCTTCGACAAGAAAATATCCTACACCTAACAGGGCACCTTGTTGAGGGGATTATTCTTGATAGAGCAATGCGTGAAAGGGTTCAAATTGAATTGCCTTTACGCGACGATGAAAAACGTTTTGGTATGGCTTGGAGCACCATTAACAAGCTAGACACAACTAATGGGCGTTTGCGCCGTGATGTTAAGCTTCCTATTGGTATATTTGAAAAAGAGACGGCGCTTATTGAAATACTGCGTGGCTTAAAGCCCGTTTTTCCTTTATTTGATTTAGACCTAGCGCTGACCGATGGCGTGAACAAAATGCTTATTCTTCGCCGTGAAGAATTACTGCAAGGCAAGGACTAACCACACAACTAGACTAATCTAACCATGACTTTATTTCAGTGGCAAGACCCGTTTTTAATTGAACAACAGCTAAGCGCTGATGAGCATCACCTACTGCACATTTCACGCACCTATTGCCAAGAAAAACTGCAACCTCGGGTGCTAAAAGGCTTTCGTGAAGAACATTTTGACCGTGACATTATGCAAGAAATGGGCGAGCTGGGGTTTTTAGGCTGCACTGTTGCAAAAAAATACGGCGGCGCTGGCCTTAATCACGTTTCTTATGGGCTAGTTGCTCGCGAAGTAGAAAGGGTTGATTCAGGTTACCGTTCAGTAATGAGCGTGCAGTCTTCGCTGGTGATGCACCCCATTGAAGCCTTTGGTACCGAAGAACAAAAACTTAAATACTTGCCACAACTGGCTAGCGGCAAAATGATTGGCTGCTTTGGCTTAACAGAACCCGACTTTGGTTCAGACCCTGGCGGTATGCTTACCCAAGCAAAAAAGACCGACGGTGGTTACCTGCTTACCGGCGAAAAAATGTGGATTACCAACAGCCCCATTGCTGATATTGCCATTATTTGGGCCAAGTCCGCATCTCATGATGGTAAAATTAAAGGCTTTATTGTAGAGCGTGGCACGCAAGGTTTTAGCACGCCCACCATTGAAGGCAAGGTTTCTCTAAGAGCTTCTATTACGGGTTCTATTGTTTTAGAAAATGCTTTTGTGCCTGAAGAAAATCTACTGCCTGAAGCTTCTGGCTTAAAAGGTCCTTTTAGCTGCTTAAACCAAGCCCGTTTTGGCATAGCTTGGGGTGTTCTAGGTGCTGCTGAATTTTGCTGGCACGCTGCTCGCCAATACACGCTAGACCGTAAGCAATTTAATCGTCCCTTAGCTGCCAATCAGCTAATTCAATTAAAACTTGCCAACATGCAAACAGAAATAACCCTAGGTTTGCAGGCGGCTTTGCAAGTAGGCCGCTTAATGGATAGTGGCAATTGGGCGCCAGAAATGATTTCGCTGATTAAGCGTAATAACGCTGGCAAGGCGCTAGACATTGCTCGGGTAGCACGGGATATGCACGGCGGCAATGGTGTATTAGATGACTATGGCGTTATTCGCCACATGGTAAACCTTGAATCAGTGAATACCTATGAAGGCACCCACGATGTTCATGCGCTTATTTTAGGTCGTGCACAAACCGGCATTCAGGCATTTTTTTAGAACGCCTTTTTAGAGCGCTTAAGTTTGGGTGGATAAACTAGCTTTTACGCCCTAGCGCTACATCGGTTAGGTGCAATAAAGCATCTTTATAGTGCGATGCAGGCAGCACCTCAAGGCAGGCTTTGGCTTTTTCTGAACAAAGGCGAGCCTGTTCACGGGTGTAATCTAGTGCGCCGGTTTTATTAACAATGGCTAACACTTCATCTAACGAATCTAACCCGCCTTTGCGTATCGCTTGGCGAATTAATAACGCCTCTGCTTCGGTGCCTTGTGCCATAGCATAAATTAATGGCAGGGTTGCCTTGCCTTCGGCTAGGTCATCGCCCACGTTTTTACCCATGGTTGCCGCATCGCCTTCATAATCTAGCAAATCATCAATGAGCTGGAATGCTAAACCTAACTGAGCGCCATATTCACGCATGGCTTCTTGCTGCTCTAAAGTGGCTTTGGCCAGCACAGCAGCGGTTTGCGTTGCACCTTCAAATAACTTGGCTGTTTTGGCGTAAATCACTTCACGGTACTGTTGTTCGCTTACCTTGGGGTTACGCACGTTGGTCAGCTGCATCACCTCGCCTTCAGCAAGCACACAAGTCACCTTGGCAAGAATTTCCATAATGCGCATGGAATTAACCCGCACCATCATTTCAAACGAGCGTGAATACAAAAAATCACCGACTAAAACACAAGACTGATTGCTCCACTGGGTATTAGCCGTTGGGCGACCACGGCGCATGCTTGATTCATCCACCACATCATCGTGCAGCAGGGTGGAGGTGTGCATAAATTCAATCAAAGCAGCTAACAGTAGGTGTTTGTCGCCTTCATAACCTAGTGCACGGGCGGTTAAAAGCGCTAACAAAGGGCGCAAACGCTTACCACCGCTGTCAATGATGTGGTAGGCAATTTTTTCTACCAAGGGCACCTGCGAACGGCATTCATTAATAATAAGCTGATTAACGGCTTCAAAATCTTCAGCAACAGCAGCGTGCAGCGAGGAATTGGCGGACATGAATTTAACACCCTAAGCGACTTGTAAGAATTGCTAGGTATCCTAGCAGCCGCTTGGGTGCTGTCAAGCAAAGGCTGGGGTTACTGCACCTGCTCTTTTTCTGTAAAGATGCCATCAAACAGCGGCGTAGAAAGGTAACGCTCGCCTGAATCGGGCAAAATAACCACAATCATTTTGTCTTTATTTTCAGGTAAGGCGGCTAAACGTAACGCTGCAACGGCAGCAGCACCACAAGAAATACCGGCTAAAATGCCTTCTTTACTCATCAGTTCAAGGGTAGTGGCCATGGCGTCTTCGTTGCTGACCTGCTCAACACGATCAATCAAGCTTAGGTCTAGGTTGCCTGGTATAAAGCCTGCCCCTAACCCTTGAATTTTATGCGGCGCAGGTTTAAGTGCATCACCGGCAAGCGTTTGGCTAATCACAGGGGAATCGCTTGGCTCAACAGCAACGCTGGTAATCGCCTTACCTTGGGTGTTTTTAATGTAGCGAGAAATGCCGGTAATGGTGCCGCCTGTGCCTACGCCAGAAACTAAAATATCAATCTTGCCATCGGTATCCTGCCAAATTTCAGGGCCAGTGGTTTGTTCATGAATGGCTGGGTTGGCTGGGTTTTCAAACTGTTGCAGCATAAGGTAGGTGTCAGGGTTGGCATCGACCAACTCTTGTGCTTTAGCGATAGCGCCTTTCATGCCCTTGGCTGGCTCGGTTAATTCTATTTCTGCGCCCAAAGCTTTGACTAACTTGCGGCGTTCTAACGACATAGACGAAGGCATGGTTAAAATTAAACGGTAGCCCCTAGCCGCTGCCACAAACGCAAGTGCAATGCCGGTATTACCACTGGTGGGTTCAACTAGAGTAACGCCAGGTT
Organism: uncultured Marinospirillum sp.; assembly: GCA_947624795.1. GTDB lineage: Bacteria > Pseudomonadota > Gammaproteobacteria > Pseudomonadales > Halomonadaceae > Marinospirillum. The sequence goes on from CANQLY010000013.1 coordinate 19,413, forward strand.
TAAGTAAACCACTGGCTTCGGCGGCGTTAATCATGTTAGCACCAATACGGCACTTGACCGAACCGGCTGGGTTGCGTGATTCTAGCTTGGCATAAACATTACCCGCAGGCCAAAGGCGAGCCAAGCGAACTAGCGGTGTATTACCGATGGTTTGTGAATTATCATCGTATAATTTCATTACACAGTTTCCTTATTTTTTTCTAACCTTGATTGAGTAGGTAAAACCAAACCTTAGACGGGTTAGTGTAACTAAATTATTGTTTCTGTCTTAGTTAGACTTAGTATAAGAATATAAATGCCCTAGTTGAAGTGATTGAAAATCACTAGACAAACGGCTTCTATCTTGCTTGTTAGCGCTAGGTGCATTAGAATCACGCGTCCTTTCATCTGGACGGCTCCCTGTACGAGGGTTACCAAAGCGTTTCCCTTCATCAACAGGTTTAAGCAGCCTTTCTGATCCAGAAGAAGTTAAGCAAGTGGAGAGCAGCATGTACGCAGTTATTAAATCAGGTGGTAAGCAGTACCGCGTTAAAGAAGGCCAAACCCTTAAGCTAGAAAAGCTAGAAATAGCGACTGGCGAAACGATTAACTTTGACGAAGTTTTACTTACTTCTGATGGCGAAACAATCAACGTTGGCGCACCTTTTGTTGCTGGTGCAAAAGTGACTGCTGAAGTCATTGATCATGGCCGTGGCGATAAAGTAACCATTATCAAGTTCCGTCGTCGTAAGCACCACATGAAGCGTCAGGGTCACCGTCAGTGGTACACTGAAATTAAGATTACTGGCATTTCCGGTTAATTTTCTTTCACCAAGAATTTGAGGTAAAGCATCATGGCAACGAAAAAAGCGGGTGGTAGTACGCGTAACGGTCGCGATTCCGAAAGTAAACGCCTTGGCGTTAAACTGTTTGGCGGCCAAGTAGTTCAAGGTGGTAACATCATCGTTCGTCAACGTGGCACTAAATTCCACGCTGGCACTAACGTGGGTGTTGGTAAAGACCACACTTTGTTTGCAAAAGCTGAAGGCGTTCTTAAGTTTGAAGTAAAAGGCCCTAAGAACCGTCGCTTTGTAAGCGTTGTACCTGCCTAATCTACTTAAAGCAAGTAAGCTCTAGTAAGACAAGGCTCTACCAACCGGTGGAGCCTTTTTATATGGGGCACTTTAACCCCAAAGGTAGTACCTAATGCAATTTTTAGATGAAGCAAGAATTACAGTAATGGCCGGCAAAGGCGGTAACGGCTGCATGAGTTTTCGCCGTGAAAAATACATTCCTAAAGGCGGTCCAGACGGTGGCGATGGTGGTCACGGTGGCACTGTTTATCTAGTGGGCGACGACAGCCTTAATACCCTGATTGATTTTCGCTTTCAAAAACACTACCGCGCTCAAAGTGGCGAATCCGGTCGTGGCGGTCAGTGTGCTGGTAAAGCAGGTGAAGACCTTCACGTTAAGGTTCCTGTTGGCACTAGCATTGTTGATGAAGACACCTTAGAAGTGATTGGCGACATTACTGAAAACGGGCAACTGCTTTTAGTTGCACAAGGCGGCCACCGTGGACTAGGCAACATTCATTTTAAGTCGTCCACTAACCGTGCGCCCCGCCAAACTACCAAAGGCACTGAAGGTGAAGAACGTAACCTGCACCTAGAAATGAAAGTCATGGCCGATGTTGGCTTGCTAGGCTTACCTAATGCGGGTAAATCAACACTCATTCGCTCTGTTTCTGCGGCCAAGCCAAAAGTGGCAGACTACCCTTTTACTACCCTTGTTCCTAATTTGGGTGTGGTAAAAGTCGGCTTTCACCAACACTTTGTGATGGCTGATATTCCAGGTTTAATTGCCGGCGCTTCTGAAGGTACAGGTTTAGGCTTTAAGTTTTTACGTCATTTAACACGCTGCCGCTTGTTGTTGCATGTGATTGATATTGAACCTGTTGATCAAACCGACCCTGTGGAATCAGCGCGCGTTATTGCTAAAGAGGTGGCTAATTACAGCCAAACCCTAGCCGAGCGCCCACGCTGGTTAGTGCTTAACAAACTTGACTTAATGCTTGAAGATGAAGCAGAAGCCATTTGTGAAAAAATTGTTAGCGAATTAAACTGGCAAGGTCCAGTGTTCCGTATTAGCGCCATTAGCAACCAAGGCACTGAACGCTTAAGCCAAGCCATTATGACTTGGTTATTAGAACAACGTGCCATTGAAGCCGATGACCCTGAAGCTGCAAAAGCTGAAGAGCAAATACGTGTTCGCATGGAAGCAGAAGCCGTTGCCCGTGTTGAAGACTGGTTAAATCGTCGCCACAAGCGCAAAACAGCAGCAACTGAAGATGATGACGACGAAGACTTTGACGACGATGAATACGATGTTGAATTTGAGTATGTTCAGTAATTATGTCTAACGAACGCCAAGCACTCACCCAAAGCCGCCGTATATTAGTAAAAATTGGCAGTGCTTTATTAACAAACGACGGCCAAGGGCTAGATGTTGCCGCCATTGAAGGTTGGGTTTCACAAATGGCCCAGCTTAGAGCACAAGGCCATGAGCTACTTTTAGTGACCTCAGGCTCAGTGGCTGAAGGCATGGCACGCTTGGGCTGGAAGCAGCGCCCTAAAAGTGTGCATGAACTGCAAGCCGCCGCCGCAGTTGGCCAAATGGGATTAATTCAAACGTGGGAAACTGCCTTTAAAAAGCACAGCATTAATAGTGCCCAAATTTTGTTAACCCACGATGATTTATCTAATCGCAAGCGCTACTTAAATGCACGCAGCGCATTACGCACCCTGCTAGATTTAGGGGTAGTGCCCATTATTAATGAAAACGATACCGTCGCTACCGATGAGATCCGCTTTGGCGATAACGACACGCTAGGTGCGCTGGTAACTAACTTGCTAGAAGTTGACACGCTGGTTTTACTGACCGACCAGTTTGGCTTGTTTGATGCCGACCCGCGAGAAAACCCTAACGCCAATTTAATTAGCGAAGGGCGTGCACAAGACCCTGCACTTTTAGCCGTTGCCGGTGATGGCGGTGCTTTAGGCCGTGGTGGTATGTTTACTAAAGTGCGTGCGGCACGCTTGGCAGCACGCTCAGGTGCCAGAACAGTTATTTTAGGTGGCCGTACCGAACAAGCGTTAATTCGCCTATTTGCAGGTGAAAATTTAGGTACATTGCTGTTGCCTGATGATGAGCCCATTACTGCACGCAAACGCTGGCTTGCCGGTCATTTGCAAGAAAAAGGCGTACTAGTGCTTGATTCAGGTGCAAGCCAAGCTGTGCAACTGCAAGGTAAAAGCTTATTGCCGGTGGGCGTTAAAGAAGTGCGGGGCCGTTTTGCCCGTGGTGAGCTGGTGGTTTGCGTTGATGAAACCGAACAGCGTTTAGCAAAGGGCTTAATTAACTATTCGTCTAATGAAGCCCGCCTTTTAGCCGGTCAGCCTAGCAATCAAATTGAACGCATTTTAGGCTACGTTGAAGCAACCGAGCTTATTCACCGCGATAACTTGGTCGTTATTAAATGAGCTACTCTTAAATGACTAACAAACAAGCCAACAACCCCTTGCATGGCGTTACCTTAGAGCAGCTAGTGACCCAGCTAGAAAAGCATTATGGCTGGGAAGGCTTGGCGAAGCGTATTAATATCAACTGCTTTAAAAGTGAGCCTTCGATTAAATCGAGCCTAAAGTTTTTACGCCGCACCCCTTGGGCGCGTGAACAAGTTGAAAAACTTTATATCAACACCCGCTTTTAGCCACTACCCTTTTTACCAAGCGGTGTGCTAGAATCCACATCCCTTTATTTGGGTCTGTTGCTAGTCTATAGATCAACAAGTTTTTGGGATTTTCTGCTGGATAAAACCAGCGTTTACGATCATTAGTAAGACTCCAAGGAGTTATCGTGGCCAACATTAAGTCTGCCCAGAAGCGTGCGCTTCAATCCGAAAAACGTCGTCTGCACAACAACAGCCAACGTTCTATGGTTCGTACCAGCATCAAGCGTGTATTAAAAGCAGTTCACGCAGGTGATTGGGAACAAGCTATGGCTGCTTTCCAAGCTGCACAGCCAGTTATTGACCGCATTGCTGACAAGGGTGTTTTCAACAAGAACTGGGCTGCTCGTACTAAGAGCCGTCTGAACGCTCGTGTGAAAGCGCTTAAAGCTGCCTAAGTAGTTAGGTTGCTAATAAAAAACCGGCTTCTGGCCGGTTTTTTGCATAGAAAGCCCCAAAAATTATGAAAGAACGTAAAAAACGCAGCCTATTAAGCTCTGGCCTTATTGTTAGTGCCATGACTTTTTTATCACGCATCTTAGGCTTAGTGCGGGATATAGTCATTGCCTCTTTTGTGGGTGCTGGCGGCGCTGCCGATGCTTTTTTTATCGCTTTTAAAATCCCCAATTTTTTACGCCGCCTGTTTGCTGAAGGGGCGTTTAACCAAGCCTTTATTCCGGTTTTAAGTGAATACGCTGAGAAAAAAACCAAAGCGGAACTGCGTTTATTAATTGATTCAGTAGCAGGCTGCTTAGGTTTGTCTTTAATTGCTTTAACCAGTGTTGCAATGTTGGCAGCGCCACTTTTGGTGTGGGTGTTTGCGCCTGGCTTTGCCAGCGATCCTGCCAAACAAGCCATGACCGCTGATTTGCTGCGTATTACCTTTCCTTATTTACTGCTGATTTCTTTAACGGCTTTTTCTGGCAGTATTTTAAATACCTGGGGGCGCTTTGCCATTCCAGCTATTACTCCCGTGTTTTTAAACTTAAGCTTAATTGGCTGCGCTTTATTCTTAACACCTTTGGTTGGCTCGGCAGCAGAGTCTTTAGCTTGGGGCGTGTTAATTGCTGGCATGGTGCAACTGGCTTTTCAGTTGCCTTTTTTAGCTCAAATTGGTTTATTTCCTATCCCTCGCCCGCATTGGAAAAATGAAGGCGTTAGGCGCATTTTAAGATTAATGGCACCGGCTTTGTTTGGGGTTTCTGTCAGTCAAATCAATCTGTTATTAGACACAGTTTTAGCGTCTTTTTTAGACGATGGCAGTGTAGGCTGGTTATATTATGCCGACCGCCTAGTTGAATTGCCGCTGGGTGTTTTTGGTATTGCCATAGCCACCGTTATTTTGCCTTCCCTTTCACGCCAACACGCCAGCGCCGATACCGATAAATTTGCTAAGTTATTAGATTGGTCAATTCGTATGGTGCTTTTAATTGGCCTGCCAGCCGCCTTTGCGCTGGTTATTCTTGCCGAACCTTTACTCATTACGCTCTTTCAATACGGCGCGATGACCGCTCACGACATCGTTATGTCGGCCCGTGCTTTGCAAGCTTACGCCTTGGGCTTATTGGCTTTTATGCTAATTAAAGTGTTAGCGCCAGGTTATTTTGCCCGTCAAAACACCCGCACCCCAGTAAAAATCGGCATTAAAGCCATGCTGGCTAATATGGTGTTTAACTTGATTTTAATCGTACCTTTAGCCCACGTAGGTTTGGCCTTGGCAACCGCTGCTTCGGCTTTTTTAAATGCCGGTTGGTTGGCGCAAGGGCTAAAAAAAGAAGGGGTTTTACGCTGGTCAGCAGGCTGGGGGCGTTATAGTTTACAGCTAACAGCGGCTTTAGCAGCCATGGTGCTAGTGCTACTTTGGGTATCGCCTAGCGCTGCCACTTGGCTGGAATGGTCGATCACTGAACGCATTACGCGTTTAGGCGTGGCTGTCGTGGCAGGTGCAGGCATTTACCTAGGCGTATTAGTTGCAGCAGGTATACGCCTAGGGCATTTAAAGCATCAGGAATAAATACTTAAGAACAAGTACTTAAGAGCAAGAACGCTGTTGCTTATTTTTCAAACTGAGCGAGCCACGCTTAAACACCCAAAGTGCAATAAATGCGGGAATATTCATTAAGATGCCATAAAGCAACGCCACCATGCCCAGCTCTGGCGCTTGTAAAAAACTAAAGGCAATCATGATTGCCATGCCCGCATTTTGTACGCCAGTTTCAAAGCTTAAAGTGCGTGATTGCGCTTGGCTTAAACCAACCAACCTTGCCAACCCATAACCCAAAGCCAGTGCCAGCGTTGCCAAGAGCACAACCATTAACGCACTTAGCCCAAACACAGAAGGCAAGACATGGGCGTTCACCACAATAAGCACCAATATCATTAGCATTAACAGCCCAACAGACAGTTGCTTTAAGCGGTGTTCATAAGCTTGCACCCAGCTAGGATAAAGTTTACGCAGCCCCATACCCAAAACCAAGGGTAAAGCCGTTACCAAAAGAAGCTGTAACACCACTTGTGCATAAGACAGCTTAAATGCAACGTCATAGCCCAACCAGCCCAACTGGGTTTGTGCTGCCCAAGGCATCCAAAGCGGTGAAAGCAAGCTAATCACGGCGGTTAAAGCAATCGACAGCGGTAAATCGCCATCGGCCAGCTTACTGAACAAATTAGACGTTGCACCGCCAGGGGCGCAGGCTATTAGCACCAAAGCAGCGGCAATAACGGGTGGCAGATGCAAGGCTAAAATAAGCACCCACACAATCATCGGTAATAATACTAGCTGGGCAACAATGCCTATTAAAACGGCTTTGGGCTTGTGCAGTACGGGTAAAAAACTTTGTAGACTAAGCCCTGTGCCCATCACCAACATAATTAAGGCCAAGCATAAAGGCAGAAGAATTTGATTTGCTAACATGGTCAAAACATTCCTTTGTGTTTAATTGCAAAATTAATGCTGAGTTTTCGTTTAGTTTAAGCTAATATTAAAAAAACCAACAGACTCAATACTGATTAAACAATCCAGTATTTAAGTTATACCTCATTAAAACTTATTGGAAAGGCATCCATGGTTTTCAAAAAAAAAATTGGAATAGCATTATTAATGATAAGCGCTGCAAGTCAAGCGGCAGCTTTTGAAATAATTACCGACAAGGACACCAAGTTTAGCTTTGGCGGCTACATTAAAGCAGAAGGCATTATAAACAAGCCCGACCAAGGCAATCGCACTTTTGAAGCAAGCATGCGTCAATCACGTTTAAACTTTGCCATGGATACCATTACCCAAGACCATAAGCTGAAAGCTTTTATGGAAATAGATTTTTGGGATGACCTTGATAAAGACGATGACGCTTCTTTTGCACCCCGCCTGCGCCATGCTTACTTAGAAATAGACAAGGTAACCCTTGGACAAACTTGGAGTGGTCAGTTTTTTGCTACTGCGCCTATGGATGTTGAAATATTAAACATGTTTGGCTTAGGTGCCGGTACGCTTGCTGGTACAGGTGCCACTGTTCGCCCCAACTTGTTAGTTCACTATAAGCATGAAGGCTTGCGCTTAACTGCTCAAGACCCAGCTTGGTCAGAAGCCGCCTACCCAGACATGGTTGCCTCTTATACTTATCGGGTTAGCGGCCATGCTTTTAATCTGGCGGTAACTGGCCGTGAGGTTAATACGGTTAATGGTGAATCAAAGTTGGGTGCAGCGGTATCTTTGGCTAATAAAATACAGCTGGGCAACACGCATTTAGCCTTCAGTGCTTTCACAGGCCAAGGTGCCGGTGTTTATGCAGGCTGGGGCTACAAAGGCGCAGCAGGTGCGAATCAAAGTACCGATGTAAACCAAGCAACAGGAAAACTAATTACAACCACGGGGTTTTCAACAGGCATAACCCAAAAATTTACAACCAATTTACGTGGCACCCTGCGTTATGGGCAGGTTAAATCTAATCACGTTGAAGCCCGCATCACTAATGACACATTTAAAATGGTTAATGCCAATTTAATTTATACTTATTTAACCGGCTTAGAATTTGGAATTGAATGGCGTGACCAAAATGCCCAAAACATGCGTAACACATCGGGCAGTGCAGCACGCCTAAAAGGTCAGCAGGTTGAACTTATGGCTAGGTACACGTTTTAGTCAATTAAATAAAATAAAGCGACGTTAGTGTCGCTTTTTTACTGCTGCTTTCTCAAAAAAAGCTCGACAGGTATAAAAGCAAATGGAATTAAGGCGGATAAAAACAAAAAGAGTAACGCACGCAGTGACCAGCTTTTTTGACGTGTCATGATCAGCGCAAGTAGACAATAAACAATAAATAACACGCCGTGTGCCATGCCAAGAGCCGATACAAAATCTCGACCAATAAAACCTAACGAAACACACAAAATTAACAAGTAAGAACAGCCTTCCGTTAGGCTGATAATTCTAAAAAAATTTAGCATCTAAAATCCAATATCAGTGGCATTAGCTACTAGGCATTTAGTAGCTAAAAACTAAAAAATTGCTTCTACCCACCCTTGCAAAAAGCTAGATAAGCCAAGGTGAGTAGAAAGAAAAACACGTTTAAACTAGAACTAAATTTTAAAGCGCATGACCAAACCCTGCAATTCTTGCCCTAAACGTGCCAAGTCTTGCGATGATGCAGCGGTTTCTTCTACAGCTGCCGCTGATTGTTCCGCAATATTGTTTACACTGACGATACTGCGGTTAATCTCATCAGCCACCGAACTTTGTTGTTCAGCAGCGGTGGCAATGTGCATGCTCATGGCTTGAATTTCTGCCACCACTTGAGTGATCGCCGCTAAATCATTGATGGCTTCATTGACCACTTTTAAGGTTGAATCGGCCAAGGTTTGGCTTTCATCCATCATGGTCACTGCTTTACCTGAACCGCTTTGTAAGCTTGCAATTAATCCTTCAATTTGTGCCGTTGATTCTTGGGTGCGTTGGGCAAGGTTACGCACTTCATCGGCAACTACCGCAAAACCACGCCCAGCTTCACCCGCACGGGCCGCTTCAATGGCCGCATTCAGGGCTAAAAGGTTGGTTTGTTCAGCAATGCTGTTAATCACCGTTAATACCGTCGAAATATTAATACTATCTTCATTTAGCTGATGCATGGCTTGTGCGCTTTGCTGCACTTGGGTGGTTAAACGGTTATTGGCATTGGATACATTTTTTAATACCGCTTCGCCGTGAGCCACAATGCCGTGCGCTTTTTCAGCAGCAAGCGATGCTTCTTCTGCACTTCTTGCCACTTCATGCACGGTTGCTGTCATTTCATTCATTGCCGTGGCCACCTGCTCTGTTTCTTTGCGCTGATTTTGCACACCAGCACTGGTTTGGCTGGTTACTGCTGAAAGCTCTTCTGAAGCCGATGCTAGCTGTGAAGTAAAGCC
>CANQLY010000014.1 GCA_947624795.1 uncultured Marinospirillum sp.
GGTGAAGTGATTCTGGCTGATATTAACGCTTCCATGCTAAAAGTGGGGCGTGACCGTCTGCTTGATAAAGGCTATGGCGGTAATATACGTTTTGTACAAGCCAATGCTGAAAGTTTGCCGTTTCCTGATAACCATTTTGATGTGATTACCATTGCCTTTGGCTTGCGTAATGTTACCGACAAAGACAAAGCGCTGAAAGACATGGCACGCATTTTAAAGCCCGGTGGCCGTTTGTTAGTGCTTGAATTTTCTAAGCCAACCAATGTGTTAATGTCAAAAGCTTACGATCTTTATTCTTTTACCGCTTTACCTTTAATGGGCAAATTGTTGGCAGGTGACAGTGATTCTTATCGTTATTTAGCTGAATCCATTCGCATGCACCCAGACCAAGAAACCCTTAAAGGGATGATGGAAGATGCTGGCTTAGATGAGGTGGAATACCACAACATGACTTCGGGCGTGGTTGCGCTGCACCGTGGCATTAAGCTGTAATTTAATTTAAGGACGCTAATATTTATGCAAGTACCACTGAGTGCATTAACCGCTTTAGAGGGGCTTATTAACCCTTTACTAAGGCAAGCCGTTGCCCAAGAAGGAATGGCTGCTGCGGCATTTGAAAAATTACAGGGCAGCTGCATTGAGTTCCAAGTCAGTGGTTTAAACTTGCAGTTAAAAATGCAAGCCGCAAAAGATGGTTTGTATTTTTACCGGCAAAGCGAAGCACCTGCTGATGCTTGGATTTTGGCCTCACCTCAAACCTATTTAAAAATGGCAACCAGTAAAGATGCCAGTCACATTTTGTTTGGTGCAGACGTTAAGGTGGGGGGTAACACCTATTTGTTAGAGGTGCTGCAAGCGCTTATTGCAGGCTTAGGGTTAGATACTCAAGCGCTGATAAGTCAACTAGCTGGCCCTTTGCCGTTAGCATCCATTCAAGCGGGTTTTAATCAATTACTACAGCTAGGGCAGTGTTTTACAGGGTCTGCTAGTGAAGATATTAAATCTTACCTAGACGATGAAGCGACTATTTTAACGGGCAAAACTAGCTGGCATGTGGCTGAAGATCAGTTGCATGAATTAAGGCTAGATGTTGACCGTTTAGAAGCCCGCCTTCACCTGTTAGAAAAGCAGTTACAGCCACTGGCAGGAGAAGAATAAGTGGGTCGCCTACACCGTGCTTTTCGCATTGCTTGGATTTCTTTGCGTTATCGCTTAGATACGTTGATTCCATTAGACCGCCTGCCTTTTTTTCTGGTGCTTTTAATGCGTATTAACCCTGCAAAGTTGTTTCCTTTGCATGATTACACCCGAGGTGAACGCTTACGTTTAGCTTTAGAAGAGCTGGGTCCGATTTTTACTAAATTTGGGCAGATGCTTTCAACACGGCGTGATTTGTTGCCGCCTGATGTTGCCGATGAGCTTAGAAAGCTACAAGACCAAGTGGCTCCTTTTCCGGCTGTGCAAGCTAAGGCAACCATAGAAAAAGCGCTAAGAATGTCGGTTGAAGAAGCCTTTGCAGAATTTGACACCAACGCTTTGGCTTCAGCTTCGGTTGCTCAGGTGCATGCTGCAAAGCTGCACACAGGTGAAAACGTGGTTGTTAAAGTGATTCGCCCCGGTGTTGATAAAATCATTAAAGAAGATGTGCAGCTGCTATACATGTTGGCACGTTTAGTATTGCGCTTAGTGCCTGATGCGCACCGCCTGCATCCGGTCGAAGTGGTTGCTGATTATGAAGTAAGCCTAATTGATGAGTTAGATTTACAAAAAGAAGCTGCCAATACTTCCCAATTAAAACGTAACTTTTTAGACTCGCCTTTACTTTATGTGCCTGCTATTCACTGGCAATTTACTCGGCCAAATTTAATGGTGCAAGAGCGTATTTACAGCGTTCCCATTGCTGAGCTTGATACGATTCGGGCGCACAAGGTGAATATGAAAAAACTGGCGGAACGGGGCGTAGAGATTTTCTTTACCCAAGTGTTTCGTGATAACTTTTTTCATGCCGATATGCACCCAGGTAATATATTTTTAGATACCAGTAAGCCAGAAAGCCCCCGTTATGTGGCCATTGATTGCGGCATTGTTGGCTCATTAAGTGTTGAAGATCAAAATTATTTAGCACGTAATCTGCTTGCTTTTTTTAAGCAAGACTACCATGAGGTGGCAAGGTTACACATTGAATCGGGCTGGGTGGGCGAGGGTACCCGTGCTAACGAATTTGCTGCGGCAATTCGGGCGGTGTGTGAACCCATTTTTGAAAAGCCATTAAAAGACATTTCTTTTGGGCAGGTGTTGTTAGGGCTGTTTCAAACGGCACGCCGATTTAATATGGAAGTGCAGCCACAATTGGTTTTGTTACAAAAAACCTTGTTGAACATTGAAGGTTTAGGGCGGCAGATTTACCCAGAATTAGATTTGTGGACAACTGCCAAACCTTTTTTAGAAAACTGGATGAAACAACGCATTGGTCCCCGTGGTATTCTTAAAAAAGCCCAAGAAAAACTACCCGATTGGTTAGAGTTGGTGCCTGAATTGCCACAATTAGCCCATGAAGGTTTAAGCCAACTGCGGCATTGGCAGCAAGACCAACAGCAACAACGCCTTATTTTAACTGAGATGCGTAATGAAATAGCACGTAACCGGCGGCGCAATGGCCAGTTAATTGTGGGTGTTTTATTGTTTGCTTTGGCAATAGTGGCAGGCTTGGGCGATCACCTTTTACCGCTTTTAGAGGGTGAATGGCAGCCTTGGGTTTTGGGTGGTATTAGCCTTTTAGTCTTATTAAGGCGCTAGGTTACTGGTGAACACTTGCCGTTTTCATTATGCTTAGTTGCATTTTTTCTTATTTAATAAGGTTGTCATGGCAATGAGTGATATTCTTCAACAACTCGCTTTAGTTTTACAAGAGCGTAAACAGGCCGACCCACACAGTTCCTATGTTGCCCAATTGCACCATAAGGGGCTGAATAAAATTTTAGAAAAGGTGGGTGAAGAAGCAACGGAAACCCTGTTAGCTGCTAAAGATGCACAGGTTTCTGGTTGTAATAAAGAGGTGATTGCTGAAACAGCCGACCTTTGGTTTCATTCATTTGTTATGCTTTCGCATTTAGGTATTAGTCACCAAGACGTGCTGAATGAGTTAGCCCGTCGTATGGGTGTTTCTGGCTTGGATGAAAAAGCCAGCCGTAGCAAGTAATCATTCATTAACCGCATTTTAATTGATGGCAGGAGATGGTCATGGGGATTGGTGGCATTAGTTTTTGGCAGCTTCTGATTGTATTAGGCATTGTTGTGCTTATTTTTGGAACTAAAAAATTTCGTAACCTAGGCAGTGATTTGGGTGGCGCTATTAAGGGTTTTAAATCTGCCATGAACGAAGGTGAAAAAGAAGCCGAAGCAGAAAATGCACAAACAACGGCTCAAAAAAAAGCAGAGCATAAAGACACGATAGACGTTACAGCCACTAAAGTTAATCAGGAGCAGGAGCGCAAATAAGCGCCCAAGTCTATGTTTGATATTGGCTTTTTTGAACTAGTGGTAATTGCCGTCGTGGGTCTTTTAGTGTTAGGGCCGCAGCGCTTACCCCAAGCCGTTAGAACCCTGGGTTTATACCTAGGGCGAATTCGCAAAATGGTTTCTGGCATTCAGCAAGAAGTGAATGAGCAGTTGCAACTAGAAGAAATGCGTGAGCGTTTGGCGGAGCATGAAAAGAAAGTACGCAGCGGTTTAATGGATGTAGAAAAAGAATACACAACCGAGGCACCGCAGCCGCAGGCAGATGAAGAGCCACTGGTGGCTAAGGCTGTTGATACCCCTGCACCCTCTTCTACTTCTACTTCTACTTCTACTTCTACTTCTACTTCTACTTTACCCCTTTCTGCTAATCAGTCTAAGGATCAACCCAAGTGAGCAATACAGAACTGCAGTCTTCTGATGAAGCTAGTGCTCCTTTAGTTGAGCACCTTGTTGAATTGCGTTCACGTGTGCTGCGCATTGTTTTATCTGTACTGGTAGTTTTTTTATGTTTATTTTATTTTGCAAACGATATCTATGCATTCATTTCTGAACCCTTAAGGTCTATTTTGCCTGAAGGTGGGCAAATGATTGCCACAGAAGTTGCATCGCCTTTTTTAGCTCCATTTAAGCTGACACTATTCACGGCATTTTTGGTGAGTGTGCCTTATATTTTATATCAAATCTGGAGCTTTATAGCACCGGGGCTTTATGCGCATGAAAAAAAGTTAGCCTTTCCATTATTAGGCTCAAGCATTGTTTTGTTTTATGCTGGCATGGCCTTTGCTTATTATGCTGTTTTTCCTTTATTGTTTGCTTTTTTTACTGCTGCTGCACCAGAAGGCGTTGCAGTAATGACAGACATTAATTCTTATTTAAGCTTTGTATTAAAATTATTTTTTGCTTTTGGAATCGCATTTGAAATTCCTGTTGCGACAGTTTTGCTAGTGTTAGCTGGCATAACCAGTGTTGAAGGTTTAGTGGCAAAACGCCTGTATGTAATTTTGGGTTGTTTTGTAGCAGGCATGTTATTAACCCCGCCCGATGTTTTTTCGCAAACATTATTGGCCATTCCTATGTGGCTACTTTTTGAGGTTGGTATATTAATATCACGTCTACTGCCTAGAAATAAGCAGCAAGAATAGCAATCGCAACATGAGAGCATTATTTTTAGACCTAGTTTTTAGCTAATGTTTAACTTCAGGCTAATTTAATGCTCAGGTATTAAAGCAATCATTCGTGTAATAAGTGCTTTTGTTGTTTTATATCAATTGTTTATCTAATGAACCTTGATATATATTAACAAAATGGAATGCTAAATCAGGTAAATGGAGTCCAAGATGGTAGAAAGTAGTAAGGTTTTATATGAAGATGATGATCATCAGTACGTTTGGTTTGGTTGGGAAGACCCTGATACAGAAGAAGCATTAGTACAATCAAATCAGGTACTTGTTGTTAATCAGGATCAAGGCTATTTGTTTGATCCTGGTGGTGCGTTTATTTTTGCCGAAGTGGCGGCAGAGGTGAATAAGTACCTGCCCCTAGATCAAATTCGTTACCTCATTGCTACGCATCAAGACCCCGACGTACTTTCATCTGTTACCTTGTGGTTAAAAGCAACCAATGCACGCCTTTTGGTATCACGCTTGTGGGTACGCTTTGTTTCTCATTTTGGGTTTAGTGATACTAGCCGTCTGATCGCTATTGAAGACCGTGGCAAAATTATTAAAATGCCTGCCGGTGGTGAAATTGTGATGTTACCTGCTCACTTTTTACACAGTGAAGGTAACTTTAGTTTTTATGATAGCCGTTCTAAAATTCTTTTTTCAGGTGATATAGGTGCTGCAGTTTTCCCTAAAGGTGAGCGTTATTTATTTGTAGAAGATTGGGAAAAACACCTTACTTACACTGAAGGTTTTCATAGGCGCTATATGGGTAATAATGCCGCTTTGCGTAAGTGGGTTACCATGATACGTGATTACCCGATTGAAATGATTGTGCCTCAGCACGGTGCAATTATTGGTAAAGAACACATTCCTAAGTTTTTGGATTGGTTAGAAGGCTTGCAATGTGGTACGGATTTGTTAGATGAGTTTTATGGTTTTTAAGCTAGTGGCGTGTGCTTTTTAGGCACTTATCTCTAGTGTAGGTAAAATAAAAACAAGGAATAAACCAATAGGAGCCTGTCAAGATGAATAAAAACTTAGATGACAGCTGTTTGCTGTATGAAGACGATGAACATCAATTTGTTTGGTTTGGTTGGGAAGAAGAGGAAGGTTCTAATTCCTTTGTGCAAACGAATCAATGTTTAATTATTAATGGTGGGCAGGGGTATTTATTTGATCCCGGTGGAACGTATGTTTTTCACCATGTATTAGAGCAAGTAACCCGTTATTTGCACCCTCGCCAACTTCATACCATGATAGCGACGCACCAAGACCCTGATGTCTGTTCATCTGCACCTTACTGGATGAAAGCCACTGATGCTAATTTGTTAATTTCTGGTTTGTGGATACACTTTATCTCCCACTTTGGTTTAGATGAGCCTGAGCGTGTGATTCCTATTCCAGATAAAGGGGCTAAGCTGCGCCTTCCTAGTGACGATCACCTACTTATTTTACCAGCTCACTTTTTACACAGTGAAGGTAATTTTAGTATTTTTGATGAGCGCTCAGGCATTTTATTCACCGGCGACATTGGTGCCTCTATTTACCCTGATGGTGGGCGTGAAATTTTTGTTGAAGATTTTGAAGCACATAAAGAGTTTATGACCCCTTTTCATAAGCGCTACATGCACTCTAACGCAGTGTGTAGGCACTGGGTAGAAAGAATTAGAGCCTTACCAAAAAAAGTAACAATGATAGTGCCACAGCATGGAGCAATGTTTCGCGGCGATCAGGTGGACGCTTTTTTAGCTTGGTTTGAAGAATTACAGTGTGGTGGTGACTATTTAAAAGCCATCTATGCTGACCAGCCTTTTTAGGCAACTGACTGACCCAAGGATAAATTATGTTTTTGCGTGATTTTGAATTATCAAGAATAACGCCTGAACACCTCCAAGTGAATCAGCCAGTACCTTGGTCTATTTACGACGAGTTTGGCAAGCTGCTCATGGCTAAGGGTTCTGTTTTGCGCTCTGATAGGCAAAAAGAAATCTTGGTACGTGTTGGCTTGTTTGCAGATGAAATACTGCCTGATCCAGAAAGTTTATTGCCACAGCCCATTAAATTTCTCCGTAAAGTTAACCCTTTTGCAGAATTTGATGAGTTGTGTTTAAAGCTAGAGGAGGTGTTTAAACTGGTTGAATCAGAAACCCCCAATGGCACTGTGATTAAAAAACGTGTTTATGATATAGCAATACACATTCAAGGGCTGGTTGGTTATGACAGTGATGCCTTGTTAGGTGCTGTGCATTTGGCAGATCAGTTCCCTTACCATGTGCACCACCCTATGCAAATTGCTGTTTTAACAGAGTTAATTCTTGAGCGTTTGCAAGTAGAGCAGGTTGTAAGGCTTTCGGTGTTAGCTGCGGCTTTAACGGGCAACATCGCCATGAACCCTTATCAGCAGCGTTTGCATCAGCAAAAAACACCATTAAATGATCAGCAGCGTGAAGTGATTAATCGCCACCCTTTGCAAAGTGCACAAAAACTTGAAGCCGCTGGGGTGGATGATTTTTTATGGCTAGAGCTAGTGGCTCAGCACCATGAAAAGTTAGATGGTACGGGGTATCCAAAAAACTTGGTAGGCGATGCCATTCGTCGTGAGGCAAGAATTTTAGCCTTGGCCGATGTTTATACCGCCATGGTTACGCACCGGCCTTACCGTAATCCAATAAAGCACAAAGACTCTTTGCGTGATATTTTCACTCAACGGGGCAGTAAGTTTGATTCTAAATTAACGTTATTGTTCTTGAATGAGCTAGGGCTTTATCCACCGGGGGTTTATGTAAAGCTAAACAATGGTGAATTAGCTGTTGTTATTGGGCGTACACAAAACCCTCGTTCGCCGATGGTGGCAAGCATTAAGAAAAATGATGGTGAATTCTTTTTGTCACCTAGGCGGCGTAATACAGAAACAGAACAGTACACTATTCGTAGTGCCTGCAATGTGGATGAGCGAATAAAAATAAATCCTGCTACCCTTTGGGGCATTCAAGCCATTCGGGTTAATAGTGTAAATACTGCTGATTTATCGTCTATTGCCGATTTAATCTAGCAATTACCCGAAAGTGGCTCTATTGAAAGCCTTGCCAAGCAGCCCTGCTAATGAGTAGGGCTGCTTGGTTTGTGCTTAACAGTTTTAAGCCATTGCTAATACTTTATCCACTAACTTAAAAATACCTGCCTTCGCCTCAGTAATGCGGCTAGCTTGCATGTAAGCAGGCGTGGTGACTACCTTGTGCTGATCATCAACTACGATGCCATCCACTAAGCAATTTTGGTGCAGCAAGCCCATGTTTGCCATTGCGTCTTCAACTGCTGCATCTTTTCCTATAGTGCAAAGAATGCCCGGCTGAATTAATTTGGCTGTAATGGCCGGTGTAATGCACATAAGGCCAATGGGTTTTTTGGCTTGGTGAAAAGCCTGCACAAATGCTTGCACATCTAAATCAACCGAACAAGCAGCGCCTTCACTTGCAAAGGTAGAAAAGTTTTTAGCCACACCAAACCCACCGGGTAAAATAACGGCATCGTAATCGGCAGGGTTAGCTGCTGATAAGGCAATGATTTCGCCCCTTGCTAAACGGGCAGCTTCTACTAAAAGATTACGGCTTGCTGCACCACCGGGTTGGCTGTCACTGACTTCTTCGCCTGTTTTATGGTTGATAACATGGGCTAGGGGTTTGTCAGGTGCAATGAATTGATAGTCAGCGTTGTGTTCATCTAAGCGCAGCAGTGTTAATACCGTTTCATAAATTTCTGCACCATCATAAACGCCACAACCTGCGATTAATAAAGCAACTTTTTTAGTCATTATTTTTACCCTTAAGTAATTTAAAACACGCATAGAATTTAGCTGCCTATTAGGCTGGAGGCAAACTTTTGCCATGAAATATTACTTTGGGCTGATATACTTAAAGCTAATCTTTATTGGTTTTCTTCTTATTTGAGAGAATTACAACGTGCAAACTACTTTTCGTCAATTCCCTGATACACGCATGCGCCGTATGCGTGCCGATGATTTTTCACGCCGTTTAATGCGTGAAACTGAACTAACACCCAATGATTTTTTAGTGCCCATTTTTGTTCAGGAAGGCACTAATGCCCGTGATCCTATTCCTTCCATGCCCGGCGTTGATCGTTTAAGCATTGATCTTTTAGTCAAAGAAGCCCGTGAGTTAGCTTCTTTAGGCATTCCTGGCATTGCACTTTTTCCTGTGGTGGGTAAAGAAGGAAAAAGTGAATTTGCAGAAGAGGCTTATAATGCCAATGGTTTAGTGCAACGCAGTATTAAAGCGGTTAAAGATGCGGTGCCTGAATTGGGTATTATTACCGATGTAGCCTTAGACCCTTACACTACCCACGGCCAAGATGGCATTATTGATACTGAGGGTTATGTTTTAAATGACCGCACGGTAGAGACCCTTGTTAAGCAAGGCTTGTCTCATGCTGAAGCCGGTGCAAACGTGTTAGCCCCTTCTGATATGATGGATGGCCGTATTGGTGCTTTGCGCCAAGTGTTAGAAAAAGAAAATTTAATTAATACACGCATTCTTTCTTATGCTGCAAAATATGCTTCAGCTTATTATGGTCCTTTTCGTGATGCGGTGGGCTCTTCTGCAAGCCTTGGCAAAGCCAATAAAGCTAGCTATCAAATGGACCCAGCCAACAGCGATGAAGCTTTGCATGAGGTGGCCTTAGATTTAGCCGAAGGTGCTGATATGGTGATGGTCAAGCCTGGCATGCCGTATTTGGACATAGTGCGCCGTGTAAAAAGCCAGTTTGGTGTACCTACTTTGGTTTACCAAGTCAGTGGTGAATATGCGATGCACATGGCAGCGATTGAAAAAGGCTGGTTGTCTGAGGCGGTTATGATGGAGGCGCTGGTTTGTATGAAGCGTGCTGGCAGCGATGGTATTTTAACTTATTATGGTAAGCGTGCTGTGCAACTGTTAAATCAATAAATAAACAATAAAAAGGTAGGGAAAGATGGCGATTAAACCTGCAGTATTAAATCAAACTGACCCCACTGCTAAAAAAGTGGCAGTGGCAAAGCCTGCTACCGTGTCAGTTGAGACGTCAGTCGTCGTCTCTGCACCATCACCACGTACCACTTTGCGCATTAATCAAAACAAAGGGGGCGTACGCAGGCGAAAATCAGATGACAGCATTGATTTGGATGCACCTGATTTGTACTTTAATCGTGAACTTTCCCACCTACAGTTTAATATTCGGGTATTAGAACAGTCGCTAGATGCTAGTCACCCTTTATTAAATCGGTTATTTTTTCTGCTTATTTTTTCTAGTAACCTAGATGAGTTTTTTGAAATTCGAGTGGCAGGTTTGCGTCGCCAAGTGGCGTTAGACCGAGAGCAATCGGCTGCCGATGGTATGCGCCCCACAGAAACATTGAAAGAAATATCTCGCTTGTGCCATGAACAGGTAAAGCGCCAATATGCTTTATTAAATGAAGTGTTGATTCCTGCAATGGAAGCAGAAAAAATACGCTTTATTCGTCGTAACCAATGGACAAAAGAACAAGCGGCTTGGGTTGAGAATTTTTTTAATAATGAAATTTTGCCTGTTACCAGCCCCATAGGGTTAGATCCTTCGCACCCTTTTCCACGCTTAGTGAATAAAAGTTTAAACTTTATTGTCTCTTTGGAAGGTAAAGATGCCTTTGGGCGTGAAGGGGGGCTTGCCATTTTACCTGCGCCCCGTTCCTTGCCGCGTTTATTGCGCCTACCCGATGAAATTTGTGATGGGGGTGATAATTTTGTTTTCTTATCATCCATGATTCATGCCCATGCTAAATCACTGTTTCCGGGCATGAAAGTTAAGGGCTGTTATCAGTTTAGGTTGACTCGCAATGCTGATTTAGCCGTAAACTCTGAAGAGGTTTCTGATTTAGCCAGCGCCTTACGGGGTGAGCTTTTATCAAGGCGCTACGGCGCTGCAGTGCGTTTAGAGGTGGCTGATAACTGCCCAGCAGAACTGGCAGATTTTTTATTAAAGCAATTTTCTTTAACTGAAGATGAGCTGTATTGTGTGAATGGCCCTGTTAATTTAAACCGCCTAATGGCAGTGATGGGGCAGATAGACAGGCCTGATTTACACTACAAACCGTTTACGCAAGGTTTACCAAAAGCTTTACGTAAAGAAGCCGGTTCTATTTTTAATGCCATTCGCCAAGGCGATTTATTGCTTCATCACCCGTTTGAAAGTTTTTCTTTGGTTGAAGATTTATTACGTGAAGCAGCCAGTGACCCAGACGTGGTTGCTATAAAGCAAACCCTTTACCGCACGGGTGCCGATTCTAATATTGTGAATGCTTTGGTTGATGCAGCACGTAACGGTAAAGAAGTGACCGTAGTGATTGAGCTGCGGGCCCGCTTTGATGAGGCTGATAATTTAACCTTAGCTGGCCGTTTACAAGAAGCCGGTGCCATTGTTATTTATGGTGTGGTGGCCTATAAAACCCACGCTAAAATGATGCACCTGCTGCGCCGTGAACAAGGCCATTTAAAACCTTATGCCCACCTAAGCACTGGTAATTATCACGCTAAAACCGCCCGCCTTTATACTGATTATGGTTTATTAACTGCTAACTCAGACATTTGTGAAGATGTGCACAAGGTATTTTTGCAGTTATGTGGCATGGGGCAGGTGTTAAATATGCGTAAGCTATTGCATGCACCCTTTACGCTGCACAAAAAATTATTAGAAATGATTGATCGAGAAGCTGATTTTGCCACTGCAGGAAAAAAAGCCCGCATTGTGATTAAAATAAATGCCATTACTGAGCCTAAGCTAATTAAGGCGCTGTACCGTGCCAGCCAAGCCGGTGTAGAAATAGACCTGATAGTGCGGGGCATTTGTTGTTTAAAGCCAGGTGTTACTGAGGTGTCAGAAAATATTCGAGTGCGCTCCATTATTGGGCGATTTTTAGAACACACACGGGTGTTTAGTTTTTATAATGACGGTAAAGAAGACATTTATTGTGCCAGTTCAGACTTGATGGAGCGTAACCTTTTTCACCGTGTAGAGGTTTGTTTTCCTTTGTTAGATTCACGTTTAGCTAATCGGGTGCGTAAAGATTTAGAAACTTATTTATTGGATAACTGCCAAAGCTGGGAGCTGCAAAGTGATGGGGGTTATTTACTTAACTCACCTGCCAAAGGGCAGGCTGAGGTGAGTGTTCAAGAAACTTTACTGGATGCTTATGCCGAAAACCTTAATTAATTGGTTAGTTAAAATAAGCTAGCTGAATACGATTAGCCGCTGCTTACTTGCAAGGTTGGCTTGAGGCTTGAAGTGTGTGTTAGGCTAATGTCCTTTTTTTAATGGAAATAATGCAATGACAAAAACAATGGTTGATATAACGCCACAGGTTGCTGGCTTGTGTTGGATAAAAGAAGATCAGTGGCCGCGTCTGCTAGAAGTGGCTGATGACAAGGCTAGCCTTGAAGCCACTTGGCAAGAATGGGAAGCAAGAAGCCTTGAGATGATTGAGGTTTTTGCAACCCGTGGCATTCTTATTGAAAAGGTTGTTGTTGATGTTGAAGATTTGATTAGCTGGTGCAATGAGCGAGATAAAACAGTCAGTGCAGCAACCCGTGCTGAATACGTTACTGCACTTATGATGGAACAAAAAAAGTTAAACAGCGATAAAACCACCCGCCATTAATTGACTTTGAACACAAGGTTAACTATTTGAACGCAAGGTTAACTAATGGTGTGTTCTTCTATTGCTTGCAGCCAACTTGGGTCTAGGTGGTTTAGGTTAGTTTCTATGCCTAGGTGCTGCATTGTTTCTTCTGTAGCAAGCTTTTCTACTTTTAGCTCTAATAGTGCGGTGTCATCCCCTTCTAGGCGATGCATTTGTTCTAGTGCTAGGTGATAAAAATGCAGCAGCTTCAAAGCTTCGGGTTGGCTTGTGATAGCCAAGGCTTTAATCTTATGCATATTGTTTGTGACACGCATTAAGTTGCGCTTTAAATGCCAGCCATAAACGGCTTCACGCATAAACGGCTGTTTGCTGAAAACCATTTTCACCAGCAAAAAAGTGATGCCTAGCCCCAGTAAAACACCCAGTAAATTCAGGCGAAAATGGTTACCGCCGGGTGTGCCCCAAATAATAACCAGCAAGCTAGATAGCCCCATGCCCAGTGAGGCAAATACAATAATTAAAATTAGGCTGCTTTTGCGTGTGCGCTGACGGTAGTTATTAGGGTCTATTTCTTGTAAGTTAAACATGTTGTTTCCTTTTTTATTCCTGTTTTTCAGCTAAACCCAGCACAGGGTAAAGTGTATAAATAGTAAAAAACTCTTCACGTAAAAAAGTGTTCATAAGGTTTTTACTGTAAGCAATTTTACGGTTTTTTTGTAGATCAAATCCCTTATAACCTAATAGCTGTAAGCAATCTGGACAGACTTGGCGGGCTGTTGAATTTTCACCTAAAGGCAGGTTACCTGTGCGGCGTGTGCTTACCCAAACGGTTTGGTTAGCTTGCCAGCTTTGCGTTGTGCTGCATTGGGCTAAGTGGTA
The DNA here is from genome assembly GCA_947624795.1 of uncultured Marinospirillum sp. Taxonomy (GTDB): domain Bacteria; phylum Pseudomonadota; class Gammaproteobacteria; order Pseudomonadales; family Halomonadaceae; genus Marinospirillum. The sequence continues at coordinate 13,228 of CANQLY010000014.1, forward strand.
GTTTTTAGCTTCAGCAAGGTAAATAACTAACCGTGTATTTTTTAAACCCCAAGTGGTGTCGGCATAACGCTTTAAGCGGTGCAAGGGAAACTGTTTGCCTTGCAAATCTAGCTCTGAACGCTCTTTGCCTGTTAAGTGTTTTTCTTTATTAAATAATTCAAAATGCCCAGCTTTATGTGCGCCCATGCTTAGGCGCAGCTGTTTAAAAGGCTCAAACTCAGTAAAGTCAGGTAGTTTCATTTTTGCATCATGGGTTGGCAGGTTATTTTAGGCTATCAGAGCGATTATCGGGGCGGCGGCGTTTTTCTAAAATGGCACGAATGCGTGAATCAGCATCGGTTCTGACACGAAATTCAACCCGTCGGGCAAGTTCACTATTTTCACTGCCATCGGCATTAAAAATGGGTTGTGATGAGGACAAGCCATTGGCGGTTAAATAGTGCTTTAACCACTCTTGTTCATTCTTAACTTGTGGCAGGTTGATAACGTATTCTAGGCTTGATCGGGTGCGTTCTTGTGAAAGGCGCATGTTATTTATATAGGCTTCATTAACAGTGCGGGCATTGGTCCAATCACGGGAAGTGTGACCTTCAATGCGAACCTCTTCAATGTCTTCTCGGTAGTCTGCTGAAGTAATAACCTGCACATAGCGTGGAAAAAAATCATGTAAAATGGTTTCAAAAGCGGGGCGTAATTTTGCAGAACCCAATTCAAACAACACACCACTGTCTTGAAAACTGATGACTAAATCTGGCGTTAACTCTGCCCCCCAGCGTGGCAGGTCATCTTTAAATTCATCCAGTAAATCTTGGTAAAGGGCTTGGCGTAAATCTAAATAAATTTCTGCCACCTCACGCATGCGTTCACTTTCTTTTTGCACTATGACCATAAAAACAACCGATACCAGTAAAAACACCATCATTAGTGCTGCCATTAGGTCGCTGACAGAAATCCAATGAGCGCCTTCTTCATCGGCTAACACTTCTTGGTTTTCGTTTCGCATCATAGTGGTTATGCGCCCCCGGCTTTACTGTTTTTTTCTAGCTGTTCCGTTATTTTAACCAACTCACGCAACTTGTCGGTAAGCGGTGTGTAATCGCTGACAAATTTTTCTGAAAGTGCGGCTAACTGGCTACCAAAAGTTTGTAATGAATGGGTAAGCTCATGTTCTAAAGCTGCATCTAGGCGCACTAGCTGTTGTTCAGTTCGGTCTAAAGTGCGCTCGGTTACTTTTTGTTGGCGAGCTAATTGCTCATCTAAGCGTGACCCTAATACTTCATTTAGTGTTTCAACACTGTCGGCAACACGCTTAGCAGAACCATCAATTAAGCGTTGCATTTGGGTGTGCTGGCGTTCTAATTGGCCTGCTAAGCCATCGGTTAAAGCGTGAATTCTATCTTCTAATTTTGGTAGTCCGCCACCGGCTTTATTGACTAGATTGGCTAAAGAATCGAGGTATTTGCCCAGTGATTCTGATTGTTGCTGTAAACCGCTCATCACACTGCCTAGGGTTTCGGCCACTTGGTTAAAGGCTTGGGTGTGTTCTACCATGGTTTTATAAGCTTCGGTTGCCTTGTCTAATACCTTGCCATTGGCACGCTGTTCATTTAAAAGGGCTTCTAATTCAGCCTTGTAGTTATCTTGCCATTGCAACATTTGCCCAACCGCTTGGTTTAACTGTTGAAAGTTTTCACCGTATTGGGTGCCAATTTGCTGGTTAAAATCTGTTAGTAAGCTTTTTAAGGCAGTGACTAGCGCTTTTGAATTGGCATCAGCCATTTGTTGCTGATAAATACCGATGCCTTTGGCAAAAGTGGTTAAGCTGTTTTCTAAGCGCTGATCTGTGCTTCTTAGGTATTCATCTACTTTGGTTAGTCCAGAATTATTCAGCAACAAACGAATATCGCCCAATAAAGTGGCAAGGTCATCCATGGTTGCACCGGTTACCTGCACGCTGCCATCAATGCCCCGCACATGGTTAAGAATGTGGCGCATTTTTATGGTCATCGAGCCTAATAACCCTGCAATGGAAGACCAAAAAGCTGTTTTTAAGCCTTCAATAAGCTGCGGTACACTGCCTTCAACATCCACCGAATCAAAGTTCATTAAGCCTAAGGCAATACCTAAAAATGTACCAAAAATACCAACGCTGGTAAGAATCGAAGGTGCAGCATTGACTGTTCTTAGTGAATAAACGGGCCCATGAAAATAAGCAGTCATGGCTGTTATTAGAATAATAAAAAAGAGCGTTAGGGGTGAAAAAGCACTTAGAATGTCCATAAAACATTGATTTCTCTAGAGTTTTTTTTGTACCGTAAGGCAATGGTTTAATAAGCCGCTGGTGGAAGGATCAAAAGCTAAGGTAATGGCTTGTTGATTGTTAGCCAATAAAGCTTGCTCTGTTGTTAAGGCAATTTTTTTACCCAGTTCAACCCCCCATTGATCAAATGGGTTGATGTTCCAAATTGCCGATTGCACAAATACCTTGTGTTCATAAAGTGCGATTAATTGGCCAAGGTTATAAGGCGTTAATTCATCCATTAGCAAGGTAGTTGATGGCTGATTACCCCGATAAAGCATGTGTGGCATGAATTCATCTGTTGTTAATTTGGGCGTTGCAGCATCCCCAAGCATAAGTAAACGTGACTGAGCAAAACAGTTAGCCAGTGAAAGCCTGTGCTGGTCTTGAAATTGGCGGCGTGTTTCACTGTCTTTTATTTCATCGTAACGGTGAATGGGGGCAATAAAATCACAGTTAACGGCCTCGGTGCCTTGGTGCAACAGTTGATAAAAAGCATGCTGAGCATTGGGGCCAAGCTCTCCCCACAGTATAGGGCAGGTTGCATAATCTACCGCTTCACCTTCAAGGGTGGTGCTTTTGCCGTTAGATTCCATTTCTAGCTGAGTAAGGTAGTCAGGGAAATATTTTAAGCGGCCATCATAGGGTAAAATAGCTTGGGCACGAATATTTAAAAAATTAATATTCCAAATGCCAGTTAAAGCCAGTAGAACCGGTAAATTATTGGCTAAAGAACTGTTAGCAAAGTGTTTATCTAAGGCATGTGCACCGGCTAGAAGTTCACGAAAGCCGTCCATTCCTATTTTTAAGGCGATTGGCAACCCAATAGCAGACCAAAGGGAATAGCGACCCCCCACCCAATCCCAAAATATAAGCTGGTGTTCTTTGGCAATACCCCAAGCTGTCATTTTGTGTTTAGATGCAGAGACGCCAATAAAATGCTGTTTTACCACTAGGGCTTCTTTACCCAATTTATCAACTAACCAGTGGCGAGCGGTGTTGGCATTGGTTAGTGTATCTATGGTGCTAAATGATTTAGACGAAAATATAAATAAAGTGGTCGCAGGATTCAGTTGTTTTAAGCGTTCAGCTAGTTGCGATCCGTCAATGGTTGAAGCAAAATGGATATTTAATGAAGCAATGCCTTTAGGTTTAAAATCAGCCAAAGCATGGCAGACCATCAGTGGCCCTAAATCTGAGCCACCCACGCCTAGGTTTACCACATCTGTAATGGGTAAGCCGGTTATGCCACGCCATTGGCCTGCTTGCAGCTTAGCCACTAGCTGCTGCATTTTTTCTAAACTTGCTTGCACTGCCAAATTAATGTCTTCATCGTCTACAAATAGTTTGGCTTTAGCCGGTAAACGTAATGCGGTGTGAAGTGCGGGTCTAAGTTCGCTATTATTAATGGGCTTGCCGCCTAAAAGGTCGTCAATTTTAGCAGTGAGTTGGCACTCTTCAGCAAGCTGCAATAAAAGCTGCAGGGTTAGGGGTTCAATGCGTTGCTTAGAAAAATCCAGTAACAGGCCGTTAAAGCGGCGGCTGAGTTGAGCAAACCTTAGTTTGTCGTTGCTCATATCGCGTAAATGGCGTTTACCGGCTTGTTTCGCTTCTTGTTGTAATGCATACCAGCTTGCTAGGGTGCTAGGGCGTGACATAATCTCAACTATCCTTACTAGATCTTTGGGTAAGTTTACCTTTTTGTAGGTCTGATCCGCTACAATGCTTGAATCTATTACATAACAGGGTGTTTTTTTGTGAATAAATCCAAACTTTTTTCCTTGCTGCAGTATGTAATACCGCACCACCTACTTTCTCGTTTAACGGGCCGTTTAGCTGAATGCCGTATTGGTTGGATTAAAAACCAACTGATTAAAAGCTTTATTAAGCGATTTAATGTGGATATGAGCGAGGCGTTACACGAAGAGCCAGCCGCTTATATAAATTTTAACGATTTTTTTACACGTGAATTAAAACCGGGTGCGCGTGAAATAGTAGCAGATCCTACGCAGTTAGTTAGCCCTGCCGATGGTGCTATCAGCGAGCTTGGCTTATTGCAACAAGGCCAATTATTGCAAGCTAAGGGCATTAATTATAGCTTAACGCGCTTATTGGGTGGCAATATTGAAAAAGCTAAGCCTTTTATTGGGGGTAGTTTTGCTACTATTTACTTATCGCCTAGTGACTATCACCGAGTTCACATGCCTTTACAAGGGCGTTTATTAGAAACCATTTATGTACCCGGCCGATTGTTTTCTGTGAACCAAGCCACCGCAGACAATGTGCCTGGTTTGTTTGCTCGCAATGAACGCCTTGTGTGTTTCTTTGAAACCCCTGCAGGCCCTATGGCACTTATTTTAGTGGGCGCAATGATAGTGGCAGGCATTGAAACGGTTTGGGATGGCCAAGCGGCACCTCTGGTACGCAAAGTAACCTTGAAAGACTTTACTGACCCGCAACCCGTGGTATTAGAAAAAGGCCAAGAAATGGGGCGCTTTAAACTGGGTTCAACCGCCATTTTAGTCTTTGGCCCCGATGCAGTTGAATGGCGTGAAGAACTAAAAAATGGAACCCAGGTTAAGTTAGGCGAAGCGCTTGCCTCATTAAAAGTTAAAAAGGCATTAGAAGCTAAAAAAGTTTTAGAAACTGATAAAGACGTGTTAGAAGTTAAAAGTAACAGCGCCGAATAAAGCGCTTATATACTCTCTACTAACAAGCGGGCTGTCGATTGCATTGGTTGGCAGCCTGCGAACTGTGGCAACTAGTGTAAAAGACGTTCTTGGATTAAGCTGATAATTAGCTGCTAGGCTTGTTCTTAGTTGAACACCCCCTTTGGCTTGATAGGCATCACGCCCTAGCTGTGCATTGGTTTCATGCGTTTTAACGCCATAATAGTAATCTAATAAATTATCACTTTGCCAAGTGGCATGGCCTGCAGGTATCAGTATAAAATTTCTGGTTATGGGCATAATATAAGCATAACCAACGCCTGCTGAATAACCTTTGTGCCTTCTTAATGTATCAGCAACAACACGGGCGCTAAAACGGTTATAACCTTTTTGTACCGCAAGGCCTAGGCCTGCATCTAAAGACCATTTGCGCTTTTCCATGCCTTGTAAATAATCAGAGTCATCAGCTTTGTAGCCATCCATTCGCAGTGCACCTAAAGCTGAAATAGTAAACTTATTGCCTCTTTCTCCTTGACTCCATAGGTGTAAACCTCCTTCAATACCCCTAAAATAGCCCCTTTTACCTTCATAGTTAATGTAAGCAGGTAAAGTGTTTGGGCTAGAAGACACACCACGGTAAGGGCTTTGTGCATGCGATAACCCAACACCTAGGCCAAATTCTGCTTGTAAATTAAAACTAGCTGCAAGCCCTATTAACAACAACGGTAGACGATTAAACCTCATAAAAAACTCTCTAATTTAAAATTTAACCTATTATCTATTGTTGATAGGCTAAAATACAGTATAAAACAGCGTTTGGAGCAACGATGAACAACTACAACAATCAACTGGTTCGTTGGCTAGTGCGATTATTTTCTTTGCTTTGCCTTGGTTTTTTATCACTTTTAATGGGTAATTTTTGGTTTGTAAATACCACTTCAGATAAAGTGATTAAACCAGAAAATGGGTGTAGCAGAAATTATGAAGTGGCGCTGGTGTTTGGTACTAGCCAGTTTTTACGTTCAGGCCGACCTAACCCCCATTATTATGGGCGGATAGAGTTAGCGGCGCTGCTTTATCAGCAAGGGCGAGTGAAGCATTTACTTTTATCAGGTGATAATCGCAGCCAATATTACAATGAACCCGCCAAAATGCAGCAAGACTTATTAGAGCGAGGTGTGCCTTTGGAGGCAATGACACTGGATGCGGCGGGATTCAGCACTTTTGATAGCTTAAAGCGTAGCCAAGCGGTGTATGGTTTAAATGAACTATTGCTGATTACACAAGGCTACCATTTACCAAGGGCTTTATTTATTGCTGACCATTTGGGCCTAAAAACAGCAGGCTGCATCGCTAAAGGACCCAAATGGTCAGCAATGCGTACAGTTTGGTTTAGAGAAATGGCAGCTAGGCTTAATACTTTGGGTGATTTATACATTTGGCAGCGCAAGCCCAATGTTTTAGGTAAACCCCAGCCGCTTGAACTTTAACTGTAAGCTTTTTTGCTAGTTAGTGGTTTGTGTCAGTAGCTGAGTGAACCACTCGCTGTGGGTAGGGTATGGTAATTTTTTGCTCATCAAACGTGATTTTTATCTGTTCCATTAAGTGCCATTTTAATGCCCAGAAGTCACTAGAATTAACCCAAATGCGAAGTGTAAAATCAACTGAGCTATCACCAAAATTAATAATGGCAGCTAAAGGTGCGGGGGTTTGTAAGCTGCGCTTATCGTCATTGGCAAGCTTTAGAAGAATCTTTTTTACCTCACGCACATCATCGTCATAGCTTACCCCAACAAATAAATCTAAACGCCGTTTAGATTCAGTAGAATAGTTTGTTAGGTTAGTATGAATAAGTGATGAGTTAGGAATCATGACTATTTTATTGTCTGATGTTTTTAAGTAGGTGTGGGAAAGGGTGAGTCTGTCAACGCTTCCGCCTGTACCGGCTGCTTCAATGTAGTCGCCTTTTTTGAATGGCTTTAATGCCACCAGCAAAAATCCTGATGCTAAATTCTTTAGTGAATCTTTGAGTGCTAAGCCTACCGCTAAGCTTGCTGCACCTAAGGCGGCCAATAATGACGTAGTATTAACGCCCAACTCACTTAATACGCTAATAAATAATATAATTAACAAGAGGGCATGTGTTATTTGTCCTAAAAAAAATGCTGAAGCATCATCCATCTTGTGGGTTAGAATTTTAACCACCAACTTGCGCACCCAGCCTATGACCAACCAACCAATAATAAGCATCAAAACTGCAGGCCAAAGGGTGTTGATTGCGATCCAAATACTTGGCAGTAGGCCATTGATTTTATCCAGCAAAACGTCCATCTATGCATCCTCGAAAAATAAAGCAACTAGCCTAACATGATGCAATGCATTTGTTTTAAAAAAAATAAGAGATATATTGATCCATCATCACTTAATTTCCCCAGTATCCGTTACTTGAGGTTTTTTTCTATGAGCAATTTAATTGCTACCATTTTGACTGCAATTTTAAGAGCTTTAGGCTTAAAAACATTGGATAGGCAGTTTCTTTTTTCTTATCTTTTAATGTTTGTATTAGCGGCCACTGCTTCAGTGGCGCTGTACATGAGTATGTCTGTTTCACCTGAAACCATTAATGTGGCCGGTGCTCAGCGTATGTTAAGCCAAAAAATGACCAAGGAAGCACTGTTAATTGTGCAAGGTGTTACAGGGCAAGCCACTTTAGATGCAACCATGACTAGTTTTGAGGTGGCGCATAAAGATTTATTAAACGGTAATCGTGAACGTAATATTACCGCTTTTGATGATCTAGCAATTCAGCAGCAAATGCAGCATGTTGATAAACTTTGGTTGCAAATGAAAGTAAAGCTAACAGAAACCCTAACTCAGCAAGATCAGCAAAGCATTCAACAGCTTCAAGCGCAGTCCATTACTTTGTTAAAAGAAATGAATACTGCGGTAACTATGATGACTCGCAAAGCTGAATCGGGTCAAAAACTGCAAGTGTGGCTTGCTTTTATTAGTGTTATTAGCATTTTACTTTTATCAGTATTGGGGCGTATTTTTGGTATGCGTCAGTTAATGGATAATATTCAAGTGCTTTTGGTTGGAATGCGCCGAGTGGGTGAGGGCGATTTTAAAACGCGTTTAAAAGTTAAATACCAAGAAGATGAAATTGGTCAAATGTTTACTGCATACAACCGTATGCAGGAAGAAACTTTACGCTTTATGATGCAAACCAAAAAAACAGGCCAAGCAACAAGCCGGCATGTAAAAGATGTGGTTTTAGCAGCAAAGGCAACCGGTGAAGGTGTTCGTCAACAGCATGAAGATTTAGATCAGGTTGCGACCGCTATGAATGAGATGACAGCAACGGTTGCTGAAGTGGCTGGCCATGCCGCTAATGCCGCCGATGCCGCCGATGCTGCTGATGATTGTGCCAAAGCAGGCCAAGCGCGAGTGATACAAACAGCAACCCAGTTGGGTCATTTGTCGGCCAGTTTAAAAACAGGAGCCCAAGATTTACAAAGCTTGCGTGAAGAAACCAATGCAGCCGGAAAGGTGTTGGAAGTGATTACCGCTATAGCCGAGCAAACAAACTTGCTGGCTTTAAATGCTGCCATTGAAGCTGCTCGTGCAGGTGAAGCAGGTCGGGGTTTTGCGGTAGTAGCTGATGAGGTGCGTAACCTTGCTAGTCGTACCCGCGATTCCATTGGTGAAATAGAAAGCATCATTGCTAACTTACAAACTCAGGCAGATAAAGCCTCGACGATTATGGTTACTTATTCAGAGGCAGCAGCTAGTAATGTTAAGCAAGTTGAAGAGGCAACAGAATCTTTGGAAGCCATTGTAGCGGCTGTTGATAGTATTCGAAGTATGAATACACAAATAGCCGCCGCCGCAGAGCAGCAGCATCAAGTATCGCAAGACATTGATCAGCGTTTAGTGCACCTTGCCAATGTTGCCGACCAAAACAGCGATGCAGCAAAACAGGTTGTTAGTGTTAGCCAATTAATTGAAGCAGAAATTGTTCAGCTGAATCAGCAGTTAGATCACTTTGAAACTTGATTTTTATTAAAAATAAAAACCCCAGCTAGACTGGGGTTTTTTGTAAGCTTAATTAAAAAGCTGGGATCAACCTGGCTTTTTAACGTAAGACTGACACCAACCATTAGCTGCAACAGAGTTCTGTGGGAAAAGTGCACAACCATTGTTAGCAGGTTTCCAGAACATGCAGTTATCACATACTTGACCTGCTTTATACTTAGCGTTGTCAGCAGCTTTAGTTGCATCAGATACATACTTAAGTGCTTTAGCTTGTGGGTGGTCTTCGCTTAGTTCAGGTAAGCCTGCTGCAAAAGACTGAGACGTTAAAACGCCCATACCTAAAGGTAACGCAGCCAAACCGAAAAGGCCTTTTTTCAGAAGTGAACGACGGCTGATTTGCGACATAGGTTACATCCTCATCATCATTATTTAATTTTTTTTAGTACTAGGCTAATTTTAAAATTCGAATGCGTTAGCTTAATGCCCAGTGACTTTACTGCTATTTGCTACTATTTACTGCATTGCTAGTTACTTTACCGCAGGTACTCTTATCTTTTTAAGCTACAAAGTAAGAGTAACCTAATCAAAAATTGATACAAGCACTATAGCGTTTATCTTGCCATGCGTAAAATTATACTTAAGTTAATGCTTAAGTAGATAAGTTTTTTTTATAGGTGTGTTGTTTTTTTACCAAAAAAAACCCCACGCTAGGTGGGGTTTTACTTATTCAAACTGCCAACTATTTTAGTTTAGGGCCAGCTGCAATAATGGCATCATCTACACCAGAGAATTTGCGGAAGTTTTCTACAAACATACCTGCTAGCTCTTTAGCTTGGCGATCATAAGCATCGGTATCTTCCCAAGTTTCACGTGGGTTTAATAGGCTGCTGTCAACACCTGGCACATGAACTGGCACTTCTAGGTTTAGAGTCGGTAGCATTTGCGTTTCTGCATCAACTAAAGCTCCGTGCTGTACTGCATTGACAATGGCGCGTGTTGTAGGAATGCTGAAACGGTTACCACCTTCGCCATAAGCGCCACCTGTCCAGCCAGTATTCACTAAGTAGACACGTGAATTAAAGCTTTCAATGCGCTTGATTAATAAGTCTGCGTACACACGTGCTGGGCGTGGGAAGAAAGGTGCACCAAAGCAAGTAGAAAAGGTCGCTTCTAGGCCAGAAGTGGAACCCATTTCTGTAGAACCAACTTTAGCTGTGTAGCCAGATAAGAAGTGATAAGCCGCTGCTTCTTTAGACAAAATAGAAACGGGGGGTAGTACACCGCTCATATCACAGGTTAAGAAGATAATGGCGTTTGGTTCGCCTGCACGGTTTTTAGCGACACGCTTTTCAACGTGCTCTAAAGGGTAAGCTGCACGTGAATTTTGAGTGAGGCTATCATCGGCATAGTTAGGTGTACGGCGGTCATCTAGTACAACGTTTTCTAAGACTGAACCAAAGCGTATGGCATCCCAAATAATGGGCTCATTTTTTTGTGATAAATCGATGCACTTAGCATAGCAACCCCCTTCGATATTAAAAACAGTGCCAACACCCCAGCCGTGTTCATCATCACCAATAAGGTAGCGTGAAGGGTCTGCTGAAAGGGTGGTTTTGCCCGTACCAGACAAGCCAAAGAATAATGTTGTTTCGCCGTCTTCGCCCACGTTTGCAGAGCAGTGCATAGGTAGCACATCCACCGCAGGTAAAAGGAAGTTTTGGGCTGAGAACATGGCTTTTTTCATTTCGCCTGCGTATTTCATGCCAGCAAGAATAACCCGACGCTTAGCAAAGTTAAGAATAACGCAGCCATCAGAGTTGGTGCCATCACGTGATGGGTCGCATACAAAATTTGCAGCGTTAAGAATTTCCCACTCTTCTTTTGAATCTTGGTTGTAGGTATCGGGGCGAATAAACAAGGTGCGACCAAACAGGTTGTGCCAAGCAGTTTCTGTGTTTACACGCACAGGCAAGTAGTGTTTAGGGTCAGAGCCTACGTGCAGTTCAGATACAAAACGCCCTTGTTCTGTTAAATAGTCATTCACACGATCCCAAAGTGCATCAAACTTGTCAGTATCAAAGGGGCGGTTAGTTGAGCCCCACTCAATGTCTGCTGAAGTGCTAGGCTCATCAACAATGAAGCGATCAAGTGGCGAACGTCCAGTGCGTTTACCAGTTTTAACAACGAGTGCGCCATTGTCTGCAAGGTGGCCTTCACCGCGTTGAATTGCCAATTCGATTAACTGGGCATTGCTTAGGTTGGTATAAGTTTTCACAGTGTTCTCGTTAATATTTTCATTATTAGTCGTTATAAGGATTTTACACCTTGAAAGTAGCCTTATTATGACAAAAAAAGTCGGTAAGGCGTAGTGTCAGTGATTATTTAAAAATGACTAAATTACGTTGTAGCACCATTACATGGTAAAACACTAGTCTTATCAAAAGGTTAACAGCTATAAGTGATAATTATTCTTGTGTTGCTCAAAAAGTAACCAGCGGTGACTACCATTTGTATGCCAAATAACGTTTAGTGCATTTTATTAGGGTTGTTTTATATTTTTAGTGCACTCTTTTATTGATTTCATGCGTGGGTGCAGTTGCTAGTTCTGCATTGAGTAGTTCAGGTAAATCATCTTGTGTAAAAATGTAATGCGTATTACAAAAGTGGCATTGTGTTGTTAGCTTTCCTTGCTCTTGTAACGCTTCGTTTAACTCTTCTTCACCTAAACTTGCTAGGGCATTAGCAATGCGGTGGCGTGAACAGGTGCAGCCAAATTTAAGTAGGTTTGGCTCAAAAATACGCAACGCTTCTTCATGGAATAAGCGGTGCAGTAATTCGTGTTGTTCTAGGTGTAGCAGCTCATCATTGGTGATGGTTGCTGCTAGGTGCCCAATTCTAACCCAAGCATCGGGGTCTTTATTGTGCGCATCATCGGGTAGTTTTTGTAATAATAACCCCCCTGCACCCTGACTGTCTGCTGCTAGCCAAAGCCTTGTAGGCAGTTGTTCAGAGCTTGCAAAATAGCCTTCTAAACAAGCCGTTAATGTACTTTGATCAAGTGCGACTATGCCTTGATAACGCTGACCTTGGTATGGGTCTAAGGTAATAACTAACTGCCCACCTTGAAGTAGCTCGGTTAGTGTCTGACCTTGAGGCTCACCTTGGTAGCGGGCAATGGCACGTAGCTGGTCACCACCGTGCTCACCTGTGTTGCATTCGGCCATTAACAAACTTACTTCACCCTTGCCTCTTGCCTCTAAGGTGAGTGTGCCTTCAAGTTTTACAGTCGCAGTTAAAAGCGCCACAGCAGCAAGCAACTCACCCAAAAGCTTTTCTATGGCAGGTGGGTAATTGTGCCTAGTAAGCACTTCTTGATAACTTTGATGCAGCTGCACTAGTTCACCACGAACGGCTGTATCATCAAATAAAAAACGTTGCACCTGATCGGGTAAACGGGGGGTAGAGCTTGCCATGGTTTTTAGTTTTCCTGTCGCTTAAAGCGATGTATTTGACGACGTGATTTTTTATCGGGTCGCTGAGCAGGTGCAAGGCTAGCATCACCTGCTAGTCGGCGCTTTTCTGCTGCAGCAATTTTATTTGCTAAGCCACGTTCAGTTTCTTGATAAAGCTTTTGTGCCTCAATTGCAGGGCCTCGCTGTGCCGATAAAGCCAATACTTCCACTTCTTTTATATCAAAGCCTTGGGTTATTTCCAATAAAGCGCCAAGGGTTACCGTTCGGCTTACTTTGGGTCTTTGCCCATCATAATGCACTTTACCATTTTCTATGGCAGCTTTAGCTAGGCTGCGTGTTTTAAAAAAACGGGCTGCCCATAACCATTTATCGAGGCGAAGGTCTTCAGTTGCAAGGGTGTTTTTGCTCATGGCTTATTAACCGGTTGAAGTTCTGCAAAACGGGTGACCGCAGGGAATTCTGTCATTTGTCTTAGTGGGCTTTGGCTGTCGGGCTGGCTAATAGTAATCAGCTGTGCAATACCAAATTGCTGGGCTGAAGCTAGCACGCTTTCATTGTCATCTATGATTAAGGTGGTTGCTGGGTCAAAAGGCTCTATGGCCATTAATGCATGCCAGTAGCCTTGCTCTTCTTTTGGAATACCAATGTCGCTTGAGCTAAAAATTAAATCAACGTATTCATCTAAGCCTGTTAAAGGCAGTTTTAATTCTAAACTTTTACGATCTGCATTCGTTGCAAGTACAACCCTTGGGTGCGCTACTTTTAACCATTGTAAAAAATCTAAGGCATCAGCACGAAAACCAATCAAATGTTGAATTTCTTTTTTAAGTGCTAAAATATCAACATTAAATTGATTGCTCCAATAATCTAGGCTATACCAATTAAGGCGACCTTTTTCTGCCATAATTTGTGCAATAAGGTCTGCTTCAATGGTTGATCTTTCTAATTTATGCAGTTCTGCATAACGGCGCGGCAAGTGTTCTAGCCAAAAGTGGCTATCAAAATGTAGGTCGAGCAGTGTACCATCCATATCCAGCAGAACTGTGTTAATGCTTTTCCAGTCAATCATCTACAGGCCTTGTTGGTTTCAATCATTAGGGTTTAAGTCCTGTTAGCTTATAAAAAGCTATACAAGTTGGCTATTAGCATCATTAATCTATGTAAGTAATGATTGTAACGGAAAGTTATGGCTTCATGAAGCTGAGCCGCTTTTGTTATTTTAAAGGAGTGATTTATGCCTAAGCGCCCAAAAATACTACAGCGCAAAATAGTGGCTGAAAGTCGACTATTTAAGGTTGAAGAGCTAGGCCTTGAGTTTACTAATGGTGTACAAAGAACTTATGAACGGCTAGTAAGCCAAGGTAATGGCGCTGTTATGATCGTGGCATTGAATGCACTGAATCAGCTAGTGCTTATTCGAGAATATGCCGGTGGTTTTCATGATTATGTTCTTACCTTGCCAAAAGGTTTAATTGACCCTGGTGAAGATGCATTAACAGCAGCTAATCGTGAATTAATGGAAGAAACGGGTTATGGTGCCCACCGTTTAGAGTTGCTAACTCGTTTGTCTTTAGCACCTAACTATATGGAACATAAGATGGATGTTGTGCTTGCTCGTGATCTTTACCCTTGCAAATTAGAAGGCGATGAACCTGAACCGCTAGAGGTTGTTTTGTATCCTTTGCAAGATTTAAATAAGCTAATGGCTAGTGATGACTTTCACGAGGCACGATCAATAGCAGCACTTTTTTTAACTCGAGAAAAATTACTTTATGAGCAAGAACAACGGCATAAACACAACGGTGCTTGAACAACCCAATAAGCTTGCACGTGAATTAGGGCGCATTTGTTACGCTGCTGGCGAAGCGATTATGCGTATCTATGTTCGCCCAGAGCTTTGGGCTGTTTCTGAAAAAAAGGATGCATCGCCCGTTACTATGGCAGATTTAGCTGCTAATCGTGTTATTTGTAATGGTTTATTGCAGGTTATGCCTCGGTTACCCATTTTAACTGAAGAAGAAGCTGAGACGTCTTGGTCAGCTCGGCGGCAATGGGCACGCTATTGGTTGGTTGATCCTTTGGATGGTACTAAAGAGTTTTTAGCGCGTAATGGTGAGTTTAGTGTCAATATTGCGCTAATAGAGCATGGTAAGCCTGTTTTTGGAATGGTGCATTTGCCTGTGAGTGGCGTCACTTATTATGGTAGTCCTTATTATGGTAGTTTTTTACAGCCCCGTGAAGGTGAATCACGCCAACTAAAAACCCGCTCTTTATCTTGGCCTGCCATAGATTTAGTTGCTAG
>CANQLY010000015.1 GCA_947624795.1 uncultured Marinospirillum sp.
ATCAGTGGCTGCTCCGACCCTAAGCCGGTTGAACGCAACGCAACACAGTTTGACCTAGTTAATACTGACGATGCTAACCAAGACATAGGCACTTATGTGTTGCCGCAAGATACGTCTATTTTGAATGAACCTAATGCTGATCAGATTTTTTACGGCAAGCGGTTATTAAACGAAACCAAGCGCCTAATGCCTGAGCATGTCGGTGCTGCTATGAACTGTAACAGCTGCCATATTTCGCAAGGTAAAATTCCACTGGGCGACCCCTACATCAACAGTTTCAATACCTACCCCCGTGTTATGCCACGTTCAGGTAAAGAAATTGATCTAGTAGGCCGCATTAATGGTTGCTTCCAGCGTTCGATGAATGGCAAGCCTGTACCGCGTGAATCAGAAGAAATGAAGGCGATGGTTGCCTACATGGAATGGTTGGCGCAAAACACCCCGAAAAACCAAAAAGTAGCCATTGATAATGCCGGTAGTATTGATACTTCCTTGGTGGCAGACACTGTTCGTGGCGAAAAAATTTACTATGCCCAGTGTGCCGCTTGCCATGGTAATAACGGTGAAGGCTTGAAAGATAGCCGTGGCGACATAGTGTTCCCACCCTTGTGGGGCGATGAGTCTTTTAACATTGGTGCAGGCATGGCGCGTACTTATAAAGCGGCGGCCTTTGTTAAATACAACATGCCTATGGGGATTCAAACAAAAGGCTTATGGGGGCATGGTAACGTGCTAAGCGACCAAGATGCGGTTGACGTATCTGAGTTTTTTGCCCACAAGCCACGCCCAGATTTCCCAGGCAAGGTAAACGACTGGCCAACAGGTAACAAGCCTAAAGATGCACGCTACTAGTTTTTAAATGCAGTCTTTATTGAACTGATAAAAGCGAATTGACCCCAAAAAGTGTAGTTGGCTTTTTGGGGTTTTTTTTAGCTGATTAGCTGATTAGGTGACACCCTATTTAACTAATCAAGTGATTGAGTGAGAGGTTCTTGAATGCAAAAGAAAAATACGGCTTCTGGTTCTATTTCTGATAGTTTAACCGGTTTAGTCTTAAGGCGTGCTTTGGATGCTGCAAGCCCAAAAACAGGCATCAAGCTTCAAGCCTTGCTCAACGACAAGCAAGAAGCAGGCGCTGAACCCCTTGTGGTTACAAGCTGGGTGATTGATCGTAAAAAGAACTGTTTAAAAGTGCAATTACAAGGCGACAGTGAAGAGATTAATGCATGGGTGCGCTGGACTTTATTTCGCTTGTTGATTAAGCACCGTAACCTGTTGCATGAAAGCGATAGCTTGGCAGTGCTTCACACCGAGCTTGGCGAGGGCACGTTAACCTTAACCTTAGAAATGCCAAGTCAGCTAACGAAAGTGTTTAACCGTGAGTTTTTTCGTATTGATATTGGCCAGCATTTAAAGCTTCCTATTCGTTTGCACCTTGATGGGGTCGACATTGTAGGCAGTTTAGAAGACTTTTCTGCTGGTGGTTGCCGTGTTGCGCTGTCTCCGCAATTAGCTTTGCAGTTAATTCGCACCATTAATGCGCCTTTAAGCTGCACGATTACTTTCCCTAATGGCCAAGCCATTAACGCATTTTTTGAAATGAGTTACTTAACTCCTGAAGATAATTTTTTATATGCCGTTGTGGGTTGTCATTTTTTACATGAATCGTTGCAAGCCGAAAAAAAGTTTTTGAACTATGCTTTTGAAATTGAGCGTGAAGTTGCACGGCTAAGCAATGTGCAGCGCACGGTTAGAGAGCAATCTAAATTATTTGAAATAGCACATAAAAAGCCACCTTCCAAAACCCCTTCTAAAGCGGTGGCAAATGCACGGTCTGCTACGCTTACAAAGCTATTAATGCCCCCTGCTTATGCTACTAAAATTCAGTTAATAGCAGACCAATTAGCCTTGCAGGTTTTACTATTAGCCATGCGTCAAACGCTTGATCCTAAGCAGTTAAAGCCTTTAGCCATTGATTTAATTGACGTTTTAGATTCAAGTGGCAATGCTGCCCGTTTAGCTTTGCATCAACCTAACCCATCCATCAACCCGGTTATTTTGCATACCTTAAGGGTAATCAGCCATTGTTTTCCACTAGTATTTAAAATTGGGATTGGGCGTGGTATGGAACTGCCGGTGATGATGTCGTTATTACTGCATGATTTGGGTAAGTTGTTTGTGAGTGAGCAGCCCTGTTTTAACCCTTTAAAGCTGATGCCAGACAAGCTACGTTTAATGAAGCAGCATCAAATTCAGGTGTTAAGGGCCGTTGGTGGGTTGCGCTGGATTCCGCCCTCCATTGGTGAATCGTTAATGGTTAATGCAAATGAGCGTTTAGATGGCTCGGGTTATCCGCGGGGTTTGCAGCAAGATAAGCTAGATTCTTTATCGCGCCTAGTGTCGGTTTGTAAGGTGTTGGATTGTTTAGTGCACGGCTACAATGACCCAGCTATGCGTTGGAAAGATGCTTATAAATGGGTGCATCGGCACAAGCATTGGTTTGATTTTGATTTATTGCAAAGGTTTATTAAGGCGTATGGCTTACGGCCTTTGGGTAGCCAAGTGGTTTACAGTGAAGGGTATTTAGGCCTAGTAACTGACGTTGATAAACAGGGTGAAATTACTGAAATAACCTTACTTAAATCGACGAAGCACCCCATTGCAATCATTGAAGGGCGGCGAGTGCGTGGCGAAGTGGCACTGGCAAAACTAGGTAAAATTAAAGGGACGTTGGGCGTGCATTAACTGATTAGTTTAAGGCTCTATTAGTTTAAAGGCTCTATTAATTTAAAGGCTCTATTAATTTAAAGGCTCTATGGGGTTAAAAGCCCCTGTTTGATTCATGTCTCTGATGGGGTCAAAGCGCTCTAATGCAATGACAGGATCCACTTCTTTTAAGTTATAAAAGTTAATGCTTTCAAACACGGAGCGCTTGACGTTCACTGAAAAAAGGTAGTTATTTTGTTTTTCCCCAGTTACAGGGTCTAAACTTTGGCTATAGCTAGAAACAGTCAGCTCTTCAAGGCTTTGTAGGGTATGAAAAGCGGTGCTGATTAGTCGTAACACCACGCCATGCACGTGGCGTGCATATTCACGGTGTATTTGAGTTTCGGTTTTTTTTGTAATAATAAGCTTTAAATCACGCACACTTACCCGTGCTTCTTGCATGGATAACGTATTAATTTCAGGTAAATCAACGTCTAATTTTAGGTGTTGGCCTTTGCTGTCTAAGTCAAAATTAATCAGGGTGTCTCTTGCCCAATCTAAAGCATTGAGTTCAGCCTTTAACACTTCTGTCATAACCTGAGTATCGTGCGTTAGGCGATCAGAAAAAGCCGCTGCCAGTTCTCTTTGTTCGGTGTCGTGCACTTCTTTTTTGGCACGCCAGTCATCAAGTTCAGCTTGGTAGGCTGCCAGTGGCGCTGCCTGCATAGCATGCAATTTAGCCGTGTTAGCTTGCCACGTTTGGTGGGCTAGTTGCCATGCATCCACCGCTGCTTGCCATTCACTTAAGCGCTTAGATTTACGGCCTAAAATTAAGCTGTCTTTCCAAGTCAGTTCAGGTGCGGGTGGTTTTACAGGCTCTATTGCGGGTTGTTCAAAATTAGGTTGTTCAGGCTGCAGTTCTGTAAAGGGATTGATTTGGTGGCGCAGTGAAGTGGTGTCGGGTGTTAAAGTATCAATGTGGGCATTGGTTAACAGATCAATGTCGCCATTAATAACTTCTACCTGCTCTTCAAGCCATTCTTGAATGTCACTTTTGTAATGCATTAATAGCTTGCCATGCTCTTCAGCGGGCAAAGGTTGCTTTGTTAAGCTATGAATAAGCAGGTTGCCTTGGTCGTCTAAGGCAAGTGCTAGTTCTGCAAAATCTTGATTGTTTTTTAGCGCTGCCTGTTGGCTTTCACGACGGCTTTGGCGCTTTTCTTCTTGCTCTGCTCGTTTGCGTTGGCTAAGGCTGTTATTTAAGCGGGTACGGTAATATAAATCTGTGCCAGGCAAAAGAATGCCATCTAGCCCATTTGGGTTGCTTGTTGCTTGTGTTGGGTTTTTTATATCAGCAGAAAACACGGCTTCATTTTTGCTGATAGTTAGACGTATACCCGATGCAATGCGGACACTATTGCGAAAACGAAAAGCCATTCCCTACTCCAACAAATACAAAGCGATAAAACAAACCAGTATAGCCTGTTCTGCTAAACTTTGTTGTACTTTGATACCCTTACGCGCACTAGAAGCCTAGTTCTTTGTCAGCGCCCTTGGTGTATTTAGTTATGCTGTATAGAATGCCAATGGATAAGCTGAATGCCAATGGCTAAATAACCTACACTAATTTTTAAAAAACTGGAATTTATAGAATGAGTAATCACTATTTAGAAGCAATAAAAAACCGTCGCAGCCAATATATGCTAGGCAAAGATTTGCCCCTAGCAGAGCAGGAAGTTACTGCTCTAATTAAAGAAGCCATCCGTCAAGCGCCTTCAGCATTTAATTCACAAAGCTCACGTGCCGTTATCTTGTATGGCGCACAGAACCAGAAGTTTTGGAATATCGTTAAATACGAATTACAAAAAACTGTTCCAGCGGCAAGCTTGGTTTCAACAGAAGCTAAAATTAGCAGTTTTGTAGTAGGGGCTGGCACGGTTTTATTTTATGAAGACCAAGATGTGATAGAAGGTTTGCAAGAAAAGTTTGCTAACTATGCTGATAACTTCCCAGTTTGGTCAGAGCATTCAACGGGCATTGCCCAGTTTGCGGTTTGGACAACTTTGTCTGAAGCCAATGTTGGCGCAAGCTTGCAGCATTATAATCCGTTAATTGATACGGCTGTTGCCGCTGAATGGAATATTCCGCCCACTTGGAAGCTTTGTGCACAAATGCCTTTTGGCTCACACCAAGGCAAGTTTTCAGAAAAAGAGTTTATGGCTGATGAAGACCGTTTTATCGTGCTTTAATGCCCCGTTTTTTTATTAGTAATTCTGCCATAAACCCTCGCCCGACAAGGGCGGGGGGTACGTTAATTGATTGATCTTGGGCTAGTTACCTTGTAGGTCTTGTAAGTGAAGATGCCGATCACTGGTTGGTAAGGCGCTAAGGTCATGGGCTAAGAGTAAGGCTGTGCGCCCTGTTAGCCAGGCATCGAGTTTTGGGCGAATAACCGCTTGGGTGGCTAGGTCTAGGCTACTAAAAGGTTCATCTAAAATAACCACTGCTGGGTCTTTTAGAATCACTCTTGCCAAAGCTAAGCGCCTTGCTTGCCCACCGGAAAGCTGGCGGCCTGTTTCGCCTACCCAAGTGTCTAGCTGTTGCGGAAAATCGCTGACTTCTTGTTTAAGGTCGACCAGTTCTAATACTTCCCAAAGCTCGGCATCGGTAGCTTCGGCTTTGGCTAGGCGTAAGTTTTCAGCTATCGAGGTAGCGAATAAATCGGTCTGTTGAGTTAAATAACCTATTTGCGCTTGCCAGTCAGCGAGGCTTAAATCTTTTAAATTCACCTGCTTGCCGTAGTACACCAGAAAATTCTTTGCGGCGTGGGGGCATTCACTTTACCGCCGGCGGCAATGGTATCAACCACTAAGGAACCTGAATCGGATGACGTCACAAAGAAAATAACCACCAAAATAATGGCAATAAAGGAAGTGACTTGTGCCAAGGGTAGGCTGTCTAACATGCCAAACAGCTGCAGGGGTAAATCTAGGTCGGCCACTTCTGTAAAGCCAGCTAAGTATTGGCTAATGCCTGTGCCACCAAATACGCTCATCCATAAAATACAGGCGGTGGAAGGAATTAATAACACTGAGATTAAAAATTCACGCACGGTACGGCCACGCGAAACACGGGCAATAAACATACCCACAAACGGTGACCAGGAAATCCACCAAGCCCAGTAGAAGGCTGTCCAGCCATGCACAAAGTTGGTATCTTCTCGCCCAACGGGGTTGGCAAGTTGTGGCAGGTATTCAATGTAAGCCACTAGGTTAGAGAAAAAGCCAGTCACTAAGGCTAGGGTTGGGCCAACAATAATGACAAAAGCTAATAAAATAACCGCAAGCAGCATATTAATTTCTGACAGGCGTTTTACCCCAGCTTCCAAACCAGCTAATACAGAAACCAAAGCGATGGCGGTGATGCCCACGACCAATAGAATTTCTGTTGTGGTGCCTTCAGGAATACCAAATAGGTAGTTAAGGCCAGCGGCGGCTTGTGAAGCGCCAAAACCTAGTGAGGTCGCCAAGCCAAAGAGGGTGGCTAAAATGGCCAAAATATCAATTAAATGCCCCGGCCAGCCCCAAACACGTTCGCCTAAAAGCGGATAAAAAATAGAGCGTATGGTCAGCGGTAAGCCTTTATTAAAAGAAAAAACTGCCAAGCCTAAAGCTAAAATGGCGTAGATCGCCCAAGGGTGAAGACCCCAGTGGAAAATGGTTGCTGCCATACCCAAACGACGTGCTTCTTCAACATCGCCCATTGCACCCGCTAAAGGTGCCCAGTCGGTACGCAAGCCATCTTCTATACTGGTTCCGGCTAACGAAGTGCTGAAGTGGGTAAGAGGTTCTGAAACCCCAAAGTACATTAAGCCAATACCCATACCCGCCGCAAAGAGCATGGAAAACCAACCAAGGTAGGTAAAGTCGGGTTTGGCTTCGGTGCCGCCTAAGCGAACTCTGCCCAAAGGAGAGAAGATTAAGAAGATGCACAAAAGTACAAAGATATTAGCGGCGCTAATAAAAAACCAATCTAGGCTTGAGGTTAGCCAGTTACGCAGGCCGCTAAATAGAGGTTCTACTTGCGTTTGGAAAATAAGTGTTAATAACACAAAAGCAATAATGGTTAAGCCAGAAATTAAAAATACTCGGTTATGAATATCTAGCCCAAACGGGCCAATTTTCATGGCTATATTGTCTTGTCCAATTTGATAATCGGTATCAATTGGATTCACTTCCCCATCGGGTTTCATGGGGTCTTTTTCATCAGTCATAAGTCCTGCCTTGGCTAAAGATAATAATTATTTATCATGGTGAGGATTTGTAATGATATTTAATTATGATTAACCCAAGTCTAACTAGCAAGTTTAGTTAAAGCGTGATGACCCGAATAACCAATAAAAACAAAATGGCAGCACTGATGCGGTTTATCCATACCAGCTGTGCTTTTAACCAAGGTAAAACTTTGGAATGCGATAATCCAAAAGCAACCAGCAGGTACCAAAGGGTGTCGATTATCCAAGCCGTTGCCGCCAGCAATAAGCCAATGGCATAGCTTTGCCCGGGCTGAATAAACTGTGAAAAAAGCGCCGCCAGCATAATAATCAGTTGCGGGTTAGAAAAAACAATCAAAAAACCATCACGTAGGGCGACTTTGGCCGAAGGAATGACTTGGTTTTTTTCATCACCTTTATGACTTGCACTGCTGCGTAACATTTGTATGCCCAGCCAAGCTAAATAAGCAGCACCTAGGTAGGTCATGGCTTGGTAAGCTTCTGGATATTGGGCAATTAAATGCCCCAGCCCCATAGCCACCGCAAAAGCATAAATGCCTACGCCTGCACCATGCGCCACCGCAGCAGCCATGCCATTGCGCCTTGAACCCGTCATGGTATGGCGCAAAATAACCGCCA
Source organism: uncultured Marinospirillum sp. (assembly GCA_947624795.1). Lineage (GTDB taxonomy): Bacteria > Pseudomonadota > Gammaproteobacteria > Pseudomonadales > Halomonadaceae > Marinospirillum. The sequence continues at coordinate 7,619 of CANQLY010000015.1, forward strand.
AACTGGGGCCAGGGGAAATTGCACCTAACAAACAAAAAGCCGCTACCGTCAACCAATCATTAAGCGTCATTAGTGGCTATCTTTTTGCTGTTTATTTGAGGGATGTTGGTAATAAAAGCTGCCTTGTTTTTCTAGGCGACTAATTAGGCTGCGTAATATGCCCAGTTCATGCTGGTTGGGTCTGGCACGGCGAAAAAAGGTTTGTAGCTCTTTTAAGGCACGGTCGGAAGCGCCATTAAGAAAGCCGCTAGCAGCCAGTGCTTTTTCTAGGTGGTCTTCAAAGCCTTGAATGGCTTCTAGGCTGGGTAATTGTTCAGCAGCTAAAGCTTTTTTGCTAGGCACCATAGGTTTAGCATTAAAAATTTCATAACACAGAATTTGTACTGCCTGAGCCATGTTTAAAATGCTGTAATCTGGGTTGCCATCAATGCTGACTTGGTGGGTACAAAAAGCCAGTTCATCGTTGTGTAAACCGCTGCGCTCACGGCCAAATACTAACGCCACATCACCGGCTTGGCTTTCTGCCTGCAAAGCTTCTGCCGCTTGGCGTGGGTTAAAGTTAGTTAATGCTAAATGCCGTAAACGGGCGCTGGCGCCTATCACTAACGAGCAGTCTTTAACGGCTTGTTGCAGGCTGTCACAAACAATGGCTTGGTTAAGCAGATCGTCAGCACCGGCGGCTAGCTGGGTTGCTTCAGGGTGAGGAAAACTGGCTGGGTTAACAAGGTACAACTGCGTTAAGCCCATGGTTTTCATGGCACGGGCGGTAGAGCCAAGGTTACCGGGGTGGTAGGTTTCTACCAGCACAATGCGAATACGTGTGAACATAATGTTTTACACCCTAGTTAAATAGGTTTTTCTACAGCCAGCTTGCTTGCGCTTGGTCTTGTGAGGGTCTTCATTGTATAGTAGTACTACAACTCCGTACATAAAGGTGAGTCAATGGATACTGTAAGCGTCAATCAATTTAGAGAAAACCTAAAAAACTTTGTAGAACAAGTGGTTAGTCGGCATGAACCCTTGAAGGTTACTCGCAGAGCGGGTGATGCCTTTGTGGTTATAAGCGCCGAAGATTGGGAGCGGGAACAAGAAACCTTGTACGTATTGCAAAATCAAGACCTTATGCAACAAATTTCAGCCTCTTTTGAAACGCATAAACTTAGCCAAGGCTATAAACCGACTAAAGAGCAGCTAAATGAGATCACTGGTATTTGAAGGGAGCACTTGGGAAGTATACGAGCAAATGCGTGAAAAGGATAAAAAGCTACATAAAGCACTTTGTAAACTTCTAAAAGAAATGCTTCGCTCTGACGACCCATCTTCAGGTTTAGGTAAGCCAGAGCCTTTAAAGCATAATCTTTCTGGGTTTTGGTCTAAGCGAATATCCCAAAAAGATCGATTGATATATACATTTGATGATAACTCCATTTATATATTTGCCATGGGTGGGCATTACGACCAGCTTTAACAAGGCTGTAAAAACTAAATCTAAGTCGTTTAATATTAAAACGAAATCAAAAAATAATAAAGTATTTACTCAGCAAGTATTCAAGCGCAGCTTATATAACTAATGTTTTAAACTAGCCTTTGGGTGGGTTAGATAAATTGACTTGCGCTTGGCGTAGGGTTTCTTGCTGGGCTAAGCGCCAAGCATAAACTTCACGAAAAGCGAGCAGGCTTTTAACGTAGTCTCGGGTTTCACCATAGGTAATGCGTTCCACCCAAAGTGGGTCGATTTCTTTGCCTAGGTTGGCTTGCCAAAGGTTGGTTCTGGTTGGGCCAGCATTGTAAGCTGCAGCCGCTAAAACGGGGTTGTTATCATAGCGTTGCATTAAACTGGCTAGGTAGTTTATACCAATCGGTAGGTTATATTCTGGTTTAAGCAAGTCTGTTTCTGGGTGCATTTTTAACTGCAATGTTCTTGAAACTTGCTTACCGGTAGCAGGCATCACTTGCATTAAACCCAATGCGCCCACTCGGGAACGGGCTTGCGGGTTAAATAGGCTTTCTTTACGAATAAGCGCTAACACTGGCGGCAAGTCTAGGTTGGCTTGTTCGGCTAAGGGGCGCAGTGTTTCTAAATGCGCCAGTGGAAAACGCAGTTCAATGGCATTGTTTAGCCCTGCTTTGTGAACGGCATCCACACTAACGCTGTGCCAGCCCCATGCATTGGCAAGCCAAGCCGCTTGTAGCCAATCGGCGCTTTTAGCTTTTTTTAAGGCATGTAACCATTCATGCCTTGCTTCTTCTGTGAAGCCTGTGGCGTAAAGTTCTGCCGCATTTTGTATGCCAGGGTTTAGGCTAAGTTGTTGAATAAGCTTTGAGTTAATGGGCGTTACTAAGGCGTTCATTTGCAGCGGTTGCCCCAGTTCTTTGGCTGCAAGAAAACCATAATAATGGCGCTCTTGGGCTAGGGGCTTTAGTAAAGCGGTGGCTTGGCTTGTTTGTTGGGTTTGGTTTAAGGCGTGGGCTTGCCAGTAGCGCCATTCACTTTTAGCCAAAAGTGTTGCCGGAAAAGCTGCCAAGGCTTTAACAAGTTCTGGCCAATCGGCCTGCCGCAAAAGGGTGCGTGCATACCATTCATGCCCTTCAGCGCTTAGCACTTTACTGGGCAGGGGTGCAAAAGCTTGCAAGGTTTTTACATGGTCGCCTTCCCAAGCGGTGCGAATGGCAAGGCGCTCTTTGGCTTGCCAAAAAGCTGTTTGGCTCAGGTGGTTTTTTTTATGCAGCTGTTTAGCAAGGTCTAAAGTTTTGCTGGGATTGCTAAGGCCTTGCTGGTTGAGTAGCTGCGTTAGAATTTCATCTTTAATGGCAGGCGTGGCGGTTAACTGGGCTTTTTTTTCTAGCAAAGCCTCTAATTGCTTTATTGAATTGGCTTTACCTGCCAGCCAAAAACTTAGCCACTGCTGATCTTTTTTACTGAGCTTATTTTGCAGTAGTTTGGCACTACTTGCATTGCCTTGGCGCATTAGTTTTAACGCCATATTTTGGTAATCTGCTGCGGTTAATAATTTTAGTTGGTGCAGTTGGTTGGTAAGCTGTTGGCAATTGTTGGGTAACGGCTGATTAGTTTGCCAATAGTGACGGGCTTTTTTTTCCCATAGCGGGCTAATGCCAATAATTTTCTCTTCACCTAGCATTTGAAAGCAGGTAAGGCGTGCATTCAAAGGATTAGGGTTGCTGGCTGTTTCAATTAAAAAACTTGACCAGTTTTTGGCTTTGCCTAGTTGTTCTAACCATTCGGCTTGCAAGTGTTGTTGAAACACTGTGTCGGGGTGCGCTGCTAAAAATTGGCGTAATTTTGTTTCTTCAGCCACGCCATAGGCTAGCTGATTACGTAGCAGTTGGTATTCTAAATAAGGCGTGAGTGGGTAGTCTTTTAATTCGTTCACTGTGGCTGTTATGTCTAAAAGTTTGCCACTGCGTAGTTGTTTATAATGGGTGCTAAAAATTTGGCGAGCGTTTAGATCAGCCTCTTTAGCCAAAGCCTCTTTAGCCAAAGCTTCATGGTTAATGAGTGTGGAAAAAGAAGGGGTTGCAGGTAAAAAAAGTAGCAACAGGACAAATGGCAGAATAGTGTTCCGCTTAGGCATCAGAGTATCCCATTATTATGGTTAAAATAAGAATCAACCTATCTTAGCCTTAACCGGGAATGAGTGAAAGTGTAGCCAAAAAGAAGCCAAAATTTTAGTTTTGGCTTCTTTATTATATTTTTTTCAATAATTGGGCAGTTAAACCAGTTCAATGGCCACTGCGGTTGCTTCGCCACCGCCAATACACAGGCTGGCAATGCCTCGCTTTTTGCCTTCTTGGGCTAGTGCATACATAAGCGTAACAAGAATGCGTGAGCCGGTAGAGCCAATGGGGTGACCCTGAGCGCAAGCACCGCCATAGGTATTGATTTTTTCATGAGGAATTTTTAAACCATCCATTGCCAGCATAGTAACGACGGCAAAGGCTTCGTTAATTTCAAATAAATCAACGTCTTCAATCTTCCAGTTTGCTTTGGCTAATACTTTTTCAATTGAGCCAATGGGCGCTAAAGTAAATTCACTGGGCTGGCGCGAGTTAGTGGCATGGGCAACAATACGCGCCATGGGCGTTAAGCCACGCTTTTTGGCTTCAGATTCACGCATAATTACCAGTGCAGAAGCGCCATCAGAAATGGAGCTAGAATTGGCTGCAGTGACGGTTCCGTCTTTTTTAAAGGCGGGGCGTAGGCTTGGAATTTTTTCGATATTGGCCTGATGCGGTTGCTCATCGTCGGTAACAACCACTTCACCTTTGCGCGTGGTAACGGTAACAGGCGCTGTTTCAGCTTTTAGCTTGCCGTCTTCAATGGCCTTTTTAGCACGGTTCAGCGAGCTAATAGCAAAGTTATCCATCGCTTCACGGGTGTAATTGTATTCATCGGCAACGTCTTGTGCAAAAACGCCCATTAGCTTACCGGTGCGAGCATCTTCTAAACCATCTAGGAACATGTGGTCTTTAATTTCGCCGTGACCTAAACGGTAGCCGCTGCGAGCTTTGGTTAAAACGTGCGGGGCGTTGGACATGCTTTCCATGCCACCGGCAACCATAATGTCGTTAGTGCCTGCTTTAATAAGGTCATGAGCCAACATGACTGCTTTCATGCCTGAACCACACAGCTTATTAATGGTGGTTGCGCCGGTTTCAACAGGAATGCCGGCGTTCATCATGGCTTGGCGTGCAGGGCCTTGTTTAACGCCTGCGGGCAATACACAACCCATAATAACTTCTTGTACATCAGCCGGTTGAATGCCTGCACGCTGAATGGCTTCGGCTATTGCAACGCCACCAAGTTGGGGTGCAGTTAAGCTTGAAAGACTGCCCATCATGCCGCCCATTGGAGTGCGTGCACCAGAAACGATAACAATTGAATCTTGCATGGAAAACCTCTTACGTTAATTTTTTTATAGTTAGGTCGTGCTAATTTTTTGTTAGGTTGTTGCTTGACCCCAGTGTTAGCGAGGGGTAATTTGTGACTGACAAGTCATTTATCCCCATTTCTATAAAACCGAGCAAGCGCTAGTTAACCCCTATGAAGTTAAACAAGAATTCTAAAAGACGCAAGGAGCTAGTAGCAATTGCTGCTCAGTTATTTTGTAATCAGGGCTATGAATCAACCACGGTAAGAATGCTGGCCGATGCGATGGGCATTAAGTCGGGCAGCTTATTTCATCACTTTAATGATAAACAAGAAATTCTGTATGCCGTAATAGAATCGGGCATGTTGCATGCCATGGAAATAACCCAGCAACGCCTAGCCTTGGCTCATACGCCAAAAGAACGCCTGCATGCTTTGGCTAGGGCGCACCTTTCCACCTTATTAGAAGACCGTAATGCACACGTCGTTGCCTTGTATGAATGGCGAAGTTTAGTTGAAACCTCGCGTGATTCTTTGGTTAAGTTGCGTGATGCTTATGAAGCTAGTTGGCGTGAAGTGATTAATGAATGCCATGAAGCCGGTTTGATTCAAGGCGATCAAAGCTTGCAGCGGCACATGGCTTTGGGTGCTTTAAACTGGACAGTGCAGTGGTATCGCCCCGAAGGTAAATTAAGCCCTGATGAACTGGCCAAAGAGTTGGTGGCAATGGTGCTGCGTGAATAATCTTCTGCATTTAGCTGCCTCACCTTGTTTGTTTTTCTTGCCATAGGTTGGCTTAAGGTGCAGTCACTTTGCTTAGGTCAGCCATTAAAAACACTTGCCCAAATGCAATGGCTGAATTAGGCTAATTGAAAACCGAGCGCTTGCTCGTGTGTTTTAAGGTGTAAAAAGCGGCCTAGGTCGCTTTTATTTAAACTGCCAAGTTGACGTTTACGTCAAGGTTAAAATAATAAAATTGAATGTCTGGAGGTAATACCATGGCCAATTCAACACAGGCGTCTAATTCAACACAGGCAACAGTTAAAGATTACGTTGCGTTTATGGCGTCTTTTCAGATGAGCGACATTGAAGCTGAATTAGACGGTAGTTTAGCAGGCGGTTTTAACGCCTACACCGAATGTTGTGGTCGCCATGCTTTAGGTGATAAAGCAGACCAGCCTGCCTTGGTTCATGAAGATGCTAAGGGTAAGGTTGCTACGTATACATTTGCCCAAATGCATGAATTAAGCGGCAAAATGGCTAACTTGTTAAAAAGCCAAGGGGTTAAACAAGGCGACCGTGTGGCAGCGATGTTGCCACGCAATGCTGAATTATTGGTGTTGATCCTTGCAACTTGGCGGGTGGGCGCTGTGTATCAGCCTTTATTTACTGCCTTTGGTTACGAAGCCATTGATTACCGTTTAACCCAAGCTAAAACAGTGCTTGTGGTAACCGATGAAGAAAACCGTGCCAAGTTTAAATCGGTTAAAGATTCAACCAAAGTGATGCTGATGGGTTCTGAAGCGGCGGCTAAAAAATGGGGTGATTTGCATTATGCCAGCGAATTTGAAAACCAAAACAGTGATTATCAAGCAGAAGTTTTAGATTCAGACCAGCCTTTTTTACAGATGTTTACCTCAGGCACCGTAGGAAAACCTAAAGGTGTGGCGGTGCCCTTGCGTGCTTTACCTGGTTTTTATATTTACATACGCTATGCCGTAGGGCTTAACGGCGACGATAAGTTTTGGAATATGGCTGACCCAGGCTGGGCTTATGGTCTGTATTACGCCATTACTGCGCCTTTATTGTTGGGTTGCACTACCCATTTTAATGAAGCCAATTTTTCAGCTGAAAATACCTTGGCATTTTTGAAACGCCATAAAATTACTAACCTAGCTTCTGCGCCCACGGCTTACCGTATGTTGAAATCAAGCGGTGAATTGGATGGTAAAGCCGATACGCTTTTCTTACGCATGGCAAGCTCTGCTGGCGAGTCATTGAATACTGAGGTGGTGAACTGGGTCACTGAAAACTTAGGCTGCCGTGTGATGGACCATTATGGTCAAACTGAGACTGGCATGACCTGCTGCTGCCACCACAGGTTAACGCACAACGCTCCGGTGGGTTCAATGGGGCGGCCTATGCCCGGCTACCGTTTAGCCATTCTTGATGCGGAATACAATGAAGTTGAACAAGGCCAAACAGGGCAGCTTGTGATTGATATGGACGCATCGCCCACTTTTTTCTTTGCCGGTTACACTTGGCAAGAAAAGAAACCTTATTATGGTAAGTATTATTTAACAGGCGATATGGTTGTTCAACACAAAGATGGTACTTACTGGTTTGATGGCCGTGATGACGACATTATTACTACGGCAGGTTACAAAGTGGGGCCAACCGATGTTGAAAATACGGTATTAGAACACCCAGCCGTGGCTGAATCTGCGGCAGTGGGTAAGCCCGATGAATTGCGTGGCTTTATTATTAAAGCCTTTGTGGTATTGCGTGATGGTTATGAAGCCAGCGATCAGTTAGTTAAAGACATTCAAGGTTTGGTGCGTGAGCGGATGTCGGGCCATGCTTACCCTCGTGAAATTGAGTTTGTGGATGAATTACCTAAAACACCCAGCGGTAAAATTCAGCGCTTTATGCTGCGTAAGCAAGCCGAAGATGAAGCTAATACTAATGCTTAGTTATTTTTAGCTTAGTTATTTTTAAATAAAACCTAGACCACTACTTAATTATTTAATCCATTAAGTAGCGGTTTGTTGGCGGCCAGTTAAGTTAATAGAGAGATTTTAGAATGAAAATTAAACAGCAAACTTTTTTAATTACCGGCGGTGCATCAGGTTTAGGTGCTTCCACGGCTGAATACTTGGTTGAGCGTGGTGCACAGGTTGTTTTGGCTGATTTAAATGCCGATGCTGGCGCTGCTATGGTCGCTAAATTAGGCGCAGATAAAGCCGCTTTTAGCCGTTGCGATGTGACTTCTGCAGAAGAAGTGCAAGCGGCGGTAGATTTAGCCGTAAGTAAGTTTGGTGGTTTAGCCGGTGTGGTTAACTGCGCTGGCATTGTTGTGGTTCAAAAATTATTAGACCGTGATTTAAACCCTGCCGATTTAGATACTTTTGCACGGGGCGTAAATATCAACCTAGTGGGTAGCTTTAACGTGGCACGTTTGGCGGCTTCTGCTATGGCTAAGTTACCTGCCCAAGAAGACGGCGAGCGTGGGGTAATTATTAATACTGCTTCCATCGCTGCTTTTGATGGTCAAGTTGGTCAGGCCAGTTATGCTTCTTCAAAAGGTGGTGTGGTTAGCCTAGCTTTGCCTTTGGCACGAGAATTGGCACGCCACGGCATTCGTGTGATGACCATTGCTCCAGGCGTGTGTGGCACGCCCATGATGCAAGGGATTCCAGAAGAAGCCCGCCAGCAATTAGAAGCCGGTGTACCTTTTCCTAAGCGTTTAGGTAAGCCAGAAGAATTTGCTTCTTTGGTCGCGCACATTATTGAAAATACTTATTTAAATGGCGAAGTTATCCGCATGGATGGCGCTATTCGTATGGTTTAACTTGTTTAAAAATTACCAAGCTTAAAGACAAATGATCAAAGGTAATTAATCAAAGGTAATTAATCAAAGGTAATTAATATGAATTTTGAGCTGACTGAAGAGCAGGCAATGATTCAAACGGCAGCCAAGCAGTTTGCTGAAGGTGTATTAGCGCCTAAAGCGGCGGAATTGGATTTAACCTCTGACCCTGAGATATTAAAAGACCATTTAAAGCAGCTAGCCGAACAAGGTTTTATGGGCGTTAATATTGCCGGCGAATACGGTGGAACAGAAGCAGGTACGCTGGCTTTTTCTTTAGCCATTACAGAACTAGCCCGTGCTTGTGCTTCAACCGCTGTGGCTGTTTCAGTCAGCAATATGGTGGCTGAACTGATTCAAGACATTGGTAGCGATGCACAAAAAAATTACTATTTACCTAGGCTGTGTTCGGGTGAGTTTGCGGCGGGCAGCTTTTGTTTAACCGAAACTGAAGCGGGTTCTGACCCAGCCGCCATGAAAACCCGAGCGGTAAAAGAAGCCGATGCTTGGGTATTAAATGGCAGTAAAGTATGGATTTCTACCGCAGCTTTAGCCGGAGTGTATGTGGTTTGGGCAGTGACTAACCCAGATGCACCCAAAGGCAAAGGCATTTCTTGCTTCTTGGTGGAAGGTGATAACCTAGGTGTAACGGTCGCCAAACCTGAAAAGAAAATGGGTCAAAAAGGTTCAGGTACCCATGAAGTGATTTTTGAAGACTGCCGCATCCCTTTAGATGCAATTATTGGTGAAGAAAACCAAGGCTTTAAAATTGCTGTGACTGAACTCTGCGGTGGGCGCATTGGTATTGCATCACTGGCTTTAGGCGTTGCCAACGCAGCTTTAGATTATGCGCGTGACTATGTAAAAGAGCGCAAGCAGTTTGGTAAGCCATTGGCTGAATTTCAAGGTTTACAATGGATGCTAGTCGAAAACTACACAGAAATGGAAGCTGCCCGTTTATTAACGATGCAAGCTGCTGCGCTAAAAGATGCGGGCAAACCTTTTGCAGTCCAGGCTTCTATGGCTAAGCTAATGGCGACCGAAAAAGGCAATAAAGCTTGTTATGATGCTTTGCAGCTTTTAGGTGCTAATGGTTATATGCAAGATTTCCCGCTAGAGCGTTATGCAAGGGATATTCGTGTAACCAGCATTTATGAAGGTACTAGCGAAATTCAAAAAGTGATTATTGCCAGAAGCTTGTTTAGTAACTAATTTGTTTAATAGTTAAAGGGATGCTTTAGTTTTTTATCATTATTCAGCAAATTTCAAGTTAGTGCCTTGTGCTGCAAAAAGAGGATAGAATGCGCGCCTTATTTCTATAACTCACAGGCATACCATGACCGTTTTGTTGATGACCCCTCCCATGACCCAGTTAAATACGCCTTACCCTGCTACGGCCTATTTAACTGGGTTTCTCCGCTCTCGAGGGTATTCTGCCGTTCAGCGTGACCCTGCCATTGAGTTATTTCTTGAGATGATGACCACTCAAGGCTTAGATATTATGCGGCAACACGTCGAAGAGAACTTCGAGTCTCTTTATTAACGACCTATCTGCCGTTATTACACAAGGGGTTGACCCTTATTTTGAAGTTAGCCGCTACGGTGAACGCCTAGCTGCCGCCAATCCTTATTTTGATGATTTGTACGACACCTTGATGGGAGAGCCAAGCTTTACCTCTGGCATTTTAGAGCAGCTGGTTGCGTTGTATTTAGAAGAAACACAGCCCAGCGTTGTTGGTTTAACCGTTCCTTTTCCGGGAAATATGCTGGGCGCCTTGCGAATTGCCCAAGCTTGTAAAAATATTAACCCTGACCTGCCCGTTGTGATGGGCGGTGGTTTTGTTAATACCGAACTTCGGGCATTAAAAGATACCCGTGTATTTGAATTTGTCGATTTTATTTGCCTAGATGATGGCGAGCGCCCCTTGCTAACCCTGTTGGAATACCTGAAAGGTGAGCGTGAATTAGATGATTTGGTGCGAACCTATTTTCTGGCAGAAGATGAAACCGGCGAGCCTTATGTTCACCTGAATGAAAATGCCGCCCTGCATGACATACCACAAACTGATGTGGGTGCGCCGATTTACGATGGTTTACCGCTGGATGACTACCTTTCTTTGTGTGAAATGCTTAATCCCATGCACCGTATTTGGAGTGACGGCCGCTGGAATAAGCTTACCATCGCCCACGGTTGTTATTGGCGAAAATGCAGCTTTTGTGATGTGTCGCTGGATTATATCGACCGTTACGATGAAGCTGGTGCGGATATTTTGGTGGATCGGATTGAACAGTTAATTGAAGAAACCGGTCAAACGGGGTTTCACTTTGTAGATGAAGCCGCTCCACCTAAAGCCCTGTTTGCACTTGCCCGACGCTTGTTAGAAAGAGGTGTGGTGATTAGTTGGTGGGGTAATATCCGTTTTGAAAAAACCTTCACCGCTGAACGCTGCCAACTGCTGGCAGATTCTGGCTGTATTGCCGTTAGTGGTGGATTGGAGGTTGCTTCCGACCGTTTGTTAAAATTAATGAAAAAAGGCGTAAGCGTAGAGCAGGTAGCGCGAGTTACTAAGGCATTCAGTGATTCAGGCATTTTAGTTCATGCCTATTTAATGTATGGCTTTCCGACTCAGACAGAACAAGAAACGCTAGATGCCTTAGAAATGGTGCGTCAAATGATGCAAGAGGGTTGCTTTCAGTCAGCCTACTGGCACAGGTTTGCAGCAACCATTCATAGCCCTATTGGTTTAAACCCTGAAGACTACGGCATCACGTTAATAGAACGACCAGAAACTCAATTTGCTGAAAACGATGTTGATTTTATCGACCCCATTAAAGTCGATCATGAAATGTTAGGCGAGGGACTGCGTAAAGCTCTTTATAACTATATGCACGGCATTGGCTTTGAACACTCGCTTGATTTTTGGTTTCCAACACCAGTAAGCCGCACACTGATGAAAAAAAACCTGATCGCTAAAGCACTTAATAACGTTATTGTTAGTGCCTAACTTTTTTACTTTTGTATAGTATCGACTCAACTTACTGCTATTGTCAGCGCTATTTATAAGGAATTATCAGTGTTTGAGTCATTAACTTAGGGTGTGAAAGTGCAATGAGAGAAAGCTTAAAAAGAAAAGTTATAGAGGTTTGTGATAAGAAAATCGCAGCTAAAGGTACGAATGTTGGACTTTCATTCTATGCTTTTTTTGCAAACAAAAATGACAGCCCAGAATTACTAATGGAAGCCGCTGAATGGTGGATTCTTACGCATAAACTGGATCATTTTGAAAAAGCAGTAAAAATAAAAGAGCTTGTACAAGCTGCTTAATTAAAGGGGGACGTTATGAATGATCCAAAAGCTGATGCCGCACTTTATTTGTTGAGCGGATTAATTCAACGAGTGGTTAAAAATGAACCGGAGCTAATTGATGAAATGCTTTCTGGCATTAAGTCAGACCAAGCTTCTATCTCTGCTGATGTAGATGAAAAAGAGTATATAGATAAAATATTTAAGGAAAGTATTGCTGTTTTAGAAAGGTTGCAGAAGTTAGAGAGCTAAAGATTAGTTGTCGCTTCTATTCTTCACGCCGTATAATGCCCGCTCGCAGGAGAGAGGGCAAAGTTTCACTCTGCTCCGCCGAAGGCGCAAACTCCCATAAACGCTCAGGCACATGTACTGCGAACTCACTTAAATTAGCCAACTGGAGAGCGATTGCTTTAGGCAATCCACCGAAGGGGCAAGCAGCAAATTGCTGCGTAAACTCTCAGGTACACAGGACAGAGGGGGAGGCATTACTGTCAGCAGGAGTCCTGCGTGCTTACCTATATCTATCTTATTGCCATTACTGCCGAAGCCATGTCTGGTGCGCTAGCCGCTGGGCGACGTAATATGGATCTTTTTGGCGTTGCCTTAATTGCGTTTATTACTGCCTTAGGTGGCGGTACTGTGCGTGATATGTTGTTGGGCAATTACCCTGTCACTTGGACACAACACCCACCTTATATTTACCTAACCATTGGCTCAGGCCTTGCGACCATGCTGGTTGCGCGTTTTATGCAAAAGCTCCATCAGGTTTTTTTAATTTTAGATGCGATGGGTTTAGTGGCATTTACCATTATTGGTTGTAATGTTGCTTTAAGGCTTGGTTACGAAACGCCGGTGATTATTATGGCTGGAATTACTACGGGGATTTTTGGTGGTATTTTGCGCGATATCATGTGTAATCGTACACCGCAAGTGCTGCGCCACGAGCTTTACGCCAGTGTGTCTTTGGTTGTTGCTTGTTTGTATTTGTACTTAAAATCAATCGGTATATCGGATGATATTAATACCTTGGCTTCTTTTAGCTTTGGTCTTGCTTTACGTCTTGCCGCTATTCGTTGGAAGCTTTCTTTACCTGTGTTCTCCTATTCGCCCGGGCGCTGGGGCGACTAAAGCGTTTAGATCCAGAGCATGCAAACTCGCCGAGTTAGCATGCTCTGGTGTAGTGCTAAGTGCCAATCACACCGCCATCTTTGCGAGTAATGACCATCACACTAGAGCGGGGTACTGAATTACCGCCACTTGGGAAGTTGGATGGTACAAGTTTTTCTCCCGGGTGTTGCACGCCAATAAATAACGTTTTTTGATCGGGTGTAAAAGCTAGGCCGGTAATTTCACAGGCAACTGGGCCAGTTAAGAAACGCTGCACTTCACCTGTTTTTGGGTCTGCGCAAAGCATCTGATTATTACCCTGCCCAGCAAAGTTGCCTTTGTTTGAATAATTGCCATCTGACTGAATCCATAAGCGTCCAGCCTGATCAAAGCCGATACCATCGGGGCTATTAAACATATTTTCGGTAGTTACATTACCTGAACCCGCATAAGGTGTTCCGGCATGCACGCTAGGATTGCCAGCCATTAAAAATAGATCCCACTGGAAGTCTTTAGCTGTATGCTGCCCTGCCGTTGGCACCCAACGAACGATTTGTCCGTAATGGTTTTCAGCGCGAGGATTGGCAGCATCTACTGGCTGATTTTCTTTAATGCCACGATTTTTATTGTTGGTTAAAGTGCAAAACACCATCGGTTCATGAGGATGCACCGCAACCCACTCAGGTCGATCCATAGTGGTTGCTCCCACTTGAGTTGCTGCTAATCGTGCATGAATCAGGATATCTGCTTGACTGGCAAAACCATTCTTTGTGGTTAAACCATTTTTACCATGCGCTAAACTGAGCCATTCACCACTACCATCGTCATTAAACTTGGCAACAAAAAGTTCCCCGTCATCGAGTAAGTCGCGATTGGCTGCTTGGTTTACAGGCTTGTATTTATTGCGACTGACAAAACGGTAAATATGTTCACCTCGCTCATCATCACCTAAATACACTACTACACGACCATCATCAGCGATGACTATTTCTGCATTTTCATGCTTAAAGCGCCCTAAAGCAGTACGCTTTATCGGTGTCGAGTTGGGATTGTGTGGATCAATTTCGACTACCCAACCAAAACGATTAGGCTCGTTGGGTTCTTTGGCTAAATCAAAGCGTGAATCAAATTTATGCCAGTTGTAACCAGCATCTGCAGTCGCAATGCCGTAACGTGAAAATGCAGGACTTAAATCAACTTGTGCATCACTACCAAAATAGCCATTAAAATTCTCTTCACAGGTTAAATAAGTACCCCAAGGTGTCATGCCATTGGCGCAGTTATTAAAAGTACCTAAAGCCATTTCACCTTTGGGATCGGCCTTAGTTTGCAGTAAAGCATGTCCTTTAGCTGGGCCACTGATTTGCATGGCTGTATTGGCATCAATGCGTCGATTAAAGCGCCCATTTTTATCAAAACGCCAACCTTGTGCTTGCTTTGTTAAAGTGATGACTGATACACCATGCGCAGCCTGAGCGTACTTCACATCGGCGGCGCTCATGTTTTTACCCTGATGCTCGAACATTAATTCGTAATTGGTGTACTCATTATTGACCGCTAAAATAGCCGTCTGCTCATCCACAGGAAATAAACTCATGCCATCGTTATTATCACCAAACTGGTGCATTTGATTGGCTGCTGTGTTTTTATTGATTTGATTAGAAAATTCTGCAACATCGGCAAATAAAGGATCGCCCCAAGAGATTAAACGCTCTACTTGATACCCTTCTGGTACTACAAGGGTATCTGCAGTACTTGTCGGTACGGCTTTAAAGCCGAGTAAAGAACTACTGGCTGGTGTTAATGCAGCGGCAATGGATCGACTCATTGGCGTCATGCTAAAAAAAGTTACTGCACTTAAAGCGGCAGTTGTACCAAGAAAACGCCGACGAGATACACCACGCTTTACCATTTGAGTAAACTCTGGTGTTTCTGTACGTGGATGATTTAATTCATCTTGCTGCTCAAACTGACTCATAGCTCAACCTCATCAATTCGCTTAATTACGAGGAGATCAGCTTAGGCAGGCAAGGTGTCAAATAAATGACAGTTTTATAGAAAATTAATGATACCGCTAGATGCTACACGCGAATAATTAAAAACTGCTAACAAGGAATTTAAGAGTCGTTGGAGTATTAAGGTCGCTTGAGCTATAAAGACTGATAGTAAGGTAGGCTGTAACTCACTTTCACATTTAAGGTAATTTATATGAGTAGTTTAGACGGTCAAGTTATTATTGTAACGGGTGGTGCAGCCGGTATTGGTGGCGCGATAACTAAGGTATTGGTTGAGCGTGGTGCTGCCGTTGTGGTGGTGGATATTAATGAGGATGCAGGGAAGGCGATAGAGCAGAGTAATCCGGAGCGAGTTGTCTTTATTAGTGGTGATGTATCCAAAGAAACTGTTGCCAATGCAACTGTCAGTTTGGCAGTTTCTAAGTTTGGTAAGCTAACAGGGCTGGTGAATAATGCCCATGCTTCTCGACAAAAACCATTGATGGAACTTACGCAGGATGATTGGGCTTTGTCTTTTAATACAGGTCTTAATGCTACTTTATATTTTATGAAGGCTGCCTACTCAGAGTTGTCTCGGTCGGGTGGTTCGATTGTTAATTTTGGTTCTGGTGCCGGTTTAGATGGTATGGAATTGCAAGCCAGTTATGCTGCAGCAAAAGAGGCTATTCGTGGGTTAAGCCGTGTGGCTGCAAATGAGTGGGCTAAAGATAAAATTCGTATCAATGTTGTGTGTCCTAAGGCGTTAACCGAGGGAGTGGAGCATTGGAAGCAGAATCATCCTATACCTTATCAGGAAGCAGCGAGTAGGGTTCCTTTAGGTTATTTTGGTGATCCGGAAAAAGATATCGCTCCAGTGGTTGCTTTTTTACTCAGTGATGACAGCCGTTATATGACTGGGCAAACCTTAATGGCTGATGGTGGTTCCATAAAACTGCGTTGATTTACCACGCCTAAATAGGAAATATTGGAAGAATGAACTACCTACCAATTATTGCTTTGTCATTTGTATTGGCTTGCTCATATTATTACGGGTTTACGCCTCTATTGTTACCCTTGTTATTTCTTGTGGTAAGCAGTATTACTTATTTTGTTTATGCCAAAGACAAGTCAGCAGCACAGGGATCTGAAAGGCGTGTCCCTGAAAGTAGGCTCCATTTGTATTCCCTATTTTTTGGTTGGCCTGGTGCAATTATGGCGCAGCAACAGCTGCGCCATAAAACAAAGAAAGTGAGTTTTCGTGTAGTGTTTTGGCTTACAGTGACTGTTAATCTATCGATTCTAGGTTGGGTGCATACACCTAAAATTAATAACAGTATACAAGCCCATGTTGTTAACTTTGAAAGCTTATTATCAAATAATATTTCAAATAAACAGGGTGTTAATGTTATTCGTGCAATCACAGCATTCAATAAAAAAAGCTTTTGAGTTAGGTTTTAAAAATATTTGACTAGCTGCTTGAATTAATTTTTGCCGTTAAAAAGTCCAAGCCAGTATGCGGGTGATTTTATTACCTTGCCTCATTTCTATTATTCTTATGTCCGTTGCGCCTAGTTTTTTAATGAGCTTAAGTAATACCTAAATACACTCTATATTGTGATTTAAGCGTGTCGAAACAGCATATGTCTATCTTCATGCATAGTATATATTTATTTTTTTACCTTTTAGTGATTAACCAAAAAGCGTATATGAACCCAAAAAACAATGTACAGTAGAAAAGTATTCCCGTCAAGTTAGCTAAGTTACATTGTATTAAGTGGCTATTAAATAGCCGCTTTGGCTGCAACAATGACATCAACACTGGCAGCGCCCTTTTGTTTCAGCGCCTTGGCTGCCCAATGAGCACTAGCCCCTGTTGTTATCACATCATCAAGTAATAAAAGATGCTTGCCTGCAACGACTTTTGATGCCTGAAATGCACCCTGTGGATTAATCAGGCGACTTTTTCGGTCAAGGCCTTGTTGGCTAGTAATGTCTTTAATTCTTATTAATCCTTTTTTATAAAAAGGTATGCCACTAAGTAAAGCTAAGCGTTTGGCTAGCCAGCTAGGTGCATGGTAGCCCCGTTGTTGAATGCGTTTTTTTTGGCCAGGGATGACTAGAAGGTAATCGTAATGTTTAGGGTTATTTTTTAATGCATCAAAGAGCAAATCAAGTAGCAGGTAACCTGCCGCTAGGTTTTGATTGTATTTAAATTCCCACACCAGTTTATTGAAAGGCTTTTTATACAGCCAAGGTGCCAAAACCTGATCAAAAGCCGCAGGTGCTTTAAAACAATGGTGACAGATGGGTGGCTGGTGTTCTGCTGGCAAGGTGTTGGCACACAATTGGCAGCAATGGGTGTTGGCTGGCAGTTGTTTTGCGCAGGTTAAGCACAAGTCACGTTCGCCAACCAAGGGTTGCATACAAATTAAACAGCTACCTGGTAGTAATAAACGGCTACGGCGGTGCCAATAAAAAAAGTGCCCAGCCCACTGGTTAACTTTGAATAACAATAAGGTTGACCTCATTTGCTAGCTCCTGCATTATTAGTTAACTTATTTTTAATTCATGGTTTACAGGAATCGAGTATGGCTGAGCAACGCTTTGATTGGAGCAGTGAAGAAATTCAAGCACTGTTCGATTTACCTTTTAATGATTTATTATTTCGTGCTCATACTGTGCACAGGCAAAACTTCGATGCCAATGATGTACAGGTTTCAACTTTGTTATCCATTAAAACGGGCAGCTGCCCAGAAGATTGCAAATACTGTCCTCAGTCGGCTCATTACAACACAGGTTTATCAAAAGAAAAGCTGCTTGAAATCAATAAGGTGTTAGAGCAGGCCAAAGAAGCTAAAAAGGCGGGTGCTAGTCGTTTTTGTATGGGGGCTGCTTGGCGTTCGCCTACTGAACGAGATATGCCCGCTGTGTTAAACATGGTGCGTGAAGTAAAGGCTTTGGGTTTAGAAACCTGCATGACGTTGGGCATGTTAAAAGAAGAGCAGGCCGAGGCGTTAGCCGATGCGGGCTTAGATTATTACAATCATAACCTAGACACTTCTGCTGAGTTTTATGGCGAAATTATTACGACCCGAACTTATGCTGATAGGCTGGCAACGCTTGAGCAGGTGCGTAAGGCTGGAATGAAAATTTGTACGGGCGGTATTTTGGGTATGGGCGAGCAGGTGAGTGATCGCATTGGTTTATTACAGCAGCTGGCTTCTTTGCAGCCGCACCCTGAAAGTGTGCCATTAAATATGTTGGTCAAAGTACCCGGTACACCAATGGAAAACTTGGAAGAGCTAGAACCTTTAGAGTTTATTCGGGTGATAGCCGTGGCACGTATTTTAATGCCAACTTCGCGGGTGCGTTTATCGGCAGGGCGCGAAAAATTAGACACTACGGCTCAGGCTATGGCTTTTTTTGCTGGTGCTAACTCTATTTTTTATGGTGACAAGTTATTAACCACGGGCAACCCAGAAGCGCAGCAAGATCAAGCACTTTTTCGGCAATTAGGGATTAATGCCCAGTCGGCAAGTAATTCTCTAGGAGAAGTGGTGGATGAAGCGGCTTTGTTAGAAACCTTAACAACCAACAATGCACTTTACCAAGATGCAGCAATCACAAGGGTTAGAAGTAGTCAGAGTGCACGGGTAAAGCCTTGTGGGATGGTGATTTAAGTAATTCTCTTTAAATAATTCACTTTTTTTAAAAAAAAGAGTTGACGCAGCTAAGGTTTGCTGTAGAATACGCTTCATTCCAGTCAAGCACAACGGCGAAACAACTAGCTAAGTACTTGAAAAGGAATAAGTTTTGAGAAGTAAGCGGATGTGGTGGAATTGGTAGACACGCCAGATTTAGGTTCTGGTGCCGCAAGGTGTGAGAGTTCGAGTCTCTCCATCCGCACCAAGTAAAGCAACTAGATTAAAGCTTTCTTGGTAAACCACAAGTAAGACACAGTTATTTAAAACCCAGCCCTTTTAGAGTCTGGGTTTTTTGCGTTTAGGGCGTTTATTTTCCTTCCTTTCTTTCTTCTTAGTTTGTTTTTCTTCAAGCAATAAAAAACCCCCACCGAAGCAGGGGTTAGTGTTGACTATAAAAGCTTTAGGCTAATTAGTTAACGTAGAAGTCTTCTTCTTCCATAGCCATCAGTACTTCTGCACCGGCTAACACTTGCTGTTCTAAAGCAAGGGTGCGCGGCAGAATGCGCTTAAGGAAGTGGTTGCCGACTTTGATTTTGCTAGCGTAGAAGCCAGTAGTTTCGCTACCCACTTTGCGCTGTGCAACGCTAACCATACGTGCCCACATGTAGCCGTAAGCCACTAGGCCAAATAGGTTTAGGTAATCAACCGAAGCCGCACCAATTTCAGCAGGGTCTTTTTCAGCTGAAGCAATCACACTGGCAGTTACTGATTCTAAACGCTTAAGTTCGGTTTCTAGTGTTGTTGTCCAATCCTGCATATTAGGTAGGTCTGAACAGCTTGCTAAAAATTCACGTACTTCTTGTGTGAAAATTCCTAAAAACTCACCACGGTTAGAGAAAACTTTACGACCCATTAAGTCTAGGGCTTGAATACCGTTAGTACCTTCGTAAATTTGGGCAATACGTGCATCGCGAACATACTGCTCAGCACCCCACTCAGTACAGTAACCGCTACCACCGTAAATTTGCTGTGCTTCTACTGTTGCATCAAAACCACGGTCGGTAATGAAGGCTTTAGCAATCGGAGTCATTAG
>CANQLY010000016.1 GCA_947624795.1 uncultured Marinospirillum sp.
AGTGGCGATGAAGAAGGCATAGATGCAGAAATGGCGCGCCATTCATTAATGGCCATTGAAGAAGCCGACCTAGTACTATTCATTGTTGATGCCCGTTCAGGCATGACTGCAGCCGATGAAATGATTGCTAGGTACTTGCGTGAGCACAATAAAAAAGCCTACCTAGTGGTTAATAAAACCGATGGGCTAGATGCTTTTAGCCACAGTGCTGAATTTTATGCACTGGGCATGAACACTGATCCTTTTATGATTGCAGCCGTGCATAACCGTGGTGTTAGTACCATGATTACCCAGCTGCTAGACGACTTATTAGGGCCTTTGACTGAAGTTGACCTTGGGCCTAAAGAACCCGTTTGGGGCGAAGTTAACCTAGACGAAGAACCAACGCCTGAAGAACAGGATGTTGTTTTAGAAAAAGAATCTAAAGAACACGCTGCACGCCAATTAAAATTTGGCATTATTGGTCGCCCTAACGTGGGTAAATCAACCCTAGTTAACCGCATTCTAGGTGAAGAACGGGTGATTGTTTTTGACCAGCCCGGCACTACGCGTGATGCCATTACTATTCCGTTTGAACGCAATGGCACACCTTATACGCTCGTTGATACTGCCGGTATTCGACGCCGTAAAAACGTCACTGAAATTGCTGAAAAGTTTTCGATTGTTAAAACCCTGCAAGCCATTAAAGAGTGCAATGTGGCTGTGGTGGTAATTGATGCACGCACGGGATTAGTCGAGCAAGATTTGCACCTGCTAAGCTTTGTGTTGGAATCGGGTCGTGCCATGGTAATTGCTGTTAATAAATGGGATCACCTAGACCAAGAAAGCCGTGACAAGATTAAAAAAGACATCGACCGCCGCTTAGAATTTGTTGACTATGCCGACGTGCATTACATTTCTGCACTACACGGTACGGGCGTGGGCGAGCTGTTTCGTTCAGTTGAAAAAGCCTACAAGTCGGCCACTAGCCACTGGTCAACCAACCGCTTAACCACCCTGCTGCAAGACGTGGTTAGCGAACACCAGCCACCCATGATTAACAACCGCCGCATTAAGCTGCGTTACGCTCACCAAGGTGGCCTAAACCCGCCCATTATTGTGGTGCATGGTAATCAAACCGCAGCCTTACCTACCAGCTATAAGCGTTACCTAATGAATACCTTCCGTAAAATTTTGAAGGTAACAGGTACGCCTTTAAGGTTTGAGTTCCGCAGTGGTGAAAACCCCTATGCAACCCCCAACGAAAAAGACAGCCGTGAAGCATCCAAAGCAAGGCAGTTAAAGCTAACAAAAGAATCACGCACCGACCGCAAGCGCCGCCGCAAATAAAGTAATAAACGATCATAAAAAACAAGCCGCTCTAGTAGCGGCTTGTTTTTATTTATGAGTAAAATTTATTAGCAAGCTACCCTCTAGGGTTTAAGTAGGTGCATATAAATGGGCGCATGATCAGACACACTGCTTCTAGCTTGCTTATGCGTTAAGCCAAGCAGCTGCGGAAACTTCACTATACCCACCTCGCCCACCGCCAAGCTGTTAGGGCGTAACCAAATATTGTCATACAGGTTAGCGTATTTGCCCTCGTGGGTTGAAAGCGTGGTAGCACCCATTGATTCAACCAATAAAGGTGCAACACCTAAATCTTTCAATGTTTGCCAACCCTTATGGCGAGGCGGCATATTAAAATCGCCCATCAACATAACCGGTGTATTTTCATAAATTTCTTCTAAAAATCCCCAGTAGCTAGCCAACTCTTCCAGCTCTGCCACGCGTTCGCCAATAAGTTTGCCATAGATAATGTGTACCGTACTTGCAGCAAAGGCTTGGCCTGATTTTAAGTTACGAAAACGGGCAGAATAGGGTTCACGGGCAAACAAATCATTAGGGTCTAAATAAACCACGGCACCATCTAGGTATTCAACTGCCGATTCACGCCACACAAAAGCATACATTTCTTTGTAAGTTGAACGGCCAATTAAATGCGAATACATGGCCTGCCAAGGCTCGCCGGTGGCGGTTTCTAAAGCGGCTTTAAATGCTTCAATTCCTTCAATATTCATCACTTCTTGCACAGCAATAAAATCAAACTTAGCACCAATTTTACCCAAAGCTTGGTAATCTTTTTTAGAGCTTTGCCCCAAATGTTGAATATTCCAGCTAGCAATAACCAGTTCATTGGCAGGAAGTTTTGCTGCCTTAACCCCAGAAAAACCAACCACTAATAACACTAAACCCAACAACAAACGACGCATATTTATCCTTTATTTCCATGATTTCAAAACAAAAAAATAGCAGCCTCAAAAGAAGCTGCTATCCCTAGCAAATACTTAGAACTAAACTAAACTAAAAAAAGAACTAAAAACTACAATAAATCTTTACGCAACTGGGCAGGGGTTTTAGGTGAAAGCAAACCTGGCGGCACATCAAACACTGTTTTAGCGCCCACTTCACCCAAGCCAGCTAACTTATGCACAGCCCTTGCATAGGCCACTAAAACACTGGCAGTAAATTCTGGATTACTGCCCAAAGCCAAAGAATATTCAATGGTTTGCTGGTTGCCTGCACCGGTTACACCACTACGAATAACAAAGCCACCGTGGGGCATTTTAGTGTGGTCTTTATCAAAACTAGCTTGGTCAATAAAATGAACGCTGGTGTCATAGTCGGCAAAATAATCTGGCATGGTGACTATGCTATTACGCACAGCATCGGCGCTGGCATCGGCTTCTAACACTACATAGCATTCACGAACGTGCTTTTCACGGGTGGTTAATTGCGGCTGCTCACCAGCACGCACCCGCTCGATGGCAGCTTCTGAGGGCAGCGTGTATTGCACGCCAGCCTTAACACCAGCCACACGGCGCACAGCATCAGAATGCCCTTGGCTTAAACCCTTGCCCCAAAAAGTATAGGTTTCACCTTCAGATAACACAGTTTCACCAAACATACGGTTTAAAGAAAACAGACCCGGATCCCAGCCCACTGAAAGCAGGGCAATCTTGCCTGATTTTTGAGCAACGGCATCTAAGGCATCAAAATGTTCATTCACCTTGGCATGGGTATCAAAGCTATCTACCAGATTAAAAAACTGTGCCAAATAAGGTGACTGTTCAGGCAAGTCTGTTTTAGAGCCGCCACATAAAATCATCACGTCTACTTTATCTTGGTACTGCTCAATGTCGGCCATTGCATAAACTGGCACACTTTTATTTAGTAGGCTAACACTATCAGGGTTACGGCGGCTAAACACGCCAACCAATTGCATGTCTTTATTTTGGGCAAGGGCAGATTCAACCCCCCGCCCTAAATTGCCATAACCTGCAATTGCTACCTTAATTCTATTCGACATAACGATTTTTCCTTACTTGTTGGTGCTTATTTAATGCTGCCTATTACAAGCCAGCACCTATATTTTAACAGATTAAAAATCAAGTTTTAAACTGGCTAACCTGTTGATTTAATCCTTCAGCTAAACGGGCTAAATCTTGGCTTGCTTCCATTGTATGATTAGACGCTTCCGATGTTTGGGTGGATAGCTCACTAATGTTAACAATGTTGCGATTAATCTCATCAGCCACTGCTGGTTTGTTCTGTTGCATTATGGGCAGCAGAAGCGGCACTGGCTGCATTGCTTGCAACTTCTTGTACCGTGGCTGTCATTTCATTCATGGCCGTAGCAACTTGGTTGGTTTCTTGCTCTTGCTGAAAGACCGTTTGAGAGCTTTGGTTAGTTTTACTTTCTTTTATTGATTAAAAGTAAGCAAGGAATCCTCGCAAATAAAAGATTTATCAAGGCCACCTTACAGATTCAGCTGGGTGCAAAGCAGAAGCATAAGAAGCCTTTATTTTCACAAGACAGCACTTTCAACAGGCGCTACAATCAAGTGTTTTTTAACCAATCAATACACCACTAAAATAGAAGTTATTTATCATGGGTCGTGCATTTCAAAATCGTAAAGTTTCAATGGCAAAAACAGCGGCTGCTAAAACCAAAGTTTATTCACGCTATGGCCGTGAAGTGTATATGGCCGCTAAAAATGGCGGTACAGACCCTTCTGCCAACCTTACTTTGCGTGGCTTAATTGACCGTGCAAAAAAAGACCAAGTGCCTTCACACGTGCTTGAAAAAGCCATTGATAAAGCCAAAGGGGGCGCAGGTGAAGACTTCCAACCCTCGCTTTATGAAGGCATTGGCCCGGGTGGCTGCATGGTGCTTATTAGTGCATTAACCGACAATGCTAACCGCACTTTTGGTGATATTCGTGGCATTTTTACCAAATGCAAAGCCAAGCTAGGCAGCCAAGGTTCGGTGTCTTATTTGTTTGATCACCGTGCAATGTTTGTGTTTGCTGGCAAAGACGAAGAAGCAGCTTTAGAGGCATTAATGTTAGCCGACGTTGATGTTTCAGACATTGATTGTGAAGAAGGCATGGTAACTGTATTAGTGCCGCCAACTGAATATTTTAAAACCAAAACCACCTTAACAGACATGAACCCAGCCATTGATTTTGAAGTAGAAGAAATTACCTACCTGCCACAAACAGATCACCCCGTAACGGGTGAGGATGCAGTTAGTTTTGAGCGCTTTGTAGGCTTATTAAATGATTTAGAAGACGTTGCACAAATTTACCACAATGGTGTGTTTGAACAATAGGCTTGTTATGAATCACCAAGGTGTGCAAACACAGGAGCTTGAAAAAACCAAACTAATGCCTAACACACAGTGGCTAGCCGGTTAAATTAAACCAATTCATTGTGTGTTAGCTTGGCCAAGTCAGTCGCTACGGTTAATTCTGCCTGCTCTGCTTTACTCATGTATTTAGGCTTAGTGTGCGATGCTAATTTGGCATTTGCCTTTTTAGCACGGGACTTCAAAATTTGATTAGCTTTTTTACGGCGATTCATACAAGCACCCCTTCAAGTTAAAAAACTAGTATACACGCAATGACACACACAATTTATGCACCCCATTTCTTTTACAAAAAATGGCATACCTCGCTTTTAATTGGCAGCTTTTGATTAGCAAAACTAAGTCTGGCGTCGCTTTCTTTTGTATTGCTTGGGTGCTTGCGCCTTAGCCTTGCAAAGTGCACAGGCAGGTCATGTTAATGCCGTAAAGCCTCAATTTCTAATACGAACGCCCATTTCATGCATATCATAGCCACTTGGTGCTTGGTAAACACGCAGGTTAAATTCAGGTGCTATGGCAAGTAGGTGGTCAAAAATATCCGACTGAATCGCTTCGTATTCTGACCAAGCAATGGTTTTAGTAAAGCAATAAACCTCCATTGGTAAACCCTCAGGGGTTGGGCTAAGTTGGCGCACTATTAGTGTCATACCAAATGAATGAATGCCCGGGTGATTACGAATGTATTTTTCTATGTAAGCACGGTAAGTTCCAATGTTGGTTAACTTACGTGAATCAAAGCTTTCACCTGCACTTGAATTAACGTACTTAGCATTCCATTCATTCAGCTCTGAAAGCTTGCTATCAAAATAACCTTTTAATAGACTAAAATTACGGGCATGTTCTAATTCTTCTTTGGTAAGAAAGTGAATGCTTTGCTGGTCAATAAACAGACTGCGTTTAATGCGGCGACCACCACTTTCTTGCATACCCCGCCAGTTAATAAAAGCATCACTCACAAAACGTTTAGTTGGAATGGTGGTAATGGTTTTATTCCAGTTTTGAATTTTAACCGTGTGCAATGCAATATCAATCACATCACCGTCAGCATTAAACTGCGGCATTTCTACCCAGTCGCCCACCCGAATTAAATCACCAGATGAAATTTGTACACTGGCTACAAATGACAAAAGCGTGTCTTGAAAAATTAACATTAAAACTGCCGCCATTGCACCCAACCCAGAAAGTAAAATCAAGGGCGAACGGTCAATTAAGGTAGCTACAATTAAAATTGTTGCAACGGCATAGATTATTATTTTAATAATCTGTATATAGCCTTTAATTGGTTTTAGATAAGCGTTTCTACGGCGCATATATAAAACATTAACAATTTCTAAGCCAGCTCCTAAAGCCAGTGCAATTGTCAAAATAATAAAACCACTGGTCACATTTTTTACAATGATAATAGCCATGCTTGATAAGCCAGGGACAATATCGATGCTAGATTTAAGAATTAGTGCAGGTATAATATTAGAAAAGCGTTTAACGATACCAAAGTCATTTTTATGTGCGCCGCCCATTCGATTCAGTAGCTTATAAAACCCACGCACTAAAAAAAACTTCACCAACCAGTTAGCAACCAAAGCAATCGTCACTAGCATCACCAAAGCAGCCAAAGTTTCAAGCTGTGGGTATTCTTTAAACACTAATAGCCAAGACAAAAACTCTTCTTCTAATTCTTCTTGCATTGTATTCTCCTAAACTAAAAAACTATCATCATTAATTATTAGCGAATAATCACAGTAAGTTTCATGATAAAACAGTGGTACTTTTTTATTTAATTTTTTAAAGGTAAATTTATGCTTTTTACTCTACCTCAATCAGTGCTTATTATTGGCGGATCAAGCCAAATTGCTCAAGCCATTGCCAAAGAATGTGCTGATGCTTCCACCGTTATCAGTATGATTAGCCGCCAAGTGGCACCAAAAACCGATGAACAGCCCCCACCTTTTCATTGGCTTCAAGATGAATTACAAACAAAAGTGTCGAGCCAGCAATGCATTAATCTTGCACTTGAACACCAGCCAGACACCATTTTTATTTGTAATGGCGTTTTACACGATGCCAGTGCGATGCCAGAAAAAACTTTACTGCAATTAGACAGTGAGTTATTAGCCCATAGATTTCATACTAATGTCATTGTTCCTGCGCAGTATTTGCAGGCCTTATATCGCTATTTAACCAAAACACCTAACGTAAAAGTTTTAGTGCTTAGCGCCAAAGTAGGCAGCATAACAGACAATGTTTTAGGGGGCTGGTACAGCTATAGAATGACTAAAGCAGCGCTTAACATGCTCGTTAAAAACTTAAGTATTGAAGTTGCACGCATAAATAAAACAGCAAGCCTTGTAACCCTTCACCCAGGAACAACTGACACGCCCTTGTCTGAACCTTTTCAAAAAAACCTACCACTAGGCCAATTACAAACGCCGGCACAAACAGCAAAACGGCTATTAAAGGTCAGTGCACAACTTACCCCCTACCAAACAGGCCAGTTACTTAACTGGGATGCTAGTAAGCTGCCTTTTTAACTTAGCCTTAGAAAAAATTAGAATAAAAAACCCAAAAAGCTGACTTCACTTTTTGGGTTAATTCAGATGATTAGTTAAAATTAATTAAAGGGTGTTATTTAGGTCGAGTTACACTAAACACTGTATCAATGCCTGCATAGTTTGCACCGCCTAACCTTGCCACTGGGTCAATTTTACTGGCATCAATGGTATAACGCCCTTTAGCCTCATCAACCTGAACAGCATCATCATCAATGTACACTTGAACTAACTCAGCATAAATCACTGCCTGCTGATCGTGGCCTAGGTAGTGCACATCATGTAATTTTGCTTGAAAAGCCACCTTAGCCGATTTTAAACGAGGCAAGGGGCAGCCAGGAAATTCAACCAACTGGCTGTCTTGCATTAACTCAAGTTCAGACTGGCCATAAGGAAGGGTTGCCGCACTTGCAGTTACATCATCAGCATGGGCAACTGAAGGAATATGAATTACAAAATCACGCCCAGAAAGAATATTTTGGCGAGTATCTTTTGCCTCTTCGGGTGTTTTTTTACCAATCGAAAGCATCACTATGGGCGGATTTGAACAAACCCCATTAAAAAAAGAAAAAGGCGCCAAGTTAAGCTCACCTTCTTCTGAGGCTGAAAGCACCCAAGCAATGGGGCGAGGAAGCAAGGTTTGCGTCATCAAGTGATAACAAGTATTGGGTTTTAGATCAGCTAAATCTAGCAGCATTATTATTCTCCAAACATCGGTAGTATTTAAGTTACAAAACTTTGCTACTTGACTTAGTAGTTTTAACGGGGCTCAAGCTCTGCTTGCATTTGATCTAAACGGCTTGAAAACTCATAAACAATGTAAGTAGTCGTATCTGGCCAACCACGGTGCACCAGAATTTTTATATCGCCCCGTTGCCATTCAAACTCTACAGGCCCCTCAGCACGGCGACCTAACACCCGCTGCCAAGGCCCGAGTTCTTTACGTATTTCTTCTGCAACCAAACGCACCTGTTCAGTATCGTTATTAGAACGAAAAGTGATTTCAGCAACAGAAAATAATTGTTCTTTTATAGTGTAGCCTAGCGTCATTTCAGTCGCAGACTTTTTCCATTCACTTGGGTCATAAAGGTCATAAGGGTAGGTATCGACCTCTCTGACCACTTTAACCTTCGTTGCACGCAGCGCTTCACGCATCGCTTCACGGCTTACACTGTTTAATGCTAAACCAAACAATTGAATGGTTTGGCTTAAAGTCACTTGGTGCATCCATGCCTTACTGCCATCAGGTAATTGCACCTGCAACCATTCACCGTCTCGCTGCAATTCAATAACACGCGTACCGTTAGGTAGCTGGTTAACAAGCTCAGCATTGGCTTGGGGTAAAGCACGAACATTGCCTATAGCAACTGAAACCTGCCATACATCGCCTTCGGCAGCATGCGTGGCTTGTAATAAAAGCAAACACACGGCTAGGGCAAAAGCAAAATGGGTAACCAGCTGCTTTAATTGTAAAATTTGTTCTGACGTTCCATTCATTGCTTTACTGTCCACCTGCTTAAAAACTTGCTAACTAAAAAACATTCACAGCAAGCTTATAATGATTGTTACTTAAGTTGAAGCCCACCTAACCAAAGCAAGTGGATTCTTGTCATTATCAGTTTATGCATTGCGATATTAAATCACGTTAGTCTTCTAAAACCTATTACAAGTGGTTTGACAGCCAGCAACAAAATAGACGAAGTTAACCTTATAGAAACGGCAGCCTTACATCCACGGCCTAAAGGGTAGAGTTTTTAGTGCTAAATTAGTAATAAAAACTTGGTTTTACCTTACAAACCCTTTCTTGCAAAGGTTATTACGGTATGATAACAAAACTACTGTTCTAAATTTGGCAGCAGAACAACGATAAATTAAGAAGATTAAGCGAGAGACCATAAAGTGGAAACACACCAATCACACCACATTTTGATTGTTGAAGATGATGCGCGCCTTGCAGCCTTAACCTGCGAATATTTGGAAGGAAATGGTTTCAAAATTTCAATTGAAGGCGACGGCGCTCGTGCAGTTGAGCGTATTTTTAATGAAAAACCTGACCTTGTTATTCTTGATGTTATGCTACCAGGTGAAGACGGCTTAAGCATTTGTCGCAAGGTGAAGATGGAAAAAGACATTCCTATTTTAATGCTAACAGCCCGTACTGATGACATGGATCAAGTGGTTGGCTTAGAAATGGGTGCCGATGATTACGTTGCCAAGCCCGTTCGCCCGCGTGTATTACTTGCACGGGTGCGAGCTTTATTGCGCCGTGCAGATGCAGCACAGTCATCAAACAATGAATCCCACGACACGCAAGTGGTTCGCCTTGAATTTGGTGATTTAATCATTGATTCATCCATGCGTGAAGCTTGGCTAAACAATGAATCCATTGAATTAACCAGCGCCGAGTTTGATCTACTTTGGCTGCTTGCATTTAATGCTGGGCGTGTATTAACCCGTGAAGAAATTTTTACAGCTTTGCGTGGCATAGAATATGACGGCCAAGACCGTTCGATTGATGTGCGTGTTTCAAGGATTCGTCCTAAAGTGGGCGATGACCCTATGCACCCTCGTCGAATTAAAACAGTGCGTAGCAAGGGCTATCTTTTTGTTAAAGAAATTTAATAACCCAAAAGCTTGGTATCAAATAGCTAGCTAATGCTTAATTTTAATCGACTACGCAAACGCTTAGGTAATATTTTTCTGCGTGTTTACCTAGGCGTATTGGGTGCTTTTGTTGGCACTTTATTACTTAGCATTGTGTTAGTTTATTTTACTAACCAAATACGCTTAGAAGCCTATTATGAAGAGCTACTTTCAGGACTTTTTGCTACCTTAAAAGAAGATTTCTTAGCGGTTCCAAACGACCAAGAAACCCAGTGGCTAGATAACATTAACGACACCCTAGGCATTAAAATTACGCTAAGTAAACTTGCCGACCACACATTAAGCCCTCGCCAGTTAACACGACTCGGCGAACAGCGCTTATTGCTCACTAAAGAAGCAGATCAGCTGCAAGTGTTTTTTCCTATTAGCCCAACCAGCCAACACGTTTTAACCACCCAATTATCCAGAGTCACTGAACAGCAAGCCAGCGCTTCTATTTATCTGTTATTGCGTAGCTTACAAAACACCCCCGTTGCACTTAGGCAAGAGCGCCTAGCCAAGCTAAGCCAGCACTTCTCTTACCCTTTAGAACTGCTAGAAGAACAACCTGAAGCAACCGACCTATTACAAAAGCGCCGTCTGATGAGAGGCGAGCAGGTGGTACTTTTTTCAGACACTGAACGCAGCATTATTAGTTATGTGCAACTCAGCTGTAACCGTTGGTTAAAAGTGGGGCCTGTTTACCTTTTTAACCCCTACCCAACTGCATTAATCGCCAGTATATTTTTAGCTTCACTGGTAGTATTAGCCTTGTCTATTGGCTGGTTTTTGCACGGTTTAGAAAGCCGCCTACGCCATTTAGAAAGGGCTTCAAGCCAACTAGCCGCTGGTAATTTACAAGCAAGGGTTAAAATTTTTGGCGATGATTTTATCAGTAAGCTTGCCATTGCATTTAACCGCATGGCAGAACAGTTACAGCGCCTGCTGCGTACCCAACAAGAAATGATTCATGCGGTATCACACGAGCTTCGCACCCCCGTAGCGCGCATTCGCTTTGGTATCCAAATGATTGAAGACTTAAGCGAAGATGGCAGCCCTCAAGCCATGATTGCTAAGCAGGTGTATGGCATAGACCAAGACATTGATGAGCTAGACACCTTAATTGACGAAATTTTAACCTATGCGCGGCTAGGGCAAGAAAAGCTACAGTTACAGTTCATTCGCCAAGATGTTACAGGGTTAACGGAAGAAATTTTTGCCCGCTTTGAACGCACCAACCTCAAGCTGAATTTTAGTTTTGTCATTAACAACCCTGCCAATCTTAGCCCTGAAGTGGATGTTGAAGGGCGTTATTTCCAACGTGCAATACAAAACTTAATCGGCAATGCCGTGCGTTATGCTAAACAGCACATTCGCATTAGCTGCCACTTAGAAAATGATGCTTTTCGCATTGATGTCGAAGACGATGGCTTAGGCATTCCTGAAAAAGATTGCCAACGCATTTTTATGCCTTTTTCTCGCCTAGATGACAGCCGTACTCGCAGTTCGGGGGGTTATGGTTTAGGGCTTTCTATTGTACAGCGCATTATTTATTGGCACCGTGGCAGTGCGTTGGTTGACCGTAGCCCCAATTTAGGCGGCGCACGCTTTAGTTTAATTTTTCCTCGCACTCAGTCTGATAAACTACCGCCTTTAGAAGTGCCACCCCAGTAAAAGGTGGCTTTAACTTGGCAGTCGAGGAATACCCTAATGCCCGACATCGTGCTTTACCAGCCTGAAATCCCACCCAATACCGGCAATATTATTCGCTTATGTGCTAACACAGGGTTTCGCTTACACCTTGTTGAACCCTTAGGCTTTGTATTGGATGACAAACGCTTACGCCGTGCCGGTTTAGACTACCATGAATGGGCAGCCGTTACCGTGCACCCCAACCTAGAAACACTTTTGGCCAGCCTTAAGCCTAAGCGTATTTTGGCATTAACCACCAAGGGCAAACGCAGCTATGAGCAAGTGGATTATTGTGAAGATGACCTGTTAATTTTTGGTCCTGAAACCCGTGGTTTACCTGCTGAATTGATTGAAAGCCTGCCAGCTGAACAGCGTATTCGTATTCCTATGTTACCCAATAGCCGTAGCATGAACCTGTCTAATGCTTGCAGTCTTATTGTCTACGAAGCTTGGAAGCAGCTAGGTTTTTCAGGCGCAGAACTTCCTCCCATTTCTTAAGTAGCACTTTAATCATGCAAAAAATTCTTGCCCGTCTTAATGAGCACCAGCTTGAAGCCGTTAAACAGGTCGATAGCCCTCTGTTAGTATTAGCCGGTGCCGGCTCAGGTAAAACCAGCGTTATTACCAGTAAAATCGCCTACTTAATTCGTAGCCGTGGCATGGCAGCTAAGGCAATTTGCGCCTTAACTTTCACCAACAAAGCCGCCCGTGAAATGCGTGATCGGGTGAATAAAATGCTCAACCGTGAAGAGGCCAAAGGTTTAACTGTTTCAACTTTTCACTCTTTAGGCTTAGACATTATTCGCAAAGAAGTGAAGCATTTAGGCTATAAAAGCGGCTTTTCGCTATTTGATGCCGAAGACACTAAAGCATTGATTCGTGATTTAATGCACAAAGACGACAAAGCTGATGCCGACACCATCAACCAAGTGCAATACCTTATTTCTAATTGGAAAAATGATTTAGTTGAACCCAAAGAAGCGGTAAATTTAGAAAGCGATAACCCAAAAAGCCCACTAGCAGCGTTAGTTTATGAAGAATATAACCGCCACCTTCGGGCTTATAATGCGGTTGATTTTGATGATTTAATTCGCCTACCGGTGCTGTTATTTCAAAACCAGCCAGAAGTATTAGAAAAGTGGCAGCATCGCCTTCATTACTTTTTAGTCGATGAATACCAAGACACCAACATTAGCCAGTATCGCCTAGTTAAATTACTAACCAGCCTAAGAAAAACCTTCACTGTGGTGGGCGACGATGACCAGTCTATTTATTCTTGGCGGGGCGCAAGGCCAGAAAACTTAAACCAGCTAAGTGAAGATTTTACTAACTTAAAAATTGTTAAGCTAGAACAAAATTACCGCTCCACTGGGCGCATTTTAAAAGCCGCTAACCAGCTTATTGCTAACAATCCTCATGTGCACGAAAAAAAGCTGTGGAGCCAATTAGGCTTTGGCGAGCCAATTCGGGTCATGGAATATGCCAATGAAGACAAAGAAGCAGAGCAAATAGCAGCCGATATTATGACACGGCGCATTAAAGAACGCTGCTACTGGAAAGATTTTGCCGTGCTGTATAGAAGTAACTTTCAAGCACGCATTTTAGAAATAAAACTGCAAGCCTTTCAAATTCCTTACAAGATTAGCGGCGGCACTAGTTTTTTTGCCCGCAATGAAATTAAAGACATGATGAGCTATTTACGCCTGCTCATTAACCCAGTCGATGACAACGCTTTTTTACGTATCGTTAATATTCCACGCCGTGAAATTGGCCCTGCCATTTTAGAAAAGCTGGCCATTTATGCCAAAGACCGTGAAATAAGCCTGTTTGCAGCTTGTGATGAAATGGGCTTGGCGCACTCTTTAAAAGAAAACCAAATTGAACGCTTAAAGCGCTTTACCCACGGGTTAAGTCGCATTATGCAGCAGTGTGAAACCGGCGACCCTATAGCCGCCTTAGGTGAAATGATTCGTGATATGAATTACGAAGCTTGGCTACACCAAAATGCTAGCTCGCCCACCGTTGCCGAGCGCCGCTATGCCAATATATGGACACTGCTTGATGCTTTATCTGAAACACTAAAGCGCATGCAAGAAAATGATGACCAAGCCGGTATTCGTGAAGCCATTGCACGGCTAGTATTGCGTGATTTATTAGAGCAGCAAGAAGAAGAGGACGATTCAGATAAGGTGCAGTTATTAACCTTGCATGCCTCTAAAGGCTTAGAGTTTCCGCAAGTATTTTTAATTGGCATGGAAGAAGAGCTACTGCCTCACCGTAACTCGATTGAATCGGACACCATTGAAGAAGAAAGGCGCTTAGCTTATGTGGGCATCACCCGTGCCCAAAAGCTTTTAACCCTTTCCATGGCCAAGCAGCGCAAAACTTATGGCGAAATGTTGAACTGCACACCTAGCCGCTTTTTAGATGAATTACCACAAGACGACCTAAACTGGGAAGAGCGCAACAGCCAACAAGAAAGTACAGAAGATAAAGCCAAGCGCAAACAAGACCGTATTAGTAAATTAAGGGCCATGCTAAATAATTAACTAACGAATTAAATACAAAAAAAGCACTGATTTTATTCAGTGCTTTTTTCTTGGCCAGTTTAGCAAGTTAAGTAAATAAAGGCTTAACGGCTAGCTTCTACAATGTAATCAACGGCTAGTTTTACTTCATCATCTGATAAATTAGGGTTACCGCCTTTAGCGGGCATGCCACGAATACCATTTAATGAATGCTCATACAAAGTCGCCATGCCTTGTTCTAAACGGGATTCCCAAGCCGCAACATCGCCACGCTTAGGTGAGCCAGCAGCGCCTGTATCATGGCATGCCATGCACACGCTGTTATAAACTTCGCTACCTGATTTTGGGCCAGCCGCTGCAACAGGTGCTGCTACACCACCACAATCCATGCCTTGAAGGCAAAGTTCACCGGAGGGTTTAAGGCGTTCAGCAATCGTTTCTGCACTTACAGTTTTGGCTGTGGCTTGTGCTGCTACTAAAAGGCCTAAACCTAAAACAGCTGCTGTAGCCAAAATACGGGCAATACGCATGTTATGTTTCACTCTCACCACCTCTAGTCTATTGTTTGGCAACTAGGATAAGACCCATAACCCTTAAGCCTATTGTCGCCTGTTATATTTAAGTAAAATTAAAAAATTATTGGCTGATTATACCCAACAAACCACGGGTTCGTAACCATCTAAATAATCATCTTTTGTCGCATAGAAAATTCTTAGATTTAAAAAAATAGTGTATGCTTATTGATTAGAAGCAATAAATAGAGATCCCGCTTTGCATGGAGGTGGAAGTGTCCCAGTTGTTAATCCGTTACTCGCGAATCCTTGAAATCATTGGTGATATCGTCAAGGTACATGTTCCTGCCTCTGAAGCCGGTGCTTCACAAATTAGTTTTGGCGACCTTGCTTTAATTGAAGGCAGCAACGACACGCAAGATGTCTTGCCACGCACTGCTCAGGTTATTTTATTAAAAGGCGAAGAAGTTTCGCTACAGGTTTTCTCTGGCACTAAAGGTTTATCGACTCATTCGGTTGTACGGTTTTTAGGCTGCTCAATGGAAGTTACTTTTTCACCTAACGTTTTAGGGCGTGCTTTTTCTGGTACTGGCAGCCCCATAGATGGCGGCCCTTCTTTAGCCGACGAACCTAAAATTGAAATTGACGGCCCTACCGTTAATCCAGCTAGACGCATTCTTGCTTCACGCATGATTCGTACCGATGTGCCGATGATTGACGTGTTTAACTGCCTAGTTGAAAGCCAAAAAATCCCTATTTTCTCTGTTGCTGGCGAACCCTATAACCAGCTATTAGCCCGCATTGGTTCACAAGCCGATGCCGATGTAGTGGTCTTTGGTGGTATCGGCTTAATTTTTGATGATTACCATTTCTTCCGCAAAACCTTTGAAGACTCAGGTGTTTCAGCACGTACCGTGATGTTTGTTCATCAGGGTTCTGACCCAACGGTTGAAGCCTTGCTAGTTCCTGATATGGCTTTGGCGGTTGCCGAGCGCTATGCCGTGACTGAAGGCAAGCGTGTATTGGTGCTGTTAACCGATATGACCGCCTATGCCGATGCGCTAAAAGAAGTCGGTATTTCGATGGAGCACGTCCCTTCTAACCGTGGTTATATTGGTGATTTGTATTCGCAGCTAGCAAGGCGTTATGAAAAAGCCTGTGACTACAAAGGTGCAGGTTCAGTAACGATTCTTTCAGTCACCACCATGCCCGGCGATGACGTTACCCACCCTGTACCTGATAACACTGGCTATATTACTGAAGGTCAGTTTTATCTAAACAATGGTGTTATTGATCCTTTTGGTTCCCTGTCACGCTTAAAACAACACGTGATTGGTAAAGTAACTCGCGAAGACCACAGCCAAATCATGAACACCATGATTCGCTTTTATGCCGCAGCGCAAGATGCCCAGCAGAAGCAATCCATGTCCTTTGATTTAAGCGAGTTTGATGAACGGGTGCTAAAATTTGGCGACCTTTTCCACGAACGCTTTATGGAAATTAGTATTAGTATGCCACTTGAAGAAGCCTTAGACCTAGGTTGGCAAACCCTTGCAGAATGCTTCAAAGAAGAAGAGCTGCTGATGCGCCAAAACTTAATTGATAAGTACTTTCCGCGGCAAACCGCTACTGAAAACGTCTAATAGGAGTTCTAGTCGTGAGAAAGGTAGCTCTGAATAAAAGCACCCTAAACAAAGAAACGGACAAAGTTAAGGCCTTTAAAAAGTTTGTTCCGGCGCTAGATTTAAAGCGCAAACAACTCTTGGCTGCACGTGCTAAAGCACGTCAATCCATTTTAGAAGGCACTGAGCAGCTAGACGCTTTGCACCGTGAAGTCAGCGAACAGTTACCTATGTTGGCTAACTTTCCGGGGGCAGCAGATAAGTTGATTGATGTGCAAGAAATTAAGGTTAGCCAAGTTAACTTGGTGGGCTTAATGTTGCCAGAAATTACCAGCTTAAAGCTTGCTATTAAGCCTTATTCTTTTTTAACTACCGACCACTGGATGGATCATCTAGGCCGTTTGTTAATTAAAGCTACTGAAATAGAGCTGCAACAAAAAATTCTTAATAAGCGTTTAGAGTTGCTGAATAAAGCCCTGCAAAAAACCACCCAACGCCTAAACTTGTTTGATAAAGTGCTTATTCCAAGGGCGCAAAGCAACATTCGTAAAATTCGCATTGTACTTTCCGACAATGAGCGCGCCGCTGTTGTCACTTCCAAAATAGCTAAAAATAAACGGCTAAAGGCAGAACAAGCATGAGTATTCTGCAGCTTAAAAAAGCCTCGTTAATAGGCTTAACAGAAAACAAACAACACACCCTAGACAGCTTGCAACAGCTAGGGTTAATGCACATTATTTCTTTAAAAAAACCCACCTCACGCCCTCTACTTGCTGAAGAAGAAGCCACGTCGGTGAACCCAGATTTATTAAAACGCTCACTGCACTATTTGCTTAGCTGCCCCCAAAAGCGCCGCCAAGTGACCCATGAAAAACAGTTCAACCTTAAAAAAGTGGTGCAGGAAGTTGATAAAAGTTATTCAGAGCGCATTTCACTTTCTGAACAGCGTGACTTTTTACAAAAGCGCATTAAAGACCTAGAGCCTTGGGGTGAGTTTTTACTGCCTGATTTAAACGACTTAAACAATCAGCGCTTTTGGTTTTATCTAGTGCCTAACTTTAAGATAAAAGAAGTGGCGACAACCCACTTGCCTTGGACAGTGGTTCATCAAGGTAACCGCAATAGTTATGTGGTGGTTATAGCACCTGAAGAACCTGCCGCCAATTTAATGCCAGTAGCACGCACGCACACGGGCTATGTTCCTATTAGTAAGTTACGGGAACAGCTAGAAGAAACCGAAATTGCTTTAGAGGCAACCGAAGCCCAGCGTGAAGCTTTAACCCGTTGGATTTATCTATTACAGCGCAGCATTGCCAGCACCCAAGATGTATCTTTGTTAACCGAAGTGGCCAGTCAAACCTTAGATTTTGATGAGGTGTTTGCATTGCAAGGCTGGATAGCAGTGCGTGATTTAGATCAGCTGCAAGCATTTGCTAAGCAGCAAGGTTTAGTCTTATTAACCGAAGACCCTGACGACGAAGAGCGCCCCCCCACCTTCTTAGATAACCCAGAGAATGTGGGCGGTGGGCAAGAAGTGGTGAACTTTTTCCAAACACCAGGTTATCGCAGCTGGGATCCGTCCCGTGTGGTGTTTTTCTCGTTTGTTAGCTTCTTTGCCATCATCATGTCCGATGCCGGTTATTCGCTGGTTTTAGGTGCAATTATTGCCTATTTCTGGAAGGCCATGAGCCACACAGAAACCAATCGCCGCTTACGTGCTATGGGTGCAGCCCTTGCCAGTGCAGGCTTTGTTTGGGGCGTCATGGTGGGTGGCTACTTTGGTGCTTCTGCGCCGCTGCCCTTTCTTGGCTGGCTCAAAATACTCGATGTCAACGACTTTGATTCGATGATGATGCTGTCGATTTGCATCGGTGCTGGGCACTTAATTCTGGGTAATCTAATGATGGCTTGGGTTAGGCGAACATCCACCCAAGCCCTGTCATCCATTGGCTGGACAACGGCTGTTGTGGCCGCACTGGGCGGCTGGATTTTTGGCTTCACGCCGTTGCATTGGATAGTCTTTGGTGCTGGGTTGGTGCTGGTGCTACTTTTCTCTGGCGAAAAAACCGACTTCAGCCTAGCAACTTTAATCTCAGGTTTACTGGCGCTAACCAACCTAACCAAGCTGTTTGGTGATGTGCTTAGCTACCTGCGTTTGTTTGCTCTAGGTTTGGCGAGTGCATCGCTTGCTTTAACTTTTAACCAGCTAGCTGCCGATGTTGCTACTGCCTTACCCGGTATTGGTTTATTGCTACAAGTGCTTATTTTATTAATAGGCCATTTACTGAACTTTGTTTTAACGGTGGTCAGTGGGGTCATTCATGGCCTGCGCTTGAACTTAATTGAGTTTTATAACTGGAGCTTGGCTGATGAAGGTTACCCCTTCCAGCCTTTTGCAAAACGGGAGGTAACACCTTGGATAACCTAATACTCGCCCTTGGTTGGGCTGGGCTTTATGGTCCTATGGCATTGGGCGCTATTGGTAGCATGATCGGCTGTTCTTTGGCAGGTCAGGCGGCGGCAGGCGCATTATTGGAAACTGAAACTGGCCATGGCCGTTACATTGGTATCTCAGCGATGCCTTCTTCGCAGTCCATTTACGGCATCGTAGTTATGTTTGCCTTAAACCGTGAAATCACTTTAGAAAACGCCCCTGGCCTTGCGGCTATCGGCTTGCTTTGTGGTTTAGCGCTTATGTTCAGTGCTATTTATCAAGGTCGCAGCTGTGCTTCTTCCATTAACGTGTCAAAAATTCGTCCAGAAATTTTTGGTATGTCTTTAGCGCCTGCCGCTATTGTTGAAGGCTTTGCTGTGTTTGCCTTTATTTTTGCTCTGGTAATCAGTGCTGGTGTACCTGCCTAGGAGCTGACAATGACCGAACTGCAGAAAAACCGCGCCTCATCAGGCATTGAAGCTTTAATTGATCAGCTTAAAGATCAGGGTGTGCAAAAAGGCCGTGATGAAGCAGCACAAATCTTAAAAGATGCTCAGGCAGAAGCTAAGCTACTGCTTAAACAGGCACAAGATGAAGCCGAACAGCTAAAAGCCAAGGCTAAGCGTGAAGCAGCCCAGCGCTACCAAGCCGGTGAAGATGCTCTAAAAATGGCTGCTCGTGACCTGCTGCTTGATGTAAAAGAAAGCCTAGCACGCAGCTTTACCGATCAGGTTGAACGGCTGATTAAACAGCAGATGGACAGCCAAGAATTTATGCAGCGCATGATTCTTGAGCTGGTTGGGCGGGTTAGAGACCAGTCTGAAATTAGCCAAGCCGATAAAATTGAAGTGCTACTACCAGCCCAGTTTATTGGCTTAGATGAGCTGCGCCGCAATGCCAGTGAATACAAAGAAGGCCGCTTAAGCCAATTTGTACAATCCCTGTCTGCCGACTTATTGCGTGAGGGCGTTAGCTTTAACAGCCATCAGGGTGAAGGTATTCGTGTTCGCTTGCTTGATAAAGAAGTGGAAGTTGACCTGACCGATAAAGCCATTGCTCAGCTGCTTTTACTGCACCTGCAACCACGGTTTCGTGCCTTGCTGGAAGGAGTTATTCGCTAGTGACTCGCTATTACACTCTGGTAACTGCACTGCCAAATTTACCGCCTTTGGCAGAATGCAAACAGCTGCCCATATCTAGAATTGCGCTAGATAAACGCTTAACAATGCTCAGTGACAACGACTTGTTGCAGTTACAACTTGCTGAAAAACTCTACCACCAGAGTGAACTGTCACTAGAAAACCTGCCCGATAAACCGCTTATTCTTGATTGGCAGCGCAAGCTTGAAAAAATAACCTCACAACCCATTCGTGAACGCATTTGTTCACGCCTTGAATGGCAGAGTTTATTGGCTGCTTTGCGCTACCGCCAAGAAGGGCGGATTGGGCCAGAAAGCTTCCACGGTTTTGGCCGCTGGACAGGAATTATTCGCCATAATTGGCACGACCCTTTGTTTGGTTTAGACACTGCGCTGCCTTTTTTAAACCAGCTACAGCCATTACTTAGCAAAAGGCATTCAGGTGAGCTTGAACAACAACTGAATACCTTTTTATGGAAAGACCTGCTGTTTGTTGAACGCAGCTTTCAGTTCACCCTAGAAACCGTGATTTGTTTTGTACTGCGCTGGGGTTTGGCAGAACAACACATTAAAAGTGATGCTTCTCTTGCCTTAGATTCTTTTAAACGCATGAGTGAACAACTGCTGGGCACACCAGCCATCACGCAACACCTAGAATCAGCCTTTGAGGAACTTTCCTGATGAAGGATGCACAGATTACTGCCCGAGTTGCTGGCGTACGTGACGATATCGTTACCATTCGACTTGAAGCAGATGAAAAAGGGACGCTCTTCCCACTCGTTAAAAACGAAGTGGTTTACATTTGTCCAATACGCACGCCAGAAGATGGTCGCCAAGAATTTCTACAAGCCGAAGTGCTGCGTGTTCGTCATGGCGAAGCCGATGTACAGGTTTTTGAAAACACCCGTGGTGTGGCGATAGGTGACCCTGTTCGCCAATCAGGGCAGATGCTTTCGGTTACGCTAGGCCCAGGTTTGCTGGGTCAGGTTTATGATGGCCTGCAAAGCCCTTTAGAAAAAATTGCTACCCAGCACGGCTTTTTCTTGCCACGGGGTTTGCAGGTCGAAGGCATAGACACCCAAAAGCAATGGGCTTTTCAACCCAGTGTTAAAGTGGGCGCACGCTTAAAAGCCGGTGACCCCATAGGCCATGTTCAAGAAGGCCGTTTTAAGCACAAAATCATGGTGCCTTTTGCTCAGGTGGGCGAAGTTGAAATCACTTGGATTCAAGAAGGTACTTTTACTGTAGATACTGCCGTAGCTCGCTTTCGTGACCGCCATGGTGATGAAAAAGAAATGACTATGCAGCAAAAGTGGCCAGTGCGCATTCCTGTTTCTCAGCCACTTTTAGCCCAGCGTTTTAGTGAGCGGCGTTACCCAGACGAACCCATGCTGACTTCAATTCGTCTGATCGACACCTTCTTTCCTGTTGCCAAAGGTGGAACGGCCTGTATTCCTGGCCCCTTTGGTGCGGGTAAAACCGTGCTACAAAACTTAATTTCCCGCTTTTCTGATGTAGACATAGTAGTTATTGTTGCCTGTGGCGAGCGAGCTGGTGAAGTCGTAGAAACCATTACCGAGTTTCCTATTTTGCCCGACCCTAAAGGCGGCACCTTGATGGATAGAACCATCATTATTTGTAACACTTCCTCCATGCCAGTTGCTGCCCGTGAAGCTTCAATTTACACCGGCATTACGCTCAGCGAATATTACCGCCAGATGGGTTACAACGTACTGGTTATTGCTGATTCAACCTCACGTTGGGCACAAGCCATGCGTGAAACTTCGGGTCGCTTAGAAGAAATCCCCGGTGAAGAAGCCTTCCCAGCTTATTTAGACTCATCTATTCGTGCGCTTTACGAGCGAGCCGGTTTAATTGCCAACAATGAAGGCAAGTTAGGCAGCCTAACCTTAATAGGTACAGTTTCACCAGCGGGCGGTAACTTTGAAGAACCTGTTACCCAATCCACGCTGCGTACCGTTAAAACCTTCTTAGGTTTAAGTGCCGACCGTGCTTATAAGCGTGCTTATCCAGCCGTTGACCCACTGATTTCTTGGTCACGTTATTTAGACCAATTATCTGAATGGTACGGTGAAAATCTTGGTGAGCATTGGGTAAGTAACGTTAAAAAAATGCATAACTTACTGCTGCAAGGTGAAGAAATGCAGCAGATGATGCAAGTAACCGGTGAAGAAGGCGTCACATTGGGCGACTTTTTAATCTTTAACCGTGCCCAATGTTTAGACCAAGTGTATTTGCAGCAGGATGCTTTTGATGATGTAGATGGTTCGACCTCGATGGAACGCCAACAAACCATGTTTGCACTTTTACAGCGTTGTTTATTTGAACACCCACCCCTGACTGAAAAAGATACGATTCGTGAACACTTCACTCGCTTAACTAGTCTGTTCAAAAACCTTAACTACAGTGCTGATGCTAGCCCAGACTACCAACGCTATTGGAAAGAAATTCACCAGCTAAGTGGCTTAGCCTTACCTAAGGTAGCTGTAGAAGCCGAAGAAGAGCAAAACTAGCACTTAACTAAATACTTGCACTAGCGACCCCCACCCAAATAATTGCGTGGGGTTTTTTGTTTTTACTTACTTCTATTTTCCTTCCCATTGCGGGTGGCGCTTTTCAACAAACGCACAAATCCCTTCTTTGGCATCTAAAATATCTAAATTTGCGGCCATTACTTTAGCTGTGTAGTTATAAGCTTCACTTAATGACATAGCGTTTTGGGTATAAAAAGCTTCTTTGCCTATCGCCAGGGTTTTAGGTGATTTAGAAGCAATTACTTCTGCTAGCTCTAGGGTTTTTTGTTCCAACTCATCATCGGCAACCACGCGGTTAACCAAGCCGATTTGCTCAGCTCGTGCGGCAGAAATCATTTCACCGGTTAACAACATTTCCATCGCGTGTTTAGGGTGCACATTGCGGGTTAAAGCCACCATGGGTGTAGAGCAAAACAAGCCGATATTCACGCCAGGCGTAGCAAAGCGTGCGGTTTCTGCAGCTACGGCTAAATCACAACTAGCCACTAGCTGACAACCGGCAGCAGTGGCGACACCTTTAACACTTGCAATCACAGTCAGTGGTAATTCAACAATTTTTTGCATCACTTCGCTGCAACGCTTAAACAACTTTAACTGCGCTTGATGGTCGCCTAGCTGACCTTGCACTTCTTTTAAATTATGCCCAGCACAAAACACCTTACCGGCTGCGGCAATTACAACCACTTTAAAGGTTTTATCGGCTTTTACTTCATCTAAACGCTGGTCTAATAACTCAAGCATCGCCAGCGATAAGCTATTACGGCTTTCTGGCTGGTTAAGGGTTAACAAAGCCACACCTTGGCCTAAATTTGCCAGTGTAATTGCATCATTTTTTATAGTTGTCATGCTATGCTCTCCAAAGGGTCGTCTACCTAAAAACTACCTATAAAATTCATCTAAAAAAACTACTTACAAGAAAAAGGAAGGACTATGAATACCACCGCACAAAAGCTGATGCAAGAAACAAAAACCATTGCCCTTGTTGGTATTTCCGAAAAGCCTGACCGCCCAAGCAACCGTGTGGCCGTTTACCTAAAAAATGCAGG
Organism: uncultured Marinospirillum sp.; assembly: GCA_947624795.1. Classification (GTDB taxonomy): domain Bacteria; phylum Pseudomonadota; class Gammaproteobacteria; order Pseudomonadales; family Halomonadaceae; genus Marinospirillum. Next base: position 23,407 of record CANQLY010000016.1, read on the forward strand.
CTACACTTTATATTTTGTTAACCCACAATACAAAGAAGTCTTAGGTCAGCCTTGCTATGCCAGCCTAAGCGATATTCCTGTTCCTGTGGAAATGGTCGATATCTTCCGCAAGTCTGAAGACTGCCTGCCCATTGCCAAAGAAGCAGTGAAAATTGGTGCAACCTCCATTTGGCTACAGCAAGGGATCAGTAATGCTGATTGCAAAGCCTTAGCTGAAGAAAATGGCATTGCTTACGTTGAAAACTTATGCACAAAAATAGTTCACAGCGAATTAAGTTAAACTTAACTTTTGATAACTTTTTATCAATCAATTAAAACCAAACCATTGTTATGGCTGGCTTAAGCAGCAGGTTAATTTTAACTGCTGCTTTTTAAAGTGGTTTTTTTAAGGTTTTGTTAAATGTAGCCGATGCTAGAAGAACCTAACTATTGCTGGAAAAACTTAACGATGCTGGAAAAATCTAAAGCGCCCTACCCCATTAACTTGCTGCTACTTCTTGCACTGGTCGGCATACTATTCACCATCTGGTATGCCACTGACTATGTAAATAACCAGCAAGATGACCAAGTGACTTGGTATTCTGCCACTAGCTGCCAACTGCCACACGATGCCTGCCTAACAAAACTGGAAGGTAATCGGCAACTAACATTTAAATTGCATAGCCAAACGCCTAAACCTTTAGAAATATTGCCCATTAGTGTGCAACTAACAGGGTACAGCGAAGCAGAATTGGAGAATTTACAGCTAGAAATAGACTTGCAAGGCCGTGATATGTACATGGGCTATAACCGTACGCTTATGACTTATCAAGGCGAAGGCCTGTTTACTGCCAACCCTATTCTTAGTATTTGCACTGAAGCGGTCATGGTATGGCGTGCTAGCGTGTTAATTAATAACCTAACCACTAGCACCACCTATGGCAGCTATTTTGACTTTACTGTAAAAAGCTAATTCAGCATCAACTAAGGCGCTGAATTTAAGTGCTGCCACATGGCATGAATGGCCTGCATTTGTGGCCCTTCACGGGTAGCAAAGGCTTTAGATTCATAACCCCACCAATCCCAACAACCCTTAGGGTTAGGTAAACTGGTTTTTGCTTGAGGGAAAAGCAACACCAAATCACGGGCATCGGCCTGCTGCAAATAACCACTTAAGCGCATAAAGTCTTCACCTACCTTTTCTGCACCTTGTTCACAGCCGTGTAACACCACCTGCAAGCCACAGCCACCGGCGGGGAACGCAGAAGAACACGGTCCCTGCGTT
>CANQLY010000017.1 GCA_947624795.1 uncultured Marinospirillum sp.
TTTAGGTGCATTCATTGCACTTGGCTTAGGTGTTATGGGTTACCAACTTGGCAATGCCGCCATTCAAGTCAAGCAATACGAACGCAGTGTAACAGTCAAAGGCTTGTCTGAAAGAGAAGTGCGTTCTGATATTGTCTTATGGCCCATTCAGTTTACAGCCGCTGAAAACAACCTTGAAGCACTCTACAATTTAAGCGATTCCAGTACATTAAAAATTAAACAATTTTTAATAAAAAATGGGGTGGGTGCTGAAGAAATAACCTTCTCATCACCCTCAATAACAGACAAATCAGCACAGCAATGGGGCAGTAATGACAAGGCAGAATTTCGCTACACAGCAATGCAAACCGTCACTGTCTATTCAAAAAATATTGAAGCCGTTCAACAAGTGATGAGTAAGCTATCTGAGCTTGGCAAGCAAGGCATCGTCTTTGTTAGCGGTAATTACGATTCACAAACTGAGTACATTTACACCAGCTTAAACACCATTAAGCCTGCAATGATTGAAGAGGCAACAAGGCAAGCAAGGGAAGTGGCTGAAAAGTTTGCAAAAGATTCAGCCAGCAAACTTGGCAAGATAAAACAAGCCTCTCAAGGGCAGTTTAGCATTAGCCCACGTGATAAAAACAATCCCCACATCAAAAAAGTTCGCGTCGTTTCAACAGTTGAATATTACTTATCTGACTAATTCCGTGCATAATAAATTTTCACCTTAACCCCATGACTACAGGCTTTTAGTTATGTCACTTGCAAGCTTAAACAAAAAACCATTACCAACATGCATGCCAAATAAAAAAACACCCGCTAAGGCAAGGTTTCATAAGACCCAACTTTATCGCTGGATTCGCAGCAGCTTAATCATTGGGATCAGTGCTAGTTTATTAACGGCGTGTGGCAGCTCGCCCACGGGTCGCTATCAGCTTAAATATTTCCCAAATGATGAAATTAATCAAATGGGCGTGCAGTCTTTTATGGAAATGAAAGGACAAATGCCTGCAACTAAAAGCACACGTACCAGCCAATACGTTAATTGCGTTGCTAACCAAGTCATTGCTCAAGTGCCTGAAAAGTACGGTATCGACAGCTGGGAAGTGGTGGTATTTGATTCAGAGCAGGTCAACGCTTTTGCACTGCCAGGCGGCAAGGTGGGTGTTTATACGGGTCTATTAAACGTGGCCGCTAATCAGCACCAACTAGCAGCCGTTATTGGCCATGAATTAGCCCACGTTTTAGCCGAACACGGTAACGAGCGTGTCTCGACTGCCCATGCAAGCAAGCAGGGTTTAGACTTGGCTTATAAAATTAGTGGCGCACCCAGCCCAGAAAAAGACCAGCTCTTTGCATTGCTTGGCCTAGGTTCGCAGGTGGGCATTGTCATGCCTTTTGGCCGTGCTCAAGAAAGTGAAGCCGACATCATAGGCTTAGAACTGATGGCAAAAGCAGGCTTTCAACCCCAGCAAGCCGTTGATCTATGGCAAAACATGGCCAAGGCTAGTGGTGGCAAAAGCCAACCTGAACTACTTTCCACACACCCCTCAAACGAAACCCGCATTAAAGATTTACAAAAAGAAATGCCTAAAGCCAACAGGCTTTACCTAGAAGCACAGGCAGCAGGCAGAATCCCTAAGTGTAAAGCTTAAAATCAGCCAACAACCTTTGTAAAATTGCCACCTTGCTCTTTTACAAAGGTTTAGAGGTAATGCCCAGTAAAATTTCAGCCATTGCCTGTGCTGCACTAGAAAGCTTGGTGCCTGTTAATTGAATAAACCCCACCCTTTGTTCAATAACGGGGTTTTCTAAAGGCAAACACACCGCCCCTAGCGCCGCCATTTGTGGCTGGCATAACTGGGGCACCACGCTAACGCCCAAACCACTGGCAATCATATTGCCTATTGTGGCTAGCTGGTGGCTTTCAAAGGCAACAGGCAAAGCACCATAAGATTCACTAATGCTTTCTTCAAGCAGCCGCCGCACAGCAGAGGGGCGTTGTAGCGCAATAAATGGCGCATCCAACAACCTTGCCCAATCAACAATGGCAAGGTTAGCCAAAGGGCTGGCAGCAGGCACCACAGCAATAAAGCGATCCACATAAAGGGGTGTAAAAATTAAGCCATCCATTGCCGGTGGTTCAAGCACAACGCCTAGTTCCACATGCCTATCCCTTACCTTATCTACCACTTGCTCATTCACCACATCATTCACTGTTACCTTAATATTAGGGTAATCATGGCAGAAAATTTTAAGCGCAGCAGGCAAAAGGTTAGCAGCAAAAGAAGGAAAAGCAGCAACCGTTATACTGCCAAGTTGAAGGGTAAAATGCTGTTTAAGCTGCTCCTCTGCATTGTCCCAATCCCTTAATAAGCGCCTTGCTAGCTGCACAAGAATCTTACCCTCTGGTGTTAACGCCACACTGCGGGTGGTGCGTATTAATAAAGCACCCCCCAAAGATTCTTCTAACGATTTAATCGCCAGACTAAGCGCTGGTTGAGATAAATGCAGCTGCTCACAGGCTCGAATAAAAGAAAGATTTTCTGCTACAGCTAAAAATGCCCGCAATTGTTTAATTGTCATTGTTTTATAAAACCTATTAATTGCAAAGAAAAACAAACTTAACAAATATATTGCTTTAGTAGAAACTAAAATAATCAACACTAAATAATAGAACAAACAACACGAATCTAACATTAAAAAAATAGCGCACCAAAACAACATTAAAAAAACGAGGGCAAACACCATGGCAGGGCTAGACAAACGTGTTAGCAGTTACGAAGAAGCCTTGGCAGGCTTAACAGATGGCATGACCGTCTTAGCAGGCGGCTTTGGTTTATGCGGCATTCCAGAAAACTTAATTGCAGAAATTTACCGCCTTGGCACACGCAATTTAACCGTTGTATCTAACAACTGTGGCATCGATGGTTTTGGTTTAGGTGTGCTGTTAGAAAAGCACCAAATTCGCAAAATAATTGCTTCTTATGTGGGTGAAAATGCCCTATTTGAACAACAGTTGTTAAACGGTGAAATTGACGTTGAGTTAACGCCCCAAGGCACCCTAGCAGAAAAACTACGGGCAGGCGGCGCAGGTATTCCGGCCTTTTTTACTGCAACAGGCTATGGCACCCCCATTGCAGAAGGCAAAGAAGTGCGTGAATTTAACGGGCGCAACCACATTCTTGAACAAGCCATTACAGGTGATTTTGCAATCGTTAAAGGCTGGAAAGCCGATTACCTAGGCAATGTGGTTTATCGCCATACAGCACAAAACTTTAACCCGATGGTTGCAACGGCAGGCAGAATTACTGTGGTCGAAGTTGAAGAAATTGTAGAACCTGGCCAACTTGACCCAACCCAAATACACACCCCAGGCATTTATGTCGACAGGGTTATTCAGGGCAAGTTTGAAAAGCGCATTGAAAAGCGCACGGTGCGTTCTTAAATGCTAAGCAACAGATAAGCATTACTATAAATAACAACAACGAGGTTTACTCATGGCGCTCAATCGTGAACAAATGGCCAAGCGTGTAGCAGCTGAATTAAAAGACGGTTATTACGTTAACCTAGGTATTGGCATTCCCACTTTAGTTGCTAACTACATCCCCAAGGGCATGCAAGTCATGCTGCAATCAGAAAATGGATTGCTGGGCATGGGCGAATTTCCAACAGAAGACAACATTGATGCCGATATGATTAATGCCGGCAAACAAACCGTGACGGCGGTACCGGGTGCTTCCATATTTTCATCGGCTGAATCCTTTGCAATGATTCGGGGTGGGCACGTTGACCTGACCGTTTTAGGTGCATTTGAAGTGGATGTTGAAGGCAACATTGCCTCTTGGATGATTCCAGGCAAGCTGATTAAAGGCATGGGAGGCGCAATGGATTTAGTTGCCGGTGCTGATAACATCATTGTCACCATGACCCACGCCTCAAAAGAGGGCGAATCAAAGCTTTTATCACGTTGCAGCCTACCCTTAACCGGTGCAGGCTGCATTCGTAAAGTGTTAACTGACCTTGCTTATTTAGAAATTGAAGACGGGGCTTTTATTCTGCGTGAACGGGCACCGGGAGTGACTGTTGAAGAAATTAAAGCAAAAACAGCAGGGCGACTTATCATTCCAGGTGATGTGCCAGAAATGAACATTTAATTAAAAACGGGCTTAAAGACTAATCGGGCTGGTCAGCTAACAACTGCCAGCTAAATTCACTTTGGCCATTCATTTGGTATTGATACAAGGCTTGCCCACGCACATGCCCGTCTTCAAAAACAGCCAATACCCAATGGCGATTTAACACCACCGATTCTTGCAGCACAAAAGCCATAACGCCGCCTAGTACTGCTTTTTGAGGAATTAAATCCACTCGCTTGCCTAGCTCTTGCAAAATACGCCGCTCAGGGTTTGCCCCTAAATTAAAATCACGCCGATCATTGTCTGTTAAACCATACACTCGGCCTGTTCCCTGACCGTAGCTACGCAGATTGCCTGCCGCTTCTTTAGCCGCTTCTTCTTCTAAATCCGTTGCAAGCTTTTCATTGCGTGGTAAAAGCAAAGAAATAATCATGGCTAACAAAACAAGAGGAATTAAATAGCGCCTAAAACTTTTTTCTCTTCTCATTAGCTGCTCCTTTATTAATCACCACGTGCAAAAAAGGCGACCGATTAAGGCCGCCTTTCATAAGACTACTTAGTTAATTAAGCCTTGCTTGCACGCTTACGTTCAGTTTCAGTTAGGTGCTTTTTACGCATACGTAAGAAGTTAGGTGTCACTTCCACTAGCTCATCGTCATCAATAAACTCAAGCGCTTGTTCTAGGCTATAAATAACCGGCGCCGTTAATTGAATGCTTTCTTCATGGCCAGAAACACGCATGTTATCAAGCTTTTTAGCTTTAGTGGGGTTAACGACCATGTCTGAATCACGTGAGTTAATGCCCACAATCATGCCTTCGTAAACTTCAACACCTGGGCCTACAAACAAACGGCCACGGTCTTGTAGAGTTGTTAGTGCATAGGCAAGTACTTTACCAGCGCACATAGAAACCAATACGCCGTTAACACGGTGATCAACAGAACCTTCAGTTAATGGACCGTAGTGGTCAAAAATACTGGTTAGAATACCGGTACCTGAAGTCATGGTCATAAACTGGTTACGAAAACCAATTAAGCCACGTGAAGGAATAATAAAGTCTAAACGTGTGCGGCCTTTGCCATCGGGGTTCATGTTGGTCATGCGAGCTTTACGCTTGCCTAACTCTTCCATGATAGAACCTTGGTGCTGGTCTTCAACGTCGATAATTACTTCTTCGTAAGGCTCTTGCTTAACGCCATCTACGGTTTTAATAATAACTTCAGGACGTGAAACGCCTAGCTCAAAACCTTCACGGCGCATGCCTTCAATTAGAACGGACAAGTGAAGCTCGCCACGGCCAGAAACACGGAAACGGTCTGGGCTGTCGGTTTCTTCAACACGTAGCGCAACGTTGTGAACCAATTCTTTTTCCAAACGCTCTTTAATATTACGGCTGGTAACAAACTTGCCGTCTTTACCTGCAAAAGGCGAGTTGTTAACTTGGAAAGTCATGGTTACCGTTGGCTCATCAATGGTCAGCGGCACCATGGCTTCTGGGTTATTTGGATCGCACAATGTATCAGAAATAAACAGTGGATCAACGCCTGTAATACAAACAATATCACCGGCTTCAGCGCCTTCAGGTGATTCGTTACGCTGTAGGCCGTGATAAGTCATGACTTGACCAATTCTAGCTCTACGCTGCTTGCCTGCATGGTCTATAACAATCACTTGCTGGTTGGGTAAGGCACGACCCCGTGTAATACGGCCCACACCAATAACGCCCACATAGCTTGAATAGTCTAATGCAGAAATCTGCATCTGAAAGCTGCCTTCAGCATCAACATCAGGGGATGGAACTAGATCAACAATGGTCTGAAATAACGGATCCATGTTTTCTGTCATGGTTTCAGGGCTCATTCCAGCAATGCCGTTCAATGCTGAAGTGTAAACCACTTGGAAATCTAACTGCTCCTCTGTAGCACCTAGGTTATCAAATAGATCAAAGATTTGATCCATAACCCAGTCTGGACGTGAACCCGGACGGTCAATTTTATTAATAACAACAATCGGCTTTAAGCCACGAGCAAATGCTTTTTGAGTTACAAAGCGTGTTTGCGGCATTGGGCCATCGATTGCATCAACCACCAATAATACAGAATCAACCATCGACAAAACACGCTCAACTTCACCACCAAAGTCAGCGTGACCGGGAGTGTCAATGATGTTGATGCGGTAATCATTCCAAGTAATGGCGGTGTTTTTGGCAAGTATAGTAATGCCCCGCTCTTTTTCTTGGTCGTTAGAGTCCATAACACGATCGTTTTCCGCTTCGCGACGATCAAGTGTTCCAGATTGCTTTAAAAGGCTATCAACCAAGGTGGTTTTACCATGGTCAACGTGGGCAATAATGGCAATGTTACGTAGTTTATCTATCACAGATTACTCCCCGGTTAAACCGGAAGGGTGAAGGAGGGCAGGCCAAACATAAATAAACTTGACCAACCTTAAAAAATGGGCGCATGAGTATAACGGATTTAGCTACTTATTGATAGTTTTAATCCTGAAAAACCAAGCCTTTCAGAGCAAAACACCACAACTAAACTAATCTGTATTTTACCCGTCGTACCTAAGGCTTGATCTTGACTTAATTGGTGTTCAGCTAGTGTGCATTAGGCCTATTTATGGTCTAATTTGCAGCATCTACTTGCCTTAACTGCCTGAATTAAATTTAAAATTTAGCAGCAACTAAAGTAAGTAACTTATAAGCATGAACCAAACACTGAACACACAAGATCAATGCTTAACACCTAACACAAAATGCCAACTATGGAGGCAAGCATGTCACAAAAGAGCCTGACTATCATTACTGAACACAATGTAAAATGGGTTGACCTACGTTTTACCGATACCCAAGGTAAGGAACACCACATTACCATTCCTTCCTCTTACGTTGATGAAGAGTTTTTTGAAAGCGGCCAGATGTTTGACGGCTCTTCCATGCCGGGTTGGAAGGGCGTTAATGAATCAGACATGATTATGCTTCCCGATGATTCAACTGCTGTGCTTGATCCTTTCACCGATGAAGTTACCCTGATTATTCAGTGTAACATCATTGAGCCTGTCACCATGCAGGGTTATGAGCGCGACCCCCGCTCCATTGCCTTGCGTGCTGAAGAATACTTAAAGTCGACCGGCATTGCTGACACCGCTTATTTTGGCCCTGAGCCTGAGTTTTTTATTTTTGATGATGTGAAATGGCAAGTAGGCATGGCAGGCTCTTCTTATGCTGTGGATTCAGAAGAAGCCGCTTGGAATTCTAATGCAACCATTGAAGGCGGTAATATGGGGCACCGTCCTCGTGTTAAAGGCGGTTACATGCCTGTACCACCCGTTGATTCCTCACACGAAATTCGGGGTGCTATGTGCAATGCCATGACGGCAATGGGCTTAAAAATTGAAGTGCATCACCACGAAGTTGCCACAGCTAACCAGTGCGAAATTGGCGTGGCTTTTAATACGCTAGTTAAAAAAGCCGATGAAGTGCAGCGCCTAAAATATTGCGTACACAACGTTGCCCATGCCTACGGTAAAACAGCGACTTTCATGCCCAAGCCTTTGGTGGGCGATAGTGGCTCGGGTATGCACGTTCACCAGTCACTCACTAAAGATGGCGTTAACTTGTTTGCAGGCGATGGTTATGGCGGCTTGTCAGAAATGGCACTTTTCTACATAGGCGGCATTATTAAACACGCCAAAGCCTTGAACGCCATTACCAACCCGCTAACTAACTCTTACAAGCGTTTAGTACCAGGTTTTGAAGCGCCGGTTATGTTGGCTTATTCAGCTAAAAACCGCTCCGCGTCTATCCGCATTCCTTACGTTTCTAACCCTAAAGCCCGCCGTGTGGAAGCCCGCTTTCCAGACCCAGGTGCTAACCCCTACCTTTGTTTTGCCGCTTTATTAATGGCTGGTTTAGATGGTATCCAGAACAAAATTCACCCCGGTGATGCGATGGATAAAAACTTGTATGACTTGCCACCTGAAGAAGCGGCAGAGGTTCCACAAGTGGCTAGCAGCCTTGAAGAAGCCTTAGCAGCCTTAAATGCTGACCGTGAGTTTTTAACTAAAGGGGGCGTATTCACTGATGAGCTACTAGACACCTTCATTGAATTAAAAAACAAAGAGGTGCAGCGTTTAAATATGACCACCCACCCTGTTGAATTTGATATGTACTATTCGGTTTAACTGAACGGTTTAACGTAACTGACAACCAAAAAAAACCCTGCCAATAAATTAGCAGGGTTTTTTAATGGCTTTTAATGGCTACAGCTTCATCATTAATTCTAAATAATGGAGGGCACTTTACGAAAAGCAGTTTCAAACCTTACCTTAGAAGCACGTTCTTCTAACTGCTCTAAAAAGTTATCTTGGCTGCGCTCATGCCATTCTAAAATTTCTAAGTAACGACGAATGTTATGCACATAGGTCACTGGCTCATTGCCCCTAGCGTATCCATAACGGGTTTCTCGGTACCATTTACGCTGAGTTAACAAGGGTAAATGCTTGGCTACGTCATCCCAACTGTTGGGGTCAAACCCTTGGCGCTGAGTAATAATGCGTGCATCTTCTAAATGCCCTTTCCCCACATTATAAGAAGCCAAAGCCATGTAAAGGCGATCATTGCCCTGTACGCTTTCTGCCATACGGTCATACAGCTGCCTTAAATAGCGTGAACCGCCTTCAATGCTTTCAAAAGGGTCTAATCGATCAACGTTTAGCTCGTTAGCCGTACGTTGAGTCAGCATCATTAAACCACGCACACCCGTTGGCGATACAGCATTGCGACGCCAATGTGATTCCTGAAAAGCCACTGCTGCTAGCAAATTCCAATCTAAGTCTTGTACTTTTGCTGCGTTTCGAAAATGTTCTTCATATTCTGGCAAGCGAGAACGAACATGCCTTAAAAACAGTGGCGCACCGACATACTCTAAATACTGTTCATGGCGATAATAACGCTCACGCACCTCACTAATTTTACCCGATGCTTGCGCTAAATTAATGTAATTGGTTGCCGCTCGCTCTAGCTTAGAACGGTCTTGTTTTGAAAAAAGCCACACCAAAGCCGAAGCCACTTTGGTATCAAAAGCCACCGCCACACGTGGAAAGAAAAAACGGTTAATGTTGAAGTCTTGCGTGCTAACTAGGGCGTAATCTAAATCACCATCTTGAACCATTTTCAATAAATCAGTCACTTCTAGGTCTTCAGTTTCCATCCAACTTAAATGTGGGTGCAATACTTGTTGGCTTTGCAATACTTCAGCCTGACGCGAACCAGCCAACACGGCCAAAGAAGCGCCTTGAGTAATGTCTTGCCAATTTTTAGGACGAAAATGGCCGGTACGGTAAACCACCATTTGCTGGCTGTGCAGCAAAGGCACTGAAAGTGAAAACCTGCGGTTGCGGTCTAACGTGTGCCCAAGGCTACCGGCGGCCATATCAACATCGCCCTTTAATACGGCCTGCTCCATTTCTATTGCATTAGTTAAGTTAACAACCTTTAGCTTAACCCCCAAATGGTCAGCAAATGACTTAACTAGTTCGTATTCAAAGCCTGCATAGCCATCACGGTGTTCGTAAAAAACTGCCGGAGTATTACGCATCGCCACAGTTAAAGTTCCCTTTTCAAGCACTTGGCTTAAAGGGTCTTTTTGCTGCTCACAGCCTGCCATCACTAAAACGACTAATAACAGCAGGAATAATAAATAATTTTTTAATTTCATATTTAGAAAGACTCATATCGAATTGATTTCGATTTAGTTTATGCTTGTATTGAATAACCAAGCCTGCAATTGAGTACTACAAAAATTTGATAAAGCAGTCACAAGATTATTTTAAGTTGCTAATCAGATGATTATTGTAATTAAGGTGTATTTATGGTTGATGTTTGGTAAGTCTAGCAAAGCGCACCTAAAAAAACCTGTTTCTTAACTTTATTTTTTTGACTCCTTGTGCAAATTTTGTTCTTTCGTAGCCCTAATTGCTTGTTTGCGCTATCATTTAGCGCAATTTAACGCCCTAATTTTTTATTCCTTTTATTCCTGCTCTGACGAGGCTTGCTAATGCTCCAACTGCGCGGCGCCCCTGCCCTATCAGCTTTTCGTTCCCAGAAACTTTTGAACCAGCTTCAAGCCGTTTCTGCCTCTATCACCGGCATTTATGCTGAATACCTGCATTTAGCAGACGTTAATACCCCGCTAAATTCAGAGCAAACTCAGGTTCTTGAAGCCCTATTAAATTATGGCCCCAACAGTGAACAGCACCAGCCTCATGGCACGCTTTTCCTTGTGGTACCACGCTTAGGCACCCAATCGCCTTGGTCTTCTAAAGCAACCGATATAGCCCATAACTGCGGCTTAACAGAAGTGTTACGTTTAGAGCGTGGCCTTGCCTATTACTTACAAAGCACTGCTAGCCTTACAACGGCTGAACAGACTGCGGTGGCAAGTTTATTACATGACCGCATGACAGAAACTTTGCTGATTAGCATTGAAGAAGCGCAGCAGTTATTCCGCCATGAAAGCCCACGCCCACTGGCAAGCGTTGATATTTTAGGCGGTGGCCGTGAAGCGTTAGTGAAAGCCAACCTAGATTTAGGCATGGCGCTGGCAGACGATGAAATTGATTACCTAGTCACTAGCTTTACTAACCTTGGCCGCAACCCGAACGATGTTGAGCTAATGATGTTTGCTCAGGCTAACTCTGAGCATTGCCGCCACAAAATCTTTAATGCCGACTGGACGATTGATGGTGAAGATTCACCCCATTCGTTGTTTGGTATGATTCGCAACACCCACAAGCTGTCGCCTGAAGGCGTTTTATCTGCCTACAGCGATAATGCTTCTGTTATTGAAGGTTATACCGCGCCACGTTTCTTCCCCCAGCCTGAAAGCCACAGCTGGCAGCCGGTAGAAGAAGCGGTACACATTTTAATGAAGGTCGAAACACACAACCACCCCACGGCCATAGCGCCCTATGCAGGTGCGGCAACCGGTGCCGGTGGTGAAATTCGTGATGAAGGTGCTACGGGCATTGGCTCTAAACCCAAAGCGGGTTTAACCGGTTTTACTGTGTCTAACCTGCGTATTCCAGGCTATACCCAGCCTTGGGAAACCGAAGATTATGGCAAGCCCGAGCGCATCGTTACTGCGCTAGACATTATGCTGGAAGGCCCTTTGGGTGGCGCTGCGTTTAATAACGAATTTGGCCGCCCTAACATTACGGGTTACTTCCGTACCTACGAAGAAAACACCCTAGGCTTAAACGGTATTGAACGCCGTGGTTACCACAAGCCGATTATGCTGGCCGGTGGCTTGGGTAATATTCGCCCTAATCACGTACAGAAAAGCGAAATTCCTGTTGGCGCTAAGCTAATCGTGCTGGGCGGCCCTGCCATGAATATTGGTTTGGGTGGTGGTGCGGCTTCGTCTATGGCAACCGGCGCTTCAAGTGCCGATTTAGACTTTGCTTCAGTGCAAAGGGATAACGCCGAAATAGAACGCCGTGCCCAAGAAGTGATTGATCGCTGCTGGGGCATGGGTGAAGACAACCCCATTTGCTTTATTCATGACGTGGGTGCGGGCGGGCTTTCTAATGCCTTGCCTGAATTAGTGAAAGACGGCGAGCGAGGCGGCTTGTTCGACTTACGTGCCGTGCCTAACGCTGAACCGGGCATGAGTCCGCTAGAAGTCTGGTGTAACGAAGCGCAAGAGCGTTACGTGTTAGCCATAGCGCCAGCCAGCCTAGAATTATTCGATAAGCTATGTAAGCGTGAGCGTGCACCCTATGCTGTGGTCGGTGAAGCCTTAGCTGAGCACCATTTAACCGTGACCGATGGGCACTTTGAAACCAAGCCGGTGGATTTGCCCATGAACGTGTTGTTTGGTAAGCCGCCAAAGATGCAGCGAAGCTTTGATCGCCAAACCCTAGAATTACCTGAGTTAAATCTTGAAGGTATTGCTATTAAAGATGCAGCTGAGCGCATTCTTAGCTTGCCCACCGTTGCTAGCAAACAATTCTTAATTACTATCGGTGACCGCAGCGTTTCTGGCTTAGTGGTGCGTGACCAGATGGTTGGCCCTTGGCAAGTGCCTGTGGCAGATTGCGCGGTAACCACTGCAACGCCTTTTACCGAAGTCGGTGAAGCCATGGCAATGGGTGAGCGCACGCCGCTGGCTCTAATTAACCCAGCCGCTTCTGGCCGTATGGCGGTGGCTGAATCCATTACTAACATTGCAGCCGCCAGCATTAGCCAATTAAGCGATATTAAATTATCGGCTAACTGGATGTCGGCAGCCAATCATACCGGCGAAAACCAAGCCTTGTATGACACCGTTTATGCGGTAGGCATGGAGCTTTGCCCGCAGCTAGGCATTGCCATTCCAGTCGGCAAAGATTCCATGTCGATGCGCACTGTTTGGGAAGATGAACAAGGCCAAGAAAAATCCATCACCTCGCCCTTGTCTTTAGTGGTTACGGCTTTTGCGCCCGTTACTGCTGCTAGAAAAACTCTAACGCCTCAGTTGCGTACCGATAAAGGCGAAACCGATTTACTGCTTATAGATTTAGGTCGCAGCCAAAACCGTTTAGGTGGTTCGGCTTTAGCGCAAGTGTATAACCAGCTAGGTAACCAAGCGCCTGACTTAGACGACCCTGAAGATTTAAAAGCCTTCTTTGCGGTGATTCAAGGCTTAAATAGCGAAGACAAATTACTGGCTTACCATGACCGTTCTGACGGTGGCTTGTTTGCAACCCTTGCTGAAATGGCCTTTGCTGGGCACACAGGTTTAGACATTAAACTTGAAATGCTGGCTGAAAATGCTGATGAAGCCTTAGCTGCATTGTTTAGCGAAGAGCTAGGTGCGGTTATTCAAGTGCGCCAAGAAGACACTGAGTTTGTGCTAATGCAGTTGGCTGCCGCCGGCCTTGGCGAATGTGCTCAGGTGATAGGTCGTCCTGAAACCGATGACTTGCTTAGCTTCTCTTTAGATGGCGAGTTGCTGCTACAAGCTAGCCGTGTTGATTATTTACGCCGCTGGTCAGAAACCAGCTTCCGCATGCAAGCCCTGCGTGACAATGCTGACTGCGCCCAAGAAGAGTTTGACCAGCTGTTAGATGCTAAAAACCCTGGCCTTAGCCCCAAGGTGAGTTTTGATTTAACCCAAGACCTAGCAGCGCCCTACTTAAAGCTTGCCAAACGCCCCAAAGTCGCCATTTTGCGTGAGCAGGGTGTGAACAGCCAAATGGAATCTGCGGCGGCCTTCTACCGTGCCGGTTTTGATCCCATCGACGTGCACATGAGTGATTTACTCAGCGGCGCTCTTAGCTTAGAAAGCTTCCGTGGCTTAGCCTCTTGTGGTGGTTTTTCTTACGGTGACGTTTTAGGTGCAGGCGGCGGCTGGGCTAAGTCGGTGCTTTTCCATGCGCAAACCCGTGATGCCTTTGCCGCTTTCTTTGAAAGGGAAGACACCTTCACGCTGGGCATTTGTAATGGTTGCCAAATGTTGTCGCAGCTAAAAGATTTAATCCCCGGCGCTGACCATTGGCCACGTTTTGTACGCAACCTAAGCGAGCAGTTTGAAGCCCGTGTTGCAACCGTGGAAATTCAAAAGTCTAAGTCGATTCTGCTAGCAGGCATGGAAGGTTCACGCCTACCCATTGCTGTTTCTCATGGTGAAGGCCGTGCTGAATTTCGTGATGCTGAGCACCTTAAAATTACTGAGCAAAGCGGCAGTGTTGCACTACGCTTTGTGGATAACTACGGTGCCACCACGCAAAGCTTCCCCTTCAACCCGAACGGTTCGCCAGCGGGTATTACCGGCCTAACCAGTGCCGATGGCCGTGCCACCATTATGATGCCTCACCCAGAACGTGTAGCACGTACCATTAATAACTCGTGGCATCCAGACAGCTGGGGCGAACAAGGCCCTTGGCAGCGTTTGTTTGCTAATGCCAGAAAATGGGTAGACTAAAAAGTAGGTGAATTAACATGACTGAACCAGTTAAACGCTTTATCGCTGGGGCCTTGTGCCCCCGCTGTAATACGATGGACGTATTAAAAGCTTGGCAAGCGGATGGTTTTCAGCACAGGGAATGCGTCAGCTGCGACTTTACTGATGCCATTAGTTTAGAAGCGCCTGAAGAGTTGCCAACACGGGTTAACCAAACCGAAGTTGATCCTAAAGATGAAATTCAGGTAGTTAAGTTTATTCCTTAATTATTCCTTAACTTAAGCTGGCTAGTTTACAATTGATTTAACTTAAAAGTCAGCAACAAAAAAAGGTGGCTAACCCTAGGGTCTGCCACCTTTTTTTGTGCGTATTATTTGCTGTAAAACTATTTTTTAGCCTAAAGCAGCAGTGATGGTTTCATACTTTTCCATCAGCTCTTCTTGACTTTCAACGTGATTAGGGTCTTTTGGAATACATTCCACAGGACAAACATCCACACACTGGGGTTCGTCATAATGGCCTACGCATTCAGTACACAGGTTAGGATCTATTTCGTAGATTTCATCACCCTGAGTAATGGCACCGTTGGGGCATTCCGGTTCACAAACATCACAGTTGATGCATTCATCGGTAATGTACAAAGCCATGGTATAAACCTCACTGGTTAATTGCTTAATTGCTTAATTGCTTAATTGCTTAATTGCTTAATTGCTTAATAGTTACGCTAAGTCAGCGTGCTTTTTCTGCAAGGCATCCACCACACAAGAATGCACTAGCTTACTGACATCGCCCCCTAGACTTGATACTTCCCTTACTAAGGTAGATGCAATAAAAGACAAGTGTTCTGAAGGTGGCAAAAAAATACTTTCCAAATTAGGTGATAGCGTTTTATTTAGCTGTGCCAATTGCAATTCGTATTCAAAATCGGCCACACCCCGCACGCCACGCAAAATAATATTAGCGTGCTGTTGCTGCATTAATTCAGTCAGCAAACAGCTAAAACCCACCACTTCAACCTTAGGGTTATTGGCCATTACTTGGTGCACTAGCGCAATGCGTTCTGCCAAATTAAACAGTGGTTTTTTACGGGGGCTATCGGCAACAGCAACGATAACCTTGTCAAACAAGTGACTTGCCCGTTCAATTAAATCGCTGTGTCCTAGTGTAATAGGATCAAAAGTACCAGGGTAAACAACCGTTTTCATGGCAACCTCATAGCGGTGAATAGCTTCTAAAAAAACGCATCTTACCCAAAAGCCACAAACCGCTCAAATAACCTTTTCATCGGGTGTACAAACTAAAGTGCACATCGCCGACCTGCTTGTCTTTTTGTAACACCCAATTGCTAGGCAAAGTGATTAATCCTGCTTGCTGTTTTGCCTGTTCCACATAAATTAAAGCGCCTTCAGCTAACCAACCTTTTTCTTCTAAAAGCTGACATGCCGGTTCTAATAAAGGCTCGCCAAAAGGTGGGTCTAAAAACACCAAGTCAAAGGTTTGGGCAGGTTCTGTTTCTAACCAACGCAGCGCATCGGTGTTCACCAAGGTTAGGCGATCGCCCGCTAAAGGGGTTAATAGTATACCTAATTGCTGGGTTACTTTACTGTCTCTTTCTAAAGCTGTCACCTTTAGAGCGCCGCGGCTTAATGCCTCAACAGCCAGCGCACCACTGCCAGTAAAGGCATCTAGGCAGGTTTTTCCTGCAATAGAAAACTGTAACCAGTTAAACAAGGTTTCACGAATCCTATCGGGGGTTGGCCTTAAACCTTTGGCATCGGGCACTGGTAATTTGCGGCCTCGCCATTCACCACCAATCACCCTAACTTGACCCACCGCTGTTTGTTTAGTTTTTTTCTG
Source organism: uncultured Marinospirillum sp. (assembly GCA_947624795.1). Lineage (GTDB taxonomy): Bacteria > Pseudomonadota > Gammaproteobacteria > Pseudomonadales > Halomonadaceae > Marinospirillum. Next base: position 15,932 of record CANQLY010000017.1, read on the forward strand.
AGGCTTATACATATTCATCTAGCTCGTTTAGCTTATCTTCTACCTTAAAAGGCAGTCAGGTGTGGTAGGATAACCGATTAAATACCCGTTTAAGACACCTTTTATTAAGATACCATTGCCATGCTTGGATTATTTAAACGTAAGAAAAAACAATTAGACACTACACCAGAAGCTACCCCTGTAGCGACACCCGCAACTGCGCCAGAATCCGTGGCAAAAACTGCGCCAGAAAGCCTGCCAACACCACAAAAAACTGATGCAGCCATTACTGAACACTTGCCTAGCCTTGCAACAGAAGCACCCAAACCTGTTGTGCAGCCGGTGCAAGAACCAACACCCCCTAAAAAGGTGGGGCTTTTTGCTCGCCTAAAACAAGGGTTGGCTCGTACTGGTAGCGGTTTAGCCGATTTGTTTTTGGGTTCGCGTAAAATTGATGACGAACTCCTTGAAGAGCTAGAAACACGCCTGCTAATGGCCGATGTTGGCATAACGGCTACCCGTGAAATTATTACCAACCTAACCGACAAGGTTGATCGTCATCAGCTAAAAGATTCTGACGCACTGTTTGCCGCACTAAAAGAAGAGCTAAAAAGACTACTGCAGCCCGTTTGCTTGCCTTTAGTTTTAGCTGATAAGCCTTTAAAACCCCAAGTTATTTTAATGGTGGGCGTTAATGGTGTGGGCAAAACCACCACCATTGGTAAGCTAGCTAAACGCTACCAAGCCGAAGGCCGCAAAGTATTACTAGCTGCAGGCGATACCTTTCGGGCAGCAGCGGTCGAACAATTGCAAATTTGGGGCGAACGCAACTCGGTGCCCGTGATAGCCCAACACACAGGTGCCGACAGTGCCAGCGTAGTGTTTGATGCTTTACATGCGGCGCAGGCACGTAAAGTTGATTTACTGATAGCCGATACCGCTGGGCGCTTGCACAATAAAAGTAATTTAATGGAAGAGCTTGCCAAAGTTCACCGTGTATTACAAAAACTTGACCCTGAAGCGCCCCATGAGGTGTTATTGGTTTTAGATGCAGCCACAGGGCAAAATGCTCTAGCGCAAGCCCGTGAGTTTAATAAATCCATCCCCATTACTGGTCTGGTTTTAACTAAGCTAGATGGCACAGCAAAAGGCGGCATCGTATTTGCTTTAGCCCGTGAATTAAACATTCCTGTTAGGTTTATTGGCGTTGGCGAACAAGCCGATGATTTGCGTGATTTTGATGCCAATAGTTTTGTTGATGCGCTTTTAGCAATCAAAACCAACTAATACACTCGTAGGCCAACGGGAGGGCCGATGATTCAATTTCATAATGTCTTTAAACGCTACGAAAGTGGCCATGAAGCACTACAAAACATTAGCTTTACCTTAAACGAAGGTGAAATGGCTTTTCTAACCGGCCACTCAGGTTCAGGCAAAAGCACGCTACTTAAGCTGATCATGCGCATGGAAGTTGCAACCCGTGGGCAGGTGAATGTGGAAGGGGTGAATCTTAATCGCCTCGCACGTCGCCATGTGCCTTTTTTGCGCCGCAAAATTGGGGTGGTTTTTCAAGACCACCAGCTCTTGTTTGACCGCAGTGTTTATGACAACGTGGCACTGCCTTTGGTTATTGATGGCATGGAGCCACAAGACATTGGCCGCCGTGTGCGTGCAGCACTTGATAAAGTCGGCTTGTTATCTAAAGAAAAGCTGACCCCGATTATGCTATCGGGCGGTGAGCAACAGCGTGTGGGCATTGCCCGTGCCGTGGTGAACAAGCCACCCATTTTACTAGCCGATGAGCCTACTGGTAACCTTGATCCTCAGCTTTCTGCAGAAATTATGCAACTGTTTCGCCAGTTTAATGCGGTGGGCGTCACAGTATTAATTGCCTCGCATGATATTGATTTAATTTCACGCATGGGAATGCGCATGATGGAGCTAAACCAAGGCGGCCTATCAAGAAGTGGGGTAATGGAATGATTAATAAACGCCCAGCCGCTAAGCGCCCTAGTGGAGCAAGTTTTCCACCACGCAAATCACGTGAAGCATCGCCTAGAAACACAGTAAAAAAACCACCGAATCGCTTACGTTCAACGCTTGAACAAAGAAATAAAAGTGGTAAAACTGGGGCCAACTTTAGTAAAATAAACACAACCGACAGAATTAAAGCGTGGCGACGCCACCACCTAGCCGTTGCAGTTGATAGCTTGGCACGCCTATTAGCTACCCCTTTTGGCAGCTTAATGACTTGGGCAGTTATTGCCATTGCCCTTTCTTTGCCGGTTGGCTTGTATGTTTTTTTAAATAATGCCCAACTCGTTTCAAGCAACTGGGATGGCAGCGCCCAAATATCACTTTATTTAAAAGAGCAGGTCAACGATGATGCGGGGCGTAATTTAACGCAAAAATTACAAATGGATGCTGACATAGCCGAAACACGCTATTTATCACGTGAGCAAACACTGGCTGAATTTAAAGAGTTTTCAGGTTTTGGTGAAGCGTTAAATTACCTAGAAGACAACCCCTTGCCGCCGGTTATTATAGTTCGCCCGGCCATTTCTGGCATTACCAGCCAAAAGGCCTTAGTCGAACGCTTGCAAGCCTTGCCTGAAGTCGAAGAAGCGCAGCTTGATTTGGCTTGGGTCAAGCGCCTTTATCACATTATGCAGCTAGGGCAGCGAACGATTACTGCTTTAGGTGTTCTATTAAGCTTAGCCGTTCTTTTAGTGATAGGTAACACCATTCGCCTAGCCATAGAAAGTCGCCGCCAAGAAATCGTGGTCGTTAAGCTAATTGGTGCCACTGATGCTTTTGTGCGACGTCCCTTTCTTTACACGGGAATTTGGTATGGTTTAGGTGGTGGCTTACTTGCTTGGCTATTAATTAATGTATCACTTTTTTGGTTAGATGTACCGGTGCGTTCTTTGGCTAGTGCTTATGCTAGTGACTTTAGTTTAATCGGTTTAAACTTGCTAGATTCGATCCTATTATTAATTTCTAGTACACTACTAGGTTGGCTAGGGGCTTGGATAGCAGTGGGTCGTCATTTAGGGAAAGTTGAACCTCAATAATAAAAGTCTTTACTTTACATGCATCTTATCTACCAATATTTATTTTTTATGGAGATATAAATGAGCAATCAATTACAAGTTGCAGGTATTTTATCACCCGGTGGCGATCTAAGTGCCTACATCCAAACCGTTAACACCATTCCTTTGCTAACAGTTGAAGAAGAGCAAAGCTTAGGTTACCGGCTGCAAGATGAAGGCGACCTAGAAGCAGCTCGTACGCTAGTTATGTCTCACCTGCGCTTTGTAGTTCACGTTGCACGCAGCTACCAAGGCTATGGCTTGCCACAGGCTGACTTAATTCAAGAAGGCAATATTGGCTTAATGAAAGCGGTCAAACGCTTTGATGCCAGCATGGGTGTGCGCTTAGTTTCTTTTGCAGTGCATTGGATAAAAGCTGAAATTCATGAGTTTGTATTACGCAACTGGCGCATTGTTAAAGTTGCCACCACTAAAGCCCAGCGTAAATTATTCTTTAACTTACGTGGTGCTAAAAAAGATTTTGGCTGGTTAAATGTTGAAGAACTAAAAGCCATTGCCAATGATTTAAACGTTAAACCAGAAACAGTGCGTGAAATGGAAGGCCGTTTAGCCTCTATTGATGCAGCATTTGATGGCCATACTGACGATGACGATGACAGCTATAGCGCAGCACCTGTTAACTTTTTAATGGATAACCGCTACGACCCTGCAAGCCTAGTTGAAGAAGAAAATAGCGAAACGGATGCAAGCACTAAGTTACAGAATGCACTAGCCCAGCTAGACGAACGTAGCCGTGATATTTTGCAGCAGCGCTGGCTTAGTGATAATAAATCCACCCTGCATGACCTAGCGGCCATTTATGGTATTTCTGCTGAACGCATTCGCCAGCTAGAAAAAAACGCCATGAATAAAATCCGTACTAGCTTGCAGGGTGAACTCGTCGCTTAAAGCTGACTGGCTAACCACGCCTGTAACTGGCCCGCCTGCATAGCACCTGCTTGGCGGGCTGTTTCTTTGCCCTCTTTAAACACCAACAAGCTTGGAATGCTACGAATAGCAAAGCGTGCTGCTAGCTGTTGATTAGTTTCTGTGTTTATTTTCACAAAACGCCAATTAGCCGATTCTTTAGCCGCCACTTCAGCAAAAATAGGGGTCATCATCTTGCATGGCCCACACCAGCTAGCCCAAAAATCAATAATAACCGGCACATCACTTGCTTCCACTAAGGCCGCAAAATTACTTTCATTTACTTCAATCGGCTTGCCTGTTAAAAGCGGCTCTTTGCATTTGCCACACTTAGGACTGTCAGTTAAACGGGCTTGTGGAATGCGGTTTAAAGCCTGACAAGTAGGGCAATTCAGGTGGACTTGATCGGTCATGGGTGATTCCTTATTAAAATGCTTTTAAATAGTTAAGCCATTGTTTGGCAGCATCGGCTTCATTGCTTGCCAGTAAGCCTTCAAGCCAAGGTTTGGCTAAATCATAAGCCTGCATTTCTATGTAAGCATTGGCGATTAACAACTCTAACCTTGCTTTGTTTTTAGCATCAAGCTTGCTTGTAATGGGCTGCCAAGTATTAATTGCTTGCTGCCAATTGCCTTGGCTAAAGTGCCAGTCACCTAAACGCTGCCAGTCTTGGTTAGTCTGACTAAGTTTTGCTTGGCGTTCAAGTGCTTGCTGGGTGGGCAGGGGCTGGTTAGTTTGCAACCAAGCCTGCACCGCCAACTGGCTCAGTTTTAAATCGTTTGGCTTTGCCATTAACAGCTGCTCAAAAATAGCAGCCGCCCTTAGAGGTTGCTGGTCAGCCAGTAAACGCCTAGCTAGTTGTTCCTGCTGCTGCCTATTTAAATGCTTGCCTTGGTAAGCCAGTTCTAGGGTAACCAAGGCTTGTTGGGTCATGCCTGCTAACAGCTGTAATTGTGCTAGTTGGCTCCACAGTGGGCTTTTTTCAGGGGCTAAAGTAAGGCGCTGGTGTTGCAGCTCGGCGGCCTTGCGCCACTTTTCTTGGCGCTGAAAAATAACCACGCCCAAACTTAACCAAGAATCTGATTGGCGTACCTTTAAAGCGGCCAATAACCAAGGCTCGGCCGCTTGCCATTCTTCTAACTGGGCTAACAGTGCTGCCCGCAGGTAATTGGCTTCGGCGCTGGGTTGCTCTTCATCTTGCCACCAAATTTCTAATAGCTTTAGCGCCTGCCGGTATTGGTCTTGGCCGGTTAAAAGGTTCACTGTCATCCAGCGTACCGCTTGCAAGCTTTGTAAATCTAATAATTTAGCATCTTCTTTTAGCACTGTTTGTAGCTGGTCTAGGGCTTTTTTAGTTTGGTCTTTTTGCTGGTAAACCTGCACCAAAGCCCGTGCCACAAAAGCACGAACAAAAGCGTATTGTTCTGGCGTGCCCTGCGGTTGGTTAAACAGTGCTTCACCTAGGTTAAGGGCTTCGTCTTGTGCATCGGCGGTTAGTGCTTCATTCATTTTATGCAACTGCTGATATTGCACAGGGTTAAGCACCACACTGCCTTCTGCCTGAACAAACCCCACCCAAAAAAGTAAACAACCAGCAAAAATTAAACGTTTCATTGGCCACCTTCCAAACGAAATTCTAAACGCTGCCTTAGTTGGCGGTTGTTTCCTGCACCTAATTCATAGGCTGCAAAACGCCAACGGGCAATGGCACGCATGGCAGCCCGTTCAAAAAGGTGTTGGGGTTCAGCTTCAAGCACACGAATGGTTTCTGGTAGCACTTTGCCTTCGGCATCCACTTCAAAAACCAATTCAACCCAGCCTTCTTGCCTTCTTGCCATGGCTTGGCGTGGGTAACGGGGCGCTTCACGGTAAACTGGTGTATCAATATTGGTGGCTACACTTAAATTTTGTAGGCTAGGCATGGCATTGGCATCAAGGCCTGCATCAATGGACGGCAGCGGCATACTTAGCGCATGATTTGCATGGCTTACAGCCATCTGATTACTGCTGGTGGCACTGCTGGTTGATTGCGGCAAAACTTCGGGCGGCGGTGGGGGCGGCGGTGGGGGCGGGGGCGGTTGCAAGGTTTCTACTTCGGTATCCCCTGCAAGCTGCACCCAATTTAAAGCCAAGCGTGGTACTTTTTCACTTAAACCACCACTAGGGCCTTGAATAATCCAGCCCAAACCAGCAAACAACCCCAAAGATAAAGCCAATGCCAGCGGAAAAATAACAAGGGGTAAGATTCGAGCGGTTGTTTTAGGCAATACCATGGTTAATTCCACCTATTTATTTATTCCACCTTAATTAGGGCTGTTGCGCTGCTAAGGCTATTTTATCGACACCGGCTTGGCGCAGTTTATCCATCACTTCCACTAAACGGCCTGAACGTGAAGCTTTATCGGCTTGAATCACCACGCTAGATTGTGGGCGTTCAGCTTGCAGGCGAGCCACCACAGGGCCAATTGCACTTAATGCCAAAGGCTGCCTATCCACCCACACATCCCCTTCACTGGTAATGGCCACTAAAATACTGGCTTGCGATTGCACTTCGGCAGTCGAGGCTTGGGGTGGGTCGACTTCAATGCCGCTTTCACGCACAAAACTTGTGGTCACAATAAAAAAGATTAACAGAATAAACACCACGTCTAACATGGGCGTTAGGTTAACTTCCGTGTCGTCTTGCTCTTGGTTTAATAGGCTGCTTCTACGCACAATTAGACTCCAAAAAATTTAATGACCCTGAAGGGTTTTACGCACCCGACGCTGCCAAAAGCTAAGAAAAAACATGCCCAACAAAACCACCGCCATGCTTGCAAAAGTGGGCAAAATGGCACGGGCTATGCCGGAAGATAAACGGCGAGGATCAGCAGATTCACCCAAACTTAAGCCATCAAACACCAGCATCATGCCCGTTACTGTGCCAGTTAAACCTAGCAAGGGCGTAATAACCACTAAGGCTTTTAATAGCGGCAACCCTTTTTCTAATGCATTTAAAGCCTGCAAATGCTCTGCATGGCGTTGCAATAAAGGCCTATGGCTAAGGTTGGCCGCTGAATAACACAGTTTAGGCCAGCTTAACCACCGCTGCATAAACACATAAATTTGCAGCAAAGCAACCACAAACAGCAGCCACATAATGTGACCACCTTGTGCCATAAGGGTTAACAAACCCGTCATACTCTTGTTTCCTTACCTAACATGCTTGCCATGCCTACTGGGCCTTGGCTAGTGGCTGATGCTTGGCTAATGGCTGATGGTGGGCTTAGCAATTTTGCCAGCCAAGCTGAACTTTCGGCTTCTAAAATTCTTGCCAATTTGCGTGAACGGCCTTGCAGTAAAAGGTGCGCTAACAATAATGGCACAGCCGTTAATAAGCCTAACACCGTGGTCACTAAGGCTTGTGAAATGCCCGAAGCCATCATTGCAGGGTCACCCGTTCCAAACAAAGTAATCGCCTGAAAAGTCGCAATCATGCCGGTTACTGTTCCTAATAAACCCAACAAAGGTGCCATAGCAGCCAAAAGCTTAACCAAAGCCAGCCCCCGTTCTAAAGCAGCAGATTCCCTAACCAGCAATTCATCTAAACTGGCTTCAAGGGCTTCTGGTGCTATGTTTTTTTGTTGTTTACTAGCCTTGTTCATGCCAGAAAGAATGCGCCCTAAAGCATTGTTAGGCTTTAATTCAGCAGGCTTTGCCAGCTGCTTGAGCACTCTTCGCTGTTCAAACCCAAGGCGAATGGACTGCACAAAGGCCACCAACAAACCGGCTAAACCTAGAACAATAATTAAATAACCAACCAAGCCACCCTGTTGAACACGCTCTAATAAAGACGGTTGGCGGCTGTGCAATTCAAGCGTTAGCCCACGGGCTGGGTCAAGGGTTACCCTTTCGCTTTCACCGGCAAGAAACGCTTGGTTAGTTTGTATAAGGTGGGCAGGCTGCCTTAACCACAAAGAAGGCAATTCACCACTGTTTAATTGCAACACGCCTTGGGGGTTCATTAACTGCAAATCACCCAAGCGGGTAAGCTGCGAAGTTTCTACCTGTCCGGTTAAATTAACCCAAGGGGCTTGGTAATGAACCGCTTGGCTGGTGGCTAACCAACTTTGTTGCAAGGCTTGCCACAGCTGGTTAAAGTCTTCAATTTTAGGCAGGCGCTGCTGGGTTAAATCAGGCTTAGCAAAGGCTAATAATTGG
>CANQLY010000018.1 GCA_947624795.1 uncultured Marinospirillum sp.
TCAAGTTTTTTGTGCATAATAGGACCACCACCTGACAGTGCATAAGCAGTTGAGCCGGTGGGTGTGGCAACAATTAAACCATCGGAGCGCTGGTTATAAACAAACTGCCCTTCAATGTACAAATCAAACTCGATCATGCGGGCCGATTTACCCGGGTGAAGCACCACATCGTTTAAGCCATCGGCACTACCAATCAGCTCACCTTCACGGTAAATTTCAGCATCCAACAAAAAACGCTTTTCTGAAATGTATTTACCCTTTAATACATCGCCTACTTTTTCTTCCATTTCATCGGGCAAAATGTCGGTTAAAAAGCCAAGGCGGCCACGGTTAATGCCAAGCACGGGAACACCGGTTTTAGCCATAGCACGGGCAGCACCTAATAAGCTGCCATCACCGCCCACCACTATGACTAGATCACAAATTTCAGCCAGCATTTTTGAATCGGCTTCTTGCGCACCGTGCCCCAACATAACGCCTGCCGTGCGCTCTTCAACAATCACATGGTAATTACGCTCACCTAAAAAGCGCATCAAACGCTTAAGGGTTTCAACAACTTTATTACTCCCTAAACGTCCAATTAAGCCTATATTACGAAAACCCGTTTTTTTCATGGTAGCTTATAGCCTATGCCTAAAGTAAAACCATCCAACTCAAGCTCATCTGAATCTAAGTAAACCATGTACTCTAAATCAACATACAAACGGGGCGTAAAATTAATGGCAGTGCCCACACCATAGCTAAATTCAAATTCAGTGGTGCTTTCCCCTTCTTGCTTTACAGAAGCTGAGGTAACGCCCAATTTAACGTAAGGACTTATCAGTTCAAGTGGCAAAGCAAATTTACCATAAAGACCAAATAAACGGTCTAACGACACATCAGTTGCCGAATCTTTGCCACCCGTTCCTGCATGCGCTTCAGCACTCACAAAAGAATTTAACTGCTGACCAAAATGAACCTTCACACCATTAGCGCTTGAATTTTGTGAAGACCAATGGTGTAAGCCACCCCCTATGTAGCTGTGAATTTGACTATAATCATCAGAGGCATAAAGCTTGCCAGTTGCAGGTATTAACAAACAACCAACTAAAACAGCGGGCACCCATCGAAACATTGAGATTCTCCTTGGCTTTTTTATCAAAATTCTAGTGGCTGATTAAACACTTAAAAAGTACTAATTGCCAGTTTTTGCACCTGCCTTAAAGCGCTTTTATCTGCTGCAACTCTACCCAAGGCCTTACCCAACGTTCGTTAATTACTAGCGCTAAAAGAATAACCAAGCCACCTGCCACTAATCTTACCCAATCCACATCACGGTTCCATATAATTAAGTTCACCAATAAACCAGCCGGTACCAGTGCATTATTCATGATGGCCAAAGCGCCAGCATCAACCAATGTTGCGCCCTTGTTCCACAAGAAATAACCCACGCCTGATGCCACCAAACCTAGCCACAGCAAGACAAGCCATTGCGTACTGCTAGTGGGTAATCTTTGCCAATCACCAAAAAGCACCATGCCTAAAAAGGCAACTACTAAAGCGCCTAAATAGAAATAACCAAACACATCCCTATGCCGCAGGGTTGAAGCCGAGCTTTTTAAATTAGCCATTAAGTGCTTATAAGCCACCTGCGAAAGCCCAAAACACAGGTTGGCCGCCTGCACAAGTAAAAAGCCCACTAAAAAGTCGGTACTGATATGGTTAAGGCGAATAATGCCTGCACCCACCACGGCAAGGCTGGCCGTTAATAAATACCAAAGCGTAAACCTGCCTTGCAATAAATCATTGGCTAGCGTGATATAAATGGGCGTAAAAATAGTAAATAACACCACTTCAGGCACGGTTAAATAGCTAAATGCCTGATACAAGCACAGGTACATAACACCCAGTTGAAAACCACCAATTAACATCAGTTTAATAGCAAGCTTTAAAGGGATGCAAGCAAAACGCAGCAGGGGCAAAAAAACCAAACTCGCCAATAGCGTGCGAGTTAACACGGCAAAATAGGCATCGACACTAGCCGACAAATACACCCCAATTAAGCTAAAAGAGAAAGCCCATAAAAAAGTGACACCCCATAAATAAATCAATGGTCAACCCTTGTATATTTTTAAGTTAACCGATTATAGAAGCTCTAACCTAAGCTGACTAGCAACAACAGCAAGCCTTGGGTAATTAAGCAGTTTCTTATATTATTTTTTGTTAAACTAAGGTTACTTAAATGGAGAAAAAATGATGATTAAACAGGTTGATATTGCCATTATTGGTGCCGGTACCGCCGGTATGAGCGCTTTTAATGCTGCCAGTAAAGTAACAGATTCACTTGTTATGCTAGAAGGCGGCGCTTATGGCACCACTTGCGCTCGTGTAGGCTGTATGCCCAGCAAATTGTTAATTGCTGCCGCAGAAAGCGCCCATCAAATGCAGCTAGCACCCGCCTTTGGTATTCAGCTAAATTCAGGCTACAAGGTTGATGGCAAGGCAGTCATGCACAGGGTTAAGTCTGAGCGTGACCGTTTTGTTGGCTTTGTTTTGCAAAGCATAGAAAAAATCCCCGCTGAACAGCGCCTAGATGAACTGGCTCACTTTATTGATGCCAATACGTTAGAAACCACCAGCGGTAAAAAAATTCAGGCGCGAAATATTATTATTGCCACGGGTTCTCGCCCTGCGGTTCCGGCCATGTTTGAAGCAGCAGGTGACCGTTTAATTATTAATGATGATGTGTTTGCTTGGGATGACTTACCTGAATCCGTTGCCGTGTTTGGCCCTGGTGTTATTGGCCTAGAAATAAGCCAAGCACTTAGCCGCCTAGGTGTCAGGTTACGATTATTTGGCCGTGGCGATGGTGTTGGCCCTTTACAAGACCCAGAAATAAAAGCCTTAGCGCTGGAAACTTTTAACCAAGAATTTCCGATTATGGCAGGCAATGAAGTGCGCTTAATTCAACGCACCGATGCAGGCGTGGCCATTACTTTTATTGATAATGACGGTACAGAAATCACTGAAACGTATGATTATTTACTGGCTGCGACTGGCCGCACTGCCAACTTAGATAAAATTAATATTGAAGCGGCGGGTTTAAAGCTGACTAAGCGCTTACAGCCAGAATTTAACCCTGAAACGTCTCAGTGCATTAATGCCGACGGTAGCCCTTCGCATATTTTTATTGCCGGTGATGTGGCAAATTTCAGGCCTTTATTGCATGAAGCCAACGACGAAGGCTTTATTGCGGGGAGCAACGCCGCTCGCTGGCCTAATTTTCAGCCTACAGCACGCCGCACCCCTTTAGCGGTGGTGTTTAGTGAGCCACAAATTGCTTTAGCCGGTGAATCTTTAGCACAAATCCAAACCCGCTTAGGTGAAGAAGGCGTGGTTGTGGGTAGCATGGATTTCAGCAGGCAAGGCCGCGCACGTGTGATGCAACAAAACCAAGGCTTAATGAAAGTCTATGCCTGTAAAGAAACCGGCCAACTGCTGGGCACTGAAATTTTTGGGCCAAGAGCCGAGCACCTAGTGCACCTGTTAGCTTGGAGTATTCAGCAAAAACTTACCTTAAAAGCATTACTTGAACAACCTTTTTACCACCCTGTACTTGAAGAAGGCGTAAGAACAGCTTTGCGTTCAGCGGCTTCACAGTTAAAAAAGTAACGCTAACTATATATAGCAAGCTGCAACAGGTTAAGGCAGGTATTTTGACTTGTTGCAGCCATTGAAACTAGCTAAGATACCCTCAATATCTATAGTCTTAATACCTATAGTCTTAATACCTATAGCTCTAACACCTATAGCTCTACTGTGGCTTTCAACTTCTTTTAATTCTTCTAAGGCAAATGTCCAGTGACACCAAATTTAAATCACTACCTGCAAGGCTTGCAAGGCGCTGCAGATCAGGGGCTGTTTAACGCTATTCGTCGTGGTGTTGAAAAAGAAACACTTCGCACGACACAAAAGGGTGAGATTAGCCAAAACGACCACCCTAAAGCGCTGGGGTCTACACTAACCCACCCGCACATCACCACCGATTATTCTGAAGCATTGCTTGAATTTATTACCCCTGTTAGCACCAGCCGTGAAACCACGCTTGATTTTTTGCTTGATCTACACCGTTTCAGTTTGGCACGTTTAGACGACCAAGAGCTGCTTTGGCCAGCCAGTATGCCTTGCAAACTTGATGGCAATGCCAGTGTTCGTATTGGTGAATACGGCACGTCAAACGTAGGTTTTATGAAACACGTTTACCGCCGTGGCTTAGATGCCCGCTATGGCCGCATTATGCAAAGCATTGCCGGCATTCATTACAACGTTTCTTTTCCTGATGCGCTTTGGCCTTTATTGGCAGAACTTGAAGGCTTACCGTTAGAAGCAGCAGATAAAGATTGGCGTTCTAAGCGTTATTTTGACTTAATTCGTAATTTCCGCCGCCATTCTTGGCTATTAATGTATTTGTTTGGCGCAAGCCCTGCTTTAGATGCAAGTTTTTTAAGTGGCCATGAAAATCACCCCTTAAAACAGTTAGCCGCAGGCACTTGGGGCGAACCCACCGCCACTAGCTTGCGTATGTCTGATTTAGGCTACCAAAACAAAGTGCAGGGCACATTAAACATCTGCTTTAACTCTTTAGAAAACTACATTAACACCCTACAAGATGCGATAGATAAGCCTTACCCAGACTATGCTGCAATCGGCACCAAGGTTAACGGCGAATACCGTCAATTAAATACTGGCATTTTGCAAATAGAAAACGAATATTACAGTGATATTCGGCCTAAGCGGGTAATGGCTGAGAATCAAAAACCCAATGAAGCCTTGCGTGAAGATGGCGTTGAATACATCGAAGTACGCTGTTTAGATATCAACCCCTTTTTAGCCGGCGGTATTGATGTAGCGCAAATGCATTTCTTAGATGCTTTCTTGTTGTTCTGCTTACTTGAACCTAGCCCACAGCTTAATGAAGCAGACTGCAAAACGATTGAAACCAACTTGAAAAATGCGGTTAATTTTGGTCGTGATGCTAAGCAGCTTATTAATGAACAACCTTTACAGCAGCAAGCGCATGAATTACTTCAGCGTTTACTGCCCGTTTGCCAGCTGTTAGATAGCAGCAGCAAAATAACGCCTTTTTGTGATGCACTTAAACAGCAACAAGCCAAGGTAGACGACATTAGCCTAACGCCTTCGGCACAAATGCTTAAGCTAGTAGAAGAGTGTGACGGTTATGTGCCAGCAGTGTTAAAGCTTGCTAAAGCGCAGCGTGAACAGCTGTTAGCCAAGCCTATTGATAAAACAAGGGAAGCTTTGTTTACTAAACTTAGCAGCAGCTCGATTCAACAGCAACAAGCCTTAGAAGCAGACGATACGCTGGACTTTGATACTTACCTACAGCAGTATTTTGCAAGCTAAAGGAAAAGTTTAGGCAAAAGCGAAATAAGGCTATAAGCGGCTTGCTAGTTTATAGCCTTACTATTTATTGTGCGGCAGGTAGAGCATTCAGCGGCTAATCCTTTACTATCCATCTATCCATGCATCCATTAAATTTTTTTTACTGGCTACTTTTAATTTTTAAAACAAAAAAACCGCAGCTAAGTTAGCGGCGGTTTGCTTGGTTTAAAACTTGATTTGTATCTTAAAATGGTGGGCGGTACTGGGTTCGAACCAGTGACCCCCAGCTTGTAAGGCTGGTGCTCTCCCAACTGAGCTAACCGCCCTTCTTGATGACGAAGCGTATTCTACATGGTTATAGAAAAGAGTCAAACCTTTTTTAAACTATTTTAAATGTTCTTAAAAAAAGTCAAAACCAACCTTCTTAACTCCACTTTTAATTCCACCTTTTAACTTCACCTTTAACTCACTAAAAAATACCCTTCTTTAACAAACAAAGTAGCGTCTTTAATGAATCAACTAGAAAACAAAAACACCTAAAAAAGCCTCAGTCTTTAGAAAGGCAATTATTATAATCAAAAAAACAGTGCAACTACTTATCATACCTTCGTCTAAGCGGCTTTTTGTCGTACAATTGTAAGTTATTGATTTTAAACAATTTATTTGTAAGGCAAGGTTTACTTATACTAAACCCACAAAGTAATAGACACACTTAGGTTCAGGTCATACAGTGGCTGCGCTAGAATGATCAAGATCCATTGACATGTATCATGGCTGGGAAAACCCAGCTCCTCGAAACTTGGCGCTGGATTCCTCCAAACTAACTGCTGTAATGGGAACCTGACATGAGCACAGCAATAGAACACTCCACCTATAACTATAAGGTGGTTCGGCAATTCGCCATAATGACCGTAGTCTGGGGCATCGTCGGTATGTTCGTCGGTGTTTGGATAGCGGCTCAGTTGGCATGGCCGGCATTAAACTTTGACCTTCCTTGGACAAGCTTCGGGCGTTTACGTCCGCTTCACACCAACGCAGTAATTTTTGCATTTGGTGGTTCAGCACTGTTTGCTACTTCCTACTATGTGGTTCAGCGCACCTGCCAGGTACGCCTAATCTCTGACAAACTGGCCGCTTTCACCTTTTGGGGCTGGCAGTTAGTGATTGTATTAGCAGCGATTACTTTGCCACTGGGTTTAACTCAGAGTAAAGAGTACGCCGAGCTAATTTGGCCGATTGACGTAATACTTGCCATAGTATGGGTAGCTTATGCTACAGTTTTTATCGGTACAATTTATAAGCGCAAAACCTCACACATTTATGTGGCTAACTGGTTCTTTGCTGCCTTTATTTTGACCGTTGCTGTATTGCACATTGTTAACAGTATGCAAATACCTACAAGCTTAACCCACTCCTACTCCATCTATTCAGGCGCAACTGATGCAATGGTTCAGTGGTGGTATGGGCATAACGCAGTAGGTTTCTTCTTAACGGCTGGTTTTTTAGGAATGATGTACTACTTCGTACCTAAACAAGCTGAGCGTCCTGTTTACTCTTACCGCTTATCCATCGTGCACTTTTGGGCATTAATCTGTGTTTACATGTGGGCAGGTCCTCACCACCTACACTACACAGCGCTTCCAGACTGGGCTCAATCTATAGCAATGGTTATGTCATTGATTCTACTTGCACCTTCTTGGGGCGGTATGATTAACGGCATGATGACGCTATCAGGTGCATGGCATAAGCTGCGTACAGACCCTATCTTACGTTTCTTAGTGGTATCTCTGTCTTTCTACGGTATGTCTACGTTTGAAGGCCCGATGATGTCAATTAAAACCGTAAACGCCCTATCTCACTACACTGACTGGACTGTTGGTCACGTACACGCTGGTGCTTTAGGTTGGGTTGCTATGATTACTGTGGGTTCTATTTACCACATGATCCCTAAACTGTTTGGCAAAAAAGACATGCACTCGGTTGATCTAATCAACGTGCACTTCTGGTTGTCTACTGTTGGTACTGTTCTCTACATTACATCTATGTGGGTTAACGGCATCATGCAAGGTCTAATGTGGCGTGCAGTTAACTCTGACGGTACGTTAATGTACACCTTCATTGAATCAGTTGAAGCAAGCCACCCAGGCTTTATCGTTCGCTGGTTGGGCGGTGTTCTTTGGCTTACAGGTATGCTGATTATGGCCTACAACGTCTATATGACTGTATCCAGCAAGGCTTCTGAAAAAGCCGCCGCACAAACGGCCTAATGAAGGGGTTAGCTGAATGAAACACGAAATAGTAGAAAAGAACGTTGGTTTAATGATGGTTCTTATCTTGGTTGTTATCAGCTTTGGTGGTCTCGTTGAGATCACCCCGCTGTTCTTCCAAGAAGCCACCACTAAACCAGTAGAAGGCTTAAAGCCACTCAATGCACTGCAGCTAGAAGGCCGTGACATTTATGTGCGTGAAGGTTGCTATACCTGCCACTCACAAATGATTCGTCCTTTTCGTGCTGAAACTGAGCGTTATGGCCATTACTCGGTAGCGGGCGAGTTCGTTTACGATCACCCCTTCCAGTGGGGTTCTAAGCGTACAGGTCCAGACTTAGCCCGTGTTGGTGGTCGTTATAGTGATGACTGGCATTATGCTCACTTGTTCAACCCTCGTGACGTAGTACCTGAATCCATCATGCCTTCTTACGCTTGGATGAACTACGCTAGCATGGAAAACAATAACACTGACGTTAAAATGAAGCGCTTAAGAATGCTTGGTGTACCTTATACCGACGATGATATTGCTGGTGCAAGAGAGTTCATTAGTGGCAAGACCGAAATGGACGCCGTTGTTGCCTATTTACAACAATTGGGCACTGTCCTAAAAGATGCACGGTAAGGTTATGGATATTAACGTTTTTCGTGGCCTAATGTCAGCTGTTTTACTCTTTGCCTTTCTTGGCTTAGTTGTCTGGGCTTATAGTAAAAACCAAAAGAAAGCTTTTGATGAGGCAGCGAACCTGCCTTTTGCTGACGAAGCTGAAGACGCCAAACCTAACCAAGATGCAAGCTCATCATTGGAGAATAAAAAGCATGTTTAGCCAAGACTTGAGCGGCTTCTGGAGCCTGTGGATTACGGTCATCACCCTTGGTGTGATTGGCTTCTGCTGGTGGCTCTTAAATGGAAACCGCGTAACTGATAAAGCCCCAGCGGCTAATGGTGAAGTTCAAACCACTGGTCATGCTGCGGATGGTATCGAAGAGTTTGATAACCCCCTGCCTCGCTGGTGGTTTCTTATGTTCGTTGGTACCATTATTTTTGGCCTGTTTTACCTTGTCCTTTACCCAGGCTTAGGTAACTATAAAGGCCTGCTAGGTTGGACTTCTACTGGTCAGTGGGAAGATGAAATAGCGCACGCTGAAGAGTTTTATGCGCCAACTTTCCAAAATTATGCCCAGTCTGATGTTATTACCCTAGCCAATGACCCTGAAGCTATGCAGGTCGCTGGCCGCTTGTATCAGAATAACTGTGCCGTTTGTCATGGTTCTTCTGCTCGGGGTGGTTACGGCTTTCCTAACCTAACTAACAATAGCTGGCTTTATGGTGGTGAAGCAGAAACGATTCGCAACACCATTATTAATGGTCGTAACGGCCTAATGCCTGCTTGGATAGATATGTTGGGTGAAGAAGGTGTAGACACTATGTCTAATCATGTTCTAAGCCTTTCTGGTCTAGATCATGACGTTGCTAAAGCACAAGAAGCTGCACCTATGTTCCAAGCCATCTGTTCTTCCTGTCACGGTGCTGACGGCAAGGGTAGTGCTGCTATGGGCATAGACAGCATTGGTGCACCTGACTTAACCGCTAACACTTGGTTGTACCTACAACCTGGCCAAAGCGTTTATGATTCAGTTAGCTACACTTTACGTAATGGTCGTAATGGTTTAATGCCCGCACAGGCACGCTACCTTGACTACGGTGTTGAACTACCGGCAAATATTGACTCACTTTCTGCACAAGAAAAAGCTCAACTGATGCCAAAGCTTCACCTAGTAACGGCTTATATTTATAGCCTAAACCAAGGTAAGTAAGTATTAGCATTAGGGAATGCGGCAGCCTGCCGCATTCCCTTTTGCTTTTTATTGGCGGATAGTGGGAAAATACTTAGTAAACTTTCCTTTCTAAGAAAACCTCTGTTTGTACATAAGTTGAAGGTTTCAGATTTACCGTAAAGCTAACTCAAAGCCTGGTGATGATCGAATGACTGATAAAATCCCTACCCAAGATATAACGCCTGTTGATGCAGGTAAAAAACGTAAATCCCCCACAACGGGTAACGAACAAAGCGACCTTTATGCACGACGTAAGCATATTTATGTGAAGCTTGTTAAGGGTTTGTTCCAAAAACTACGCACTTCAGCTACCTGGGTTCTATTAACAGGTTTTTTCTTAGCTTCTTTTATGACTTATGAAGGTCGCCAAGCTTTACTTTTTGATTTACCTAATCGCCAATTCCATTTTTTTGGAACAACCATTTTCCCGCACGATTTTATGTTATTGGCTTGGCTACTTATCATTTTAGCCTTTATTCTTTTCTTTGTGACCAACTTTGCTGGCCGAGTTTGGTGTGGTTATAGCTGTCCACAATTTGTTTGGACTTGGTTATTTATATTTATTGAAGAAAAAACCGAAGGCAGCCCTAATCAGCGTAAAAAACTAGATAAAGCGCCTTGGTCTGCTAACAAGCTTCTACGTAAAGGCACTAAACACCTAGCTTGGGTACTTATCGCCCTTGCAACAGGCATTGCTTTTTTAGGCTATTTTTCACCCATTCGTGAATTAATTCCCCGTGTATTTACTCTAAACTTAGGCCCTTGGGAAAGTTTTTGGCTGGGCTTTTTTATCTTTTTCACTTATTTGTTTGCTGGTTGGTTACGCGAGCAAGTTTGTATTTACATGTGCCCCTATGCACGTTTCCAAGCGGTTATGTTCGACAAAGATACGCTGATTGTTTCTTATGACACTGCCCGTGGCGAACCTCGTGGTCGTCGTAAAAAATCGGCTGACCCCAAAGAGCTAGACCTAGGTTCTTGTATTGACTGCGACCTTTGCGTGCAAGTTTGCCCTGTTGGCATTGATATTCGTAACGGCCTGCAATACGAATGCATTACCTGTGCAGCTTGTATTGATGCTTGCGACCAAGTCATGGATAAAATGGACTACCCTCGTGGACTGATTCGCTATACAACCGAAGAAGAACTTGCAGGCCGTACCACCCGATTCTTGCGCCCACGCCTAATAGGCTACTTTACTGTACTGGTTGCCATGATGGTTGCTTTTGTGATTGCAGTCAGTGGCCGTGTGCCTTTAGAGCTTGAAGTATTGCGTGACCGTAACCAGCTTTTTCGTATAACAAATACAGGGCAAGTTGAAAACAGCTACTTAATACGCATTGCTAACATGGACCAAAAGCCGCATACCTATGAGCTTAGCCTACGCAAAGCAGACGGTATTAAGCTAGATGCAGTGCCCGTTTTTAACTTAGCAGGCGGTGAAGTGCGTCAATTCCCTATCCAACTATTAGGTGACCTTGAACAACTTCCACAGGTACCTGCTGTCGATATAGAAGTGCATCTTGTTTCTAAAGATGACCCAAGTATTCAGCGTACACGTGATTCACGCTTCATTATAAGGCAGGTGCGTTAATGAGCAGCAGTTCAAAAAAACAACAACCTTGGTATAAAAATAGCATGGTGTTGCTGGCGTTTTCGCCAGCCTTTGCTGGTGTATTAACTGGCTTAACACTTCTTGTAGTTGGCACACTTAACTATGACGGTACAGTCAACGAAGACTATTACAAAGAAGGGCGTGGTA
This sequence comes from uncultured Marinospirillum sp., assembly GCA_947624795.1. Taxonomy (GTDB): domain Bacteria; phylum Pseudomonadota; class Gammaproteobacteria; order Pseudomonadales; family Halomonadaceae; genus Marinospirillum. The sequence continues at coordinate 11,251 of CANQLY010000018.1, forward strand.
TTAATCAGTCGTTTGAACAAGACAGGCTAGCCCAAGCAAAAGAGCTAGAAGCTAACCTTGTTTTTAGTGAAAACCAATTAGAAATGCAGTTAACAGGGAAGCTAACGCCCTTTCCAGACCAGCTAGTGGTACTAATGGAAAATGCTACACGCTCTTTCTTAGACTTTACTATTCCGGTTCAACACCTAGGTTCAGGCCGCTACCTAGGTAACCTTCCACAAAAAGTAGAGTATGATTGGGACGTTAAAATTTACGGGCCGCAAAAAGAATGGCGACTTTACAATCGTGGTCATTTCCCCTTGCAGCAACCCCTGAATCTATTGCCTAGCAATCGCTAAAAACACTTTAGCGGCTTGCTGGCTATTCGGAATTAATCAGCATGTCACAGGAATCCTGTTTTCACTGCGGTGAACCTGTTCCCAGTAATGGCCGCTTTAGTGTCACAGTTAACGATAAAATAGAAAGCCTCTGCTGCCCCGGCTGCGAGGCTGTTGCCAATGCCATTGTTTTTGGTGGCCTTGAAAGCTATTACAAATTTCGTACCGAACTTCCACCACGCCCTGAATTAAGTGAAAGCGAACTTGCCGAGCTACAAGTTTATGATGCGCCTGAGCTTTTGAAAGAGTTTGTGCACCTGAATGAACAAGGCATTGCAGAAACCACCCTTGCCATTGATGGCATTACCTGTGCTGCCTGCGCTTGGTTAATTGAAAACCAAATCAATAACCTAGAAGGCGTTGAATACACAGGTGTTAACCTAAGTGCACAACGTGCCACCTTACGTTGGAATATTACTCAACTGCCTTTAAGCAAGCTGCTGGCTGAATTTAAATCAATTGGTTACAGTGCCCAGCCTTGGCAGGCAGATGAGCAGCAACAAAAACTAGAAAAAGAACAAAAAACAGCGATGCGTCGCCTAATTGTTGCAGCCCTTGGTTCTATGCAAGCCATGATGTTTGGTATTTCATTGGAAGCAGGCACCTTAGCTAATTTTATGGAAGAAGAGTTTATAATTCTCTTTCAATGGCTGTCTTTTTTTGTTACTACACCTGTGGTGGTTTATTCTGCTTGGCCTTTTTTTAAAAGTGCCTTAAATGAACTAAAAAACCGCCGATTAAACATGGATGTGCCTGTCTCTTTGGCGATTGGGCTAGGTTACATTGCCAGTGTTTGGGCGCTAATAACCAACACGGGTGAGCTGCACTTTTATGCCATTGCCATGTTCACCTTCTTTTTGCTGTTTGGCCGCTACATAGAAATGCGTACCCGCCACCGCATTGGTAATGCAGGCAATGCGCTGCAAGAATTAATTCCCCAGGCGGCTATTTTATTAGATGAAAACCAACAAGAAATTTACTTACCTAGCCGTAACCTAAAACCTGGTGATCTAATCCTTGTTAAACCCGGTCACACCCTGCCCATTGATGGCGTTATCATTAGCGGCCATTCAAGCGTTAATCAAGCCACCATGACCGGCGAATACCTACCCGTTTCTTGCTATCCTGGGCATCAGGTATTAGCAGGCACGCAAAACATTGATAGCCCACTAACAGTAAGGGTTGAAAAAACCGGGCAAGACGTACGCCTTGCCAGCATTTCACGCCTAAGTGAACGGGCGCTTGCCGAAAAGCCCCGCATTGCAAGCCTTGCTAATGAAGTCTCTCGCTATTTTGTTGCTGCCCTATTAGTGGTTGCGCTAGTTGTATTTATTGCTTGGCTTACAATTGATCCTTCCCGTGCTTTTTGGGTGCTTGTTGCCTTACTTGTTGTTACCTGCCCTTGTGCCCTTGCCCTTGCCACACCCACTGCACTGGCCGTTGCTAATGCAACGCTTGCTCGCCAAGGCGTGCTAATTACACGGGGCCATGTATTAGAAGGTCTAGCCAAAGCCGATCACATTATTTTTGATAAAACCGGCACACTCACCGAAGGCAGATTAGAGCTTAAATCAGTTCATTGGCTAGGGGTTGACGATGACCCGCGCCAAGCACACATTAAAAGCTATGCCGCAGCACTTGAGGCACAATCTGAACACCCCATTGCCCGTGCTTTTGCACAAATGCGTGACCCCAATCTGATCGCTGAATCCATTCAAGCTTTTACTGGTAAAGGGTTAAGTGCTGAAATTGCTGGGCAAGAATACCGTTTAGGGCGTGCCGATTTTGCTTGGACAAAACAAACACTAGTGCCACCTGAACAAGAAGGCCAGTGGCTACTTTTTGCCGATAACCAAACGCCCCTCTGCTGGTTTCGTTTAAGCGATCAGTTGCGCTCAGACAGCCAAGCCATGCTTGCTGAACTAAGGGACATGAGCATTACTTTTGAGTTGCTTTCAGGTGACCAAGAAGGCTCGGTAAAAAATATAGCCAAAGAATTAGGCATCACCCATTTTACTGCCAACGCCACACCTGAATTAAAGCTTGAACACCTAAAAATGTTACAAAACAGGGGTCGGCAAGTCATTATGGTGGGCGATGGGGTAAACGACGTACCCGTACTGGCAGGCGCTCAAGTATCCATTGCCATGGGCGATGCCACCGACCTTGCAAAAACCAGCGCCGATACTCTCTTGCTTTCAAGCCGCCTAATTAAAATCCCACAGGCCATTAAAAAAGCACGCATGACCCACCAAGTTATCAAACAAAATTTAATGTTATCACTGGTTTATAACTTAATTGCGCTGCCTGCTGCTAGTATGGGGTTAGTACCACCTTGGCTTGCTGCAGTAGGTATGACCAGTAGTTCATTATTAGTCGTATTAAATGCTTTACGCTTACGTGACCAAGCCAGTGAACAACGCCTGAGCGAACAAAAGAAGCAAGTAAAAGCTCAGCAATCTGCCAAAAGCAATTAAGGGCGCACTATGAACATTCTATTTCTACTGATTCCATTGTCGCTTGCTTTACTTAGCATGGCTATTTGGGCTTTCTTTTGGGCGGTTAAAAACGACCAATTTGAAGACTTAGAAGGGCCTGCTTATTCTATTTTATTTGACGATGATGAACCCAAGCCTGCAGAGGCTAGCGAACAGGTTAGTGAAGCAAAAAACTTAGGCAGCAATTCAAGTAAATCATGACTGAGCTGCTAAGTGCTGGGCTAATTACTGCTTTTATAGCCGGTTTATTGGGCGGAGGGCATTGCATAGGCATGTGTGGCGGCATTGTTAGCGCCCTCAGTTTTGCTTTACCACCCAGTCGCCGTCACCCGCTACGCATTGCTGCTTTAATGCTTACCTATAACTTAGGGCGGATTACTAGCTACATGCTGGCTGGCATGTTAATTGGTGGCTTGGGGCAGCTTTTAATTGGTGAAATTAAAGCCATTACCCAAGTGCTTAGCTGGCTGGCGGTATTAATGCTGGTGCTTATGGCTTTTTATGTCGGCCAATGGTGGACAGGCCTTACCCGTGTTGAAGCCTTAGGAAAATACCTGTGGCGTTATTTAGAACCGCTGGGACGCAAACTGATGCCAATACAAAACCCCGGGCAAGCGTTGCTGATTGGCCTTATTTGGGGCTGGCTGCCCTGCGGTTTAGTTTATTCTATGCTATTACTTGCCCTAAGCAGTGGTAGCACCTTAGATGGCGGCCTGCTGATGCTAGCCTTTGGCTTGGGCACTTTACCCACATTATTAGTAACAGGTGTCGCAGCTAGGCAGCTCACTGCGCTATTACGTCAACGCGTGTGGCGACAAATGTCGGCAATTTTACTATTGGGTTTTGCTTTTTGGCTGGCTTGGCCTTTAATAAGCTAGCAACTAATAACCCAATTAATTAACGATTGATAATTTATAACAACTGTTTAAAAAGAGACGCAACCATGAGTCAGGAAAACCCTAAAAACTTTGAGTGGAACCCCAAGCTAGTTAACCGCTATAACCTAGCAGGCCCTCGCTACACTTCCTACCCTACTGCGCCTCAGTTCCATGACGGTTTTCAGTCAAATGAATTTACCCAAGCCTTAATAAACAGCAATGCTAGTGCCGCACCTTTATCACTTTATTTTCACATTCCTTTTTGTGCCAAAATTTGTTTTTACTGTGGCTGTAATAAAATTGCCACCCGTGATACTGGCCGCTGCGAACCTTATTTAGAACACCTATTTAAAGAAATGGATTTAGTTGCCAAGCACCTAGATACCAGCCGCCCAGTTAACCAGCTGCACTGGGGCGGTGGCACACCTACTTTTTTGTCGCATGAACAAATGCGCCAACTCATGCAGGAAACACGCCAACGCTTTAAGCTGCGTGATGATGATTTGGGTGATTATTCCATTGAAATTGACCCACGTGAAATTCAGCCCGACACTTTGCCTTTGTTGCGTGAACTTGGCTTTAATCGCATTAGTTTTGGCCTACAAGACCTAAACCCTAAGGTGCAGGAAGCAGTGAACCGTGTGCAGCCTAGGAACATGACTGAAGGTGCCATTATTCAGGCGCGTGAACTGGGTTTTCGCTCATTAAACCTTGACCTTATTTACGGCCTTCCCCACCAAACACCTGAAACCTTTGCTGCCACGCTTGAAGAAGTGATTGAAATAAACCCTGACCGCTTATCCGTCTTTAACTATGCGCACATGCCCGAGCGCTTTAAACCCCAACGTAGAATTAATGAAGCTGACTTACCTAGCCCAGAAAAAAAGCTGCAAATATTAGAAGAATCTATCACCCGCCTAGTCGATGCAGGTTATGTTTTTATCGGCATGGATCACTTTGCAAAACCTGAAGATAGCCTTGCTATCGCTCAGCAAGAAGGCCGCTTACACCGCAACTTCCAAGGCTATACCACCCATTCAGAATGCGATTTGATTGCAATGGGCACCTCGTCTATTAGCCAAGTAGGGCCAACCTATGCACAAAATGATTACGATACCCAAAGCTATGAAGCAAAAATTGGGCAAGGGCATTTCTCTACTATTAAAGGCATGACACTTAGCCAAGATGACATCATTCGCAGAGCCGCCATTAACCAGCTTATTTGTCATTTCAACTTAGAAGGCGATGCGTTTGCTCAGCAACATAAAATTAACTTTTCTGATTATTTTGCTAAAGAATTAAAAGCATTAAAACAGCATCAAGCCGATGGCCTGCTTAAAATAGACAACAACAACCTGCTTGTAACCCCAGCAGGCCGCTTATTAATACGCAGCATTGGTATGGTATTTGATGCTTACTTGGATCAAGATTCAATCGGAAAATCTTTTTCCAGAATCATTTAACTCACAGCAAGCCTGACCTGCATTTAAACTAGTCAAGGATTAACCCGAGTTCAATTGCCTTGTTACCCCACTCATGGTAAAAGTAGTTGAGCTATATCAAGTTTTTGAACTCGGAGAGTAGGGTAATGAACAGCAAATTACAAAAAAAAGGAAGCTGCCAAAACTTCAGTAAGGAGGCTCGCTGTATGACTTGCAGTTTAAGTTCACTCTGCCTCCCTTTATCGTTAAATTTAGAAGAAATCGACAAGTTAGACAAAATCATTAAACGGCGCCAAGCCTTAAAGAAAGGCGACCATTTATTTCGCCAAGGCGACAACTTTGAATCAATCTATGCGGTTAGATCAGGTAGCTTAAAAAGCTACATTATGACAAACAATGGCGAAGAGCAGATTACTAACCTTCACTTACCTAGTGAACTGGTTGGGTTAGATAGCATTGATTGTAAAAGCTACCCTATTTCAACCAAAGCGTTAGAAACAACGAGTGTGTGTGAAATACCTTACTCAAATCTGCAAGAACTTTACACAAAACTTCCTGATTTACGCAGCCAAATTTTTAGCTGCATGAGTAAAGAGCTGCGTGATGACAAGCAAATGATGCTGCTACTTTCTAAAAAAAATGCCGAAGAAAAAGTAGCAAGCCTGCTAGCCAATTTATCAGCACGCTTTAAACGGCGAGGTTATTCGCCTTATACTTTCCGCTTATCCATGTCACGCAATGAAATAGGTAGCTACCTAGGTTTGGCCGTTGAAACGGTTAGCCGTGTTTTTACACGCTTTCAAAGCATGGATATTATTGCGGTTAATGGCAAAGAGATTCATATCGCTAATAAAAATCAATTATTAAAAATTGCTGACTTAAATGACTATTTAGTAGCAATAGATAAAAAATCGATTGCCTCATAACCTTACTAATACTAAATTACAGCTAACTATCTAATAAAAAGAGGGTAAGACTCATGCTTGATGTATTTTCGCTTAAACAACTCATTAAAACACACAAAGATTTTCCTAAAAAAGGGTCTTATACACGTGATTTTTCTGAATTGCTCAATGAAACAGGTGCCCTGCACTTTATAACCAGTGAGCTAGCACAGCGCTACCTTAACGCTAACCTTACCCGCATTGTTGCATTAAAAGGTCGTGGCACTATGTTTGCCGCTATTTTAGCTTACCGCTTAAACTTACCCCTTGCACTGATTAGAGACTTTGGTGAAGAGCCAGGTGAAGTGATGTTTGAACGGGCACCCAGCGCTAAGGGCGACCGTACCCTAGAAATGCGCCAAGGCATGATTAATGAAAACGATAAAGTGCTGTTATTTGATGACATTATTGCCAGTGGCAGCAGCTTAATTGCTGCTACCACACTCATTCGCCGTCAAAAAGCTGAAGTGCATGAAGTTGCAAGCTTAATCAACCTTCCTGATCGTGGTGGCAGTGAGCGACTCTTAGAGTTAGGCATCAGCACTTACTCAGTTCTTGCATTTGAAGATGGGCAGTAAATAATAGTTTAGGCTTGGGTTGCCAGAGTGTTTATAAGTTGAATTTTACTTGCTAAAGCTCTGGCTCTTTCTTCTTCAAGCCCTGCAAAGTTAAATGCTTGAGTATCTGCTAACTGAGAAGGTGCCACATTTTTTAAGGCGTTGGCCATAGTTTCTAGGCGATTTGGGTGGCTTTTTTCCCAATCAGCCAACATGCCTTTAATAACTTGACGCTGTAAGTTTTCTTGTGAGCCACATAAATTACAAGGAATGATGGGGAAATTCATTTGCTCTGCAAAAGCAATAATGTCTTTTTCTCGACTGTAAGCTAAAGGACGAATAACGATGTTCTTTTTATCGTCTGATAAAAGTTTAGGGGGCATTGACTTTAAAGTGCCACCAAAAAACAAATTTAAAAACAAAGTTTCTAGCATGTCATCTTTATGATGACCCAATGCTATTTTGGTTGCGCCAATTTGTTCTGCAAAACCATACAAACTACCACGACGCAGACGTGAGCATAGGCCGCAGGTTGTTTTACCTTCAGGAATTTTTTCTTTTACAATGGTGTAGGTGTCTTTTTCAACAATGTGATAGGGCACGCCTAGTTGTGATAAATAATGAGGCAATACTTCCTCAGGAAACCCAGGCTGCTTTTGATCTAGGTTAACCGCAACCAAATCAAAACTAATGGGTGCAGATTTTTGCAACGCCATTAAAAAATGTAGTAATGTAAAAGAATCTTTACCCCCAGAGAGGCAAACCATAACCTTGTCACCGTCCTGTATCATGTTAAAGTCAGCAATAGCTTGACCCATTTCACGGCGCAGGCGCTTTTGTAATTTATTAAACTCTAATCGGGCTTTAGGAAGTAAATCCTGCATGGTCGTTACCAGTCACTTAATGATCAAAGGACGCAAGTTAACCAAAGTCTCATACAATGTAAATGGGCTAAAGCATTTTCTATATTGCTTAGCCCTGCTAATATCTCAAAATAGAACACGCTATTTAAGGCCATTAAAGCTATGACTGCGCTACAGGAAACTAGACTTTTTGAAGATTTAATTGAAGTGTTAAGCTCTTTTCCAGAGGGCATTAATGAACATGCAATGCTTAAAGCACTAGATGAAAAGGGAACCATTAGCTTAGAAGCAGACACGTTTAGTGATAACGTAAAACTGTTTCGTACTCACTTTTTACTTTATAACGCACTTTATCAATTGCGCGATACCTTATGGCAAACAGGTAAAGGGCATTTAGAAATTACAGCAGTCCGCTTAAACCTTTTACCTTACCACCCAGGCGCTGCTGCCTTACAAGAACACGACCACATGCGTGATTACTACCTAGATTTAGACATGCTAGAAAAAACCACGCATCAAGACATAGAAAGCGCTCTAAACAGCTTCTGGAAGCGCCTACATGAAGAATCTGTTTTTAGTGGGGGCGGTTTAAAGGCGAAAGCTTTTAAAACCCTAGGCTTGCAAGAGGGTGTTTCCACTAAAGAAATTAAATTAAGCTACCGTCGACTAGCCATGCTCCATCACCCAGACCGTGGCGGTGATGCCGAGAAGCTACAAGCCATTAATGAAGCAATGGAAGTACTACGCCCACTGCTTAAATAATTACTGGAAATCCAACAATGCGATTAAGACGTTTATTGCCCTTACTCTTGGTTTTAAGCACACTGAATGCGTGGGCTGCTGAAGATGAGCAGCCAGTAACAACCTATTACCATGCTACAGTGCTTATGTATCACCACATTAGCACCGGCACCCCACCAACAACAAGCACATCGCCCGATGATTTTATAAAGCACTTAGATTTGCTTGAAAAAGATGGTTTTCAAATTTGGCCACTAGAACGGGTAGTGCAACATTTAAAGCGCCGTCGCCCGCTGCCCAACAAAGTTGCCAGCATTACTTTTGATGATGGTTACATAAGTATTTATGAAGAAGCGTTACCTATTTTAAAAGAAAGAAAGCTACCTTTTACTATTTTTGTTAACGCCAATTCAATTGCTGCCAAACACCCCCTATACATGAGCTGGGCGCAACTAAAAGAAGTCCAAGAAGCCGGAGGTGTGATTGCTAACCACTCGCTTAACCACGACTATTTAATTCGTAAACTAGACAATGAAAACGAAGTTGATTGGCTAGCAAGAATACGCAAAGATATTAACGATAACCAGCAAGCGCTTATTGATAACCTAGGCAGCGCACCTAAAATCTTTGCTTATCCTTACGGTGAATACAACCCTGAACTACAAAAACTCATTCAGCAAATGGGTTACGTTGCTTTTGGACAACAATCAGGCGCAGCGAACCCCTATACAGGCTTAACCGCTTTACCACGCTATGCAGCCAATGGCTCTTCAGCTCAGGTTAGCAGTCTATATACTAAGCTGTATGCACTGCCTTTTCCTTTAGTCAATGAAACACCGGCCTCTGCTGTGCTTGATGGCACTAACCTTCGCCCCAATTTAACCCTAACCCTTTTACCCGGTGATTATCAAATTAAGCAGTTCCGCTGTTATGGACCTGATGCACAACCGCTTAAAGTAACGGCAATAAAATTAGCCGATGGCAACCTTGAAATAACCATTAATTCAGATAAAGACTTGCACGTTGGTCGACCACGCTATAACTGCACAGCCCCCCACGCCACTGAAAATCGCTACTTTTGGTTTACACGCCAGTGGTTGATTCCTTATGCCGACGGCAGCTGGTATAACTTTTAACAAAAATATTTAATAAAAACATTTAACAAAAAAGCCTTCAGTTTTGAAGGCTTTTTAAGTTTTAATCTAAAACCTAACTTATAAATTAGGCGGGCAAACCATCATTTAACAAGCGTACATACATTAATGCCGTAGTAATTGCATCACCTAAAGCAGTATGGCGTTGACCTACCATAGGCACGTCTAGCTTTTTAGCAATGGTTTCAAACTGCAAGTTTGGCTCTATGTATGGCACGGCACGCTGCATTTTTGATAAATAACACTGGGCTAGCTCAATATTTTTATTAGGTAAACTAAAACCAAAATGTGGTCGAATAAAGCGATTTAGCACAGCAATGTCATAACCAATGTTGTAACCCATAATGGGACGATTGCCTACAAATTCAAGCAACTGCTGCAAAGCATCGCCCAACACTTCACCACCAATTAAATCAACACCCCGAATGCGATGCACTTTAATCGAATCACCCGTTAAATTTTCTGGTTTTTGTAGCTTAATGTCTAACTTATCACTCGTTAATACCTGAGTGCCTTTAATTTTAACGGCTGCAATGGATACAAGTTCAGCTTTTTTTGTATCAAGGCTTGTCATTTCACAATCAAGTGCAATTATTTCATCCCCTGTGTAGGGTTCAAACATAAAAGAAAACTCACTTTCTTTTTGATTCCAGCGGTCTGCAGCTGTTCTTATTATTTTAAAGACCATCTTATTTACCTCTCTAAATGATAACGGTGCGTCATAACTGCCTTAAACTCTTTTACTAGATGTAACGCTTCACGCAGTAAATCCCTATCTAACTTATTTAGCTCAACCGCAGAAACCAAATTTGCTTCATCTGCATCGGCCTGCCCTTCAGCTGCTTTTAGTTGCTGCTGCAAACGCAGCTGACTCATCACAGATAAGGCTTCAGCTAGGTTATTTGCAAAACTTTGTTTAAGAACATTCAGCTTCACAAGCTTTTCTAAGCGCACAAAAGTATTCGTTGCCTTAATTTTATTGTGTAAAGCTAAGGTACGCACACCGTGCACTATGGGGAAAATACCCCCTTTTTTAATATCAATACCATCACCATGCTTTAACCCACCAAAGAACGTAAGCGGTGTACTAAAGTTACGAATAGGCATCGCAAAGTAGGAATAGAAAATATCATTGCCCACCAACTCGGTGTGAAGATTGTCACGAATGCGATGAAACAACGCATAATTACCCGCAATGGGTAAGCCATCAATACAAATGGATAAGTTCATCAAACCCACGCCATCAACAGAACTGCTCCACTTCTTTAAGCGCTTTTTCCAATTGCTTTCAGTCATTACCCAATCAGGGTTAGAAACCATGATTTTACCTTTACAAAGTGGATAGCCAAAATCAAGCAATGTCAGCGTAAATTTATCCATGTACTTTTGGCAATCTGGCCAAACAAGGTCATCTGCTAAAATTAAAGCGTTGTCTTGGTCAGTTTTTAAGATTTGTTCGCCACGGCCTTCACTGCCCATAACCAACAAGCAAACTTTATCGTGGTATTCAGCTGGAACAATATATTCAAACGCCTTGGCAATAATGCGACTATTCAAAGCAGCCAATAGATCCATCGCAAAGCGTATTTTAACGCCCTGTGAGACCAGCCCACTTACTAGTGTAGTAGTGCCCTCGGCGGCACGGGCAAGTTCTTCTAGGCTAGTTGCCCGCTCAATCTGCAAGCCTATAACGTGCGACTGACTAGAGAAGAAGCTTAGCACATCGGTTAGCTCAACTAAACCGGCAAGCTCTGAGCCATTAAACACCACCACCCGCTGAATTTTATGGCGAGTCATTAACACCAAGGCATTAAAAAGAAAGTCTTCGGTTTGTACTGTAAAAAGATTATAACTTGCCAATTCTGACACATCGGTTGTTAATGCCTGATTATTCAGCACTATGCCTTCAAGCAAGTCAGTTCGTGTCACCATGCCATAGCGTTCATCTTTATAAACAAGCAAACAGTCAGCATGCTGTTCACGCATCGTGCGTGTTGCTTCAAGAATACTAACACCCGATGCTAAAACAACGGCTTCACGCATCACCGAATTGCCAACTTTAGCCAGCGTAAAAGCAGACATATCACTACCGCCCTGCTGCTGATTTCGGCGGCTTTCAATCATGCGGTATTTTTCAGCAAGGCTGTTCTTAAAATAGGCAGCAAAGGCAGGATTATCATTCATTAAAGCTTCAAAGACAGCTTTAGGAATTAACCAAGAAATGGTTTCTTCAAGGGTACGAAAAGTATAGCGACTAGAGCCATTAATAATACTAATGGCACCAAACAAGTCTTCATGGGCATACTCACGAATCACACCGCCATCTGCATTGTCCTGAAGCTTTGGATCAATTTCAGCAATAGCGCCTTTAAGAATAACAAAAACATAGTCGCTTGATTGACCTGCTTCAATAACAATTTGATTATTGCTAAAGTAACCAATGTCTATGCAGGTTAGTAGGTGTTTTTGTTCATCGTTAGTTAATAAATCGAAAGGAGGGTGGGTAAGATCAAACTCATTGCTCATGGATGCTATTCCTTATTATTCTTCATGAGCAGGTTACGGAACATCAAGTGACCCGATCCTGCAGTCACTTAAATTTAACAAACCATTGCGCTAGCTGATAGCTGGACTTTAGTCTCGAAAATTAGAATTTTGTGTACAGAGTGTTTGAAAAAGTAGACTGTCTCTTTCAATCTTTTCAAAAAATGCTGGCTCTAAAACTTTACCCTTGTCGTCTAACTCAACCTGTTCGGCTTTACTACAATTTAAAAGGTAGAAATGATTTTCTAAACGGTCTAGGTGTTCTTGGTGCATTTCAAAGTAAATGTATTGCACCAGCTGTTCGCCATCTTGTTCAAATACACGCACATCATTGTCTATAAAAGTGAAATTACTTACGGCTGGGTATAAGTAGCTCCAAGGCCGAAAAAAATCTGAATTACGCTCTACATCAAGAACAATTGCTCTTTCAGGTAATTGCCCTAATTTAAAATCATACCAAGCATAATTGTAATAAGCCTGATACCCAAGCATACCCATACCTGCAGCAACAGGCATAATCCATTTAGGTAATCTATTACCACTGATTTTTATAAGTAAAAAACCAAATCCACCTAAAGCTAGCCCTGAAATAAACACTGCAAGTAAATGCCAAATCATTATTTTCTCTCCAAATGAAAGTGGGCCTCCTTACGGAAGCCCACTGAACTTAACACAACTTAATTTTTACTGCTTAAATTAAGCTTCAG
>CANQLY010000019.1 GCA_947624795.1 uncultured Marinospirillum sp.
CCATCTCGTTGGCGATGTCCATTAGTTCAGTAACGGATTTTTGCTTGAGTTCGGTCAGATTCATGTTTTTATATAAGTGATCTTGCTAGAGGATAGTATCCGTGTAAGGCGGAATGATAAATACTTTACCGAGCTTGCACATAAGAATATTAGATTGAGCGTGTCAACAACTTAATGGCTCATTCTGATTGATTGCTGTTGGAGCGCTAGGGCAGGTCGGCTTCCCGTAACATTTACTCGATTTGAGCTGATACCGGAATAAAACTAAAGTAAAAAAGGGTGCTGAATAAAGTTGTGCTGCACCAGACAAAATCTATCTTGCCTTAAGCTGATTCTGCACGCAACACTTTAATTAGAGTATTTGCGTGCAAAAGCCATAAGCAACGATTATAAGTTAGCGTCTATAAAGGCTGATAACTGCGACTTAGACAGTGCGCCTACCTTGCTAATGACTGATTCGCCCCCTTTAAATAACATTAAAGTGGGTATACCACGAATACCAAAACGTGCCGGTGTATCAGTATTTTCGTCAATATTTAACTTGCAAATTAACAAGCGGCCTTCGTACTCACTGGCAATTTCATCTAAAATCGGCGCAACCATTTTACAAGGACCACACCATTCTGCCCAGTAATCTACTAAAACGGGTAGTTCTGCTTTTAGTACGTCATCTTCAAAATTTGCATCACTGGTATTGAGAATGTTAGCACTCATAGTCTGTTCTCCATTGGGAACTTAATCATCAAGTAATGGGGTGCATCATATCATTCTCTTTGGCACACCTAAAGACGTAAGAATATAATCTTCGACCTTTTGGTGTTATCTTTGCTATAAAAGCTTAGGTTTATTCTTGTTTTTTAGCTATGTTTTATGGATAATTTTTTTATGACTAACGAGCCAACAAATAGCCTTGAACGCCTTTCTGAAGGTGATTTAGTAGCCTCTTTAGATTTGGGCTCTAACAGTTTTCACTTATTATTAGCACGTAAAATAAAAGGTGAGTTAAGTATTATTAAGCGCCTAGGCGAAAAGGTGCAACTTGCCGCCGGGCTTAGTATTCACAACCGTTTAAGTGAAGAAGCCCAGCAGCGTGGCCTTGAATGCTTAAAGTTAATGGCACCTTTTTTACAAGGCTTAAACGAAAATCAAGTGACCCTAGTGGCGACTAATACACTAAGGGCAGCCCACAATGCCAAAGAATTTATCGACCGTGCAGAGGCCATTTTAGGCCTTCCTATTGAAATTATTGCTGGCCGTGAAGAAGCCCGTTTAATTTATGTAGGCGTGGTTAACTCTAACCCTAAAATAGCCGAAAAACGCCTCGTTATTGATATTGGTGGCGGCAGCACAGAATTTATTATTGGTGAAGGCAGTGAAGCAACACTATTAGAAAGCCTGCACATGGGCTGTGTTAGTTATACCAGCCGTTATTTCACCAAAAAAAACATTACTGCTCAACATTTTGAACACGCGTATTTAGCTGCACGAGGCGAGTTGCTTTACATTCAAAAACGCTTTATAGCCCAAGGCTGGCAAGTGGCACACGGCAGCTCTGGCACCATGAAAACCTTATCGCTAATTCTTGGCAAAGGTAAATTTGCCAGCCTAACCATGGCCGGCTTAAAACAAATGAAAGATGAGTTATTAGCAACGGGCAGCCCTGAACAATGGATTCAATATGGCATTCGTCCTGAAAGAATTAACATAGTACCGGCAGGGTTAGCGATTAGTTTAGCCATCTTTGAATCGCTTGGCATTCAAAGCCTAGACTATTCAGATGGTGCATTGCGTGAGGGTGTCTTGTATGAGCTTTTAGGCAGTGGCACAGAAGAAGATGTGCGTATTCGCACGGTAAGGGCAGTTACTGAACGCTTTCAAATTGATCCATCGCAAAGCCATTCCGTTACCACAGCGGCGCTGCATGCCTTTAATCAGGTGGCCCAAACTTGGGGCTTGGCAAACTCACCTAAATGGAAAAACAAGCTGGAATGGGCTGCTAATTTGCATGAAATTGGTTTAAGTGTGGCGCACACTCAGTACCACAAACACGGTGCTTATTTAATGCGTTACGCCGATTTAGCAGGCTTTACTCGCCCACAACAGCAAATGCTGTCAGTATTAATTCGTGCCCATCGCCGCAAATTCCCTTTAGCAGAGTTTGATAACTTCACACCCGAAGACAAGTTAAAACTACAACGCTTGGCAAGGTTATTGCGCTTGGCTGTTTTGCTTCACCCAAGCCGCCCTGAAACGCCTTTATTAGATTTTCGCATTAGTATCGATAACAGCCATTCTAAAGAAGCCATGCAGGTTACTTTTGCAGAAGGCTGGTTAGAAGAGCAGCCTTTATTAAGGAATGATTTAGAAGAAGAAGCCACGTATTTAGCAGCAGCAGGCTTTGAGCTGAATTTTAGCTAGCCTGCTACTGTTTTTTACTGCTGTTTTTACTACTGCTCTTGGCTATTTTTTGCTGGGGCAATTACAGCAATTACAGCAATTAGCCAACTAGTTCACTTCAGGGCGCATGGCAGGAAAGAGCAACACATCACGAATGGATGGGCTGTCGGTGAATACCATCACCAGCCTGTCTATGCCTATGCCTTCACCTGCTGTTGGTGGCATACCGTATTCTAGGGCACGAATGTAATCGGCATCGTAGAACATGGCTTCATCATCACCGGCTTCTTTTTCGGCGACTTGTTCTAAGAAACGGTCACGCTGGTCTTCAGCATCGTTTAACTCAGAGAAACCATTGGCAATTTCACGGCCACCAATAAAAAACTCAAAGCGATCCGTCACTTCTGGGTCTTCATCATTACGACGCGCCAGTGGTGAAACTTCAGCTGGGTAGGCAGTAATAAAAGTGGGTTGTCGTAAGTTAGTTTCAGCCACTACATCAAATATTTCTGTAATAATACGACCTAAGCCCCAAATGGCTTGCACTTCAATTCTCAAGGTTTTGGCAAGCGCGGCAGCGGCTTCACGGGTGGCTAAATCTGCTTCGGTAATGCCTTTACCATGTTTGATAATGGCTTCTTTCATGGTTAGGCGTTCAAAGGGTTTGCCAAAATCATAAACTTCACCCTGATAAGGCACTTGAGTAGTACCTAAAACTTGTTCAGCTAGGCTTTTTAGCAGCTGCTCAGTGAAAGCCATCAGTTCGTGGTAATCAGCATAAGCCCAGTAAAACTCAATCATGGTAAACTCTGGGTTATGGCGGGTCGACAAACCTTCGTTGCGGAAGTTACGGTTAATTTCATAAACCCGTTCAAAACCACCCACCACCAAACGCTTCAAATACAGCTCTGGGGCAATGCGTAAATACATATCTTGGTCTAGCGCATTGTGGTGAGTTACAAAAGGACGTGCCGTAGCACCGCCAGGAATGGCTTGCAGCATGGGCGTTTCAACTTCCATAAACTCGTGCTCTTCCATAAAACGGCGAATACCGCTGATTATTTTAGAACGGGTTTTGAAGGTTTCACGCGATTCAGGGTTAACAATTAAATCAACGTAACGCTGGCGGTAACGGGTTTCCATATCAGACAAACCATGAAACTTGTCAGGCAGCGGACGTAAGCTTTTGGTTAAGAGCTGGCTTTCTTCAATAAACACATACAAGTCGCCTTTACCTGAAAGGCTTAGCTTGCCTTTGGCACACACCAAATCGCCTAAATCCCACGTTTTAATGTCTTGCTGCTGCTCTTCAGCTAGGCCTTTTTTATCAACGTACAGCTGAATTTGCCCACTAACGTCTTGAATCACAATAAAAGGGCCACGCATACGCATAATGCGGCCTGCCACTTTAACTTGCTTCCCTAAATCGGTAAGTTCTTCTTTAGTTTTATCGCCAAATTCACCTTGTAAATCACCGGCATAAGCATCGCGGCGAAAGGTGTTAGGAAAGGCATTGCCTTGTTCACGGCGGGCAGCAAGCTTGGCACGGCGCTCAACAATCAGCTTGTTGTCTTCATCAACGTCAACTGAAGGGGTGGTATCTGGGGTTGTCATAATTTTATAGACCTTGCTTTAAACTGGCTTCAATGAATTTATCCAGGTCACCATCTAACACGGCCTGGGTATTACGTGTTTCTATATTGGTACGCAAGTCCTTAATACGTGAATCATCTAAAACGTAGGAACGAATTTGGCTGCCCCAACCTATGTCTGATTTAGAATCTTCTAGCTTTTGCTTTTCAGCATTGCGCTTGTGTATTTCTAATTCAAACAAACGTGACTTTAGCTGCTTCATAGCAAAGTCTTTGTTTTGGTGTTGCGAACGCCCTGCCTGACACGCCACCACCGTATTGGTGGGTAGGTGAGTAATACGCACCGCCGATTCAGTTCGGTTAACGTGCTGACCACCGGCACCTGAAGCACGGTAAACATCAATGCGTAAATCGGCAGGATTAATATCAATTACAAAGCTATCATCGACTTCAGGCGATACAAACACCGAAGTAAACGAGGTGTGGCGACGGCCACCTGAATCAAAGGGGCTTTTGCGAACCAAGCGATGCACACCCGTTTCAGTTCTTAACCAGCCATAAGCATAGCCGCCTTGAACGCTAATGGTTGCCGATTTAATGCCTGCCACATCACCGGCTGAAATTTCAACAATTTCAACTTTGTAATCGTGGCTGTCTGCCCAGCGCAAATACATACGCAAGAGCATTTCTGCCCAATCTTGCGCTTCTGTGCCACCTGAACCGGCTTGAATTTCTAAATAGGCAGAGTTGGCATCCATTTCACCTGAAAACATGCGGCGAAATTCTAAACCTTCTAATTGTTTTTGCAGGCTTTTTAAATCGGCTTCTACGGCTAAATAGGTTTCTTCATCGTTTTCTACGCCTGCCAATTCAATTAAATCTTTGGCATCAACCAGCCCAGCATCTAATACTTCAAGCGTAGTCACAATGGTTTCCAAGTCAGAACGCTCTTTACCTAGCGCTTGGGCACGCTCGGGTTCATTCCAAACATTGGGTTCTTCTAATTCGCGCGTAACTTCTTCAAGGCGTTCTTTTTTCTCTTCATAGTCAAAGGTACCCCCTAAGAACGTGGGTACGTTCTTGCAGGTTTTTGATTAGGGAGACTAGCGGATTAATTTCCAGCATGGGGAAGGCTTGCTCCAGCATGGTAAGATGAATTTAAATAAACGTGTTATTTTACCCAAAACCCCTGCTAGCGGCTAGTATCCTATTACTTCGCAGTTATTAGGTTTTTAACACTCATTATGAAGAGTTTAAGCATGGATATAAGCGTTAAATTTTCTGAGAATCAATGTGAATTAAGCCTTGGCATTTGCAAAGCCAAGTTAAGTACAACTGAACTGCTGCTGCTGCGTGAAAACTTAGCAGAAAAATTACAAAAAATTTGGCAAAAACCCGCAGGTTTTTGGGAAGCGCAGCAAACAAAGCTTGATGAGCTTAACTACGTGGCTGTTTATTTAGCCCAACTTGATGACGTGGCATTAGAAAAAATTCTGATCAATCATACTAGCTGCAATTGGATTGCCTTACTAGGCTTTGCCCGTTCAGCTTTTCCTGAGCTTGCAAACCGCTTGCAAAAAATAATCAAAAAACACAGCAATAATAAAAACCCCATTTTTTTTGATAGCCCAGATGATTTTATTGACCAATTGCACCTTAAGCCTGCCATTTCAATTACCCATATTATTGAAACACTAGAAGCTTTAGAGGCAGCATTAATTGATACAACGCCTGCACTAGCACAAATGTTAGCTGAACAAAAACCCAGCGACCCACCCAGTTTACAAAACAACTTACACAGCAGCACATCGCCTGCGGCCAACGACAAAGCATTTAGTTTCCTTGATCACATGGGTAGCTTGCCTGTATCTAACCTGCGGTTTATTTTAAAACGCATTAGCCGTGAAGAAATAGAGCTGTTGTTTTCAACGTGTAAAATGCTAAAAGCAGCTAAGTTACTTAAGCAACTCAGCGCTATTTTTCCTGAAAAAATATTTCAACAACTTGAAAAAAATTGCCAAGCAAAAGTTGAAGAGCATGAAGTTCGTGGCCTACTTAATAAGCTAAATGGCGAGCTAAAAGAATTAAAAACGTTACTTGATAACAGGAGGAAAGAATGAGTCTGACCTTAGAAAAAAATGATCAGGTGCTAGAGTTACAAGATGAAACGCTAACCCTAGAACTTAACTTTCATCAAGGTTTACAGCTACTAAACACAATAGATCAGGCATTAATCAACACCACAGAGATCATTAACCTTGATCCAAACAAACTAAGAACACTGGATACGGTTAAATCGTTTTATTCTGATTTACTGGGAAGCTTGATGTTGCTTGGCGTAAGGGACAGGCAATTTCTTATTAGTGATGCCTCGCCCATGACATTAACTTGCTTAATGTATTTGTTTAAAGGGCAGCCGGTTGAACAGCTTTTGCGTGAGAACCTATCTCAGCGGCGCATGAGCCAAATAGAAGATGAAGCGAACTATTTTGAGCTAGACCTAGAGACAGGGCTTGATGCGTGTTTATTGCCGTTTTTTGACAAGGTTAACCATTGGCTAAAAGAAAAAGAAATAACCCTGCAAGACCCACAGGGCATTTACTTTAAAGCAAGTCGTTAACTTCAAGCTGCTGCAAAGCAGTTTCAAAATCAGCCACTACCTGCGTATTTTTTGTGTGGTAGGTTAGCGTTAACACTAGGCTACGGTTTTGTTCTAATTGCAGCATGTATTGCAATATACGGGTGTTTTGTACATCGCCTGCATACGATAAAACAAACGCTGGGTAGTTTTGAATTAGCTTTCCTTCGCACCTGTCTAGCTGCACGCTGCGCCCTAGGGTGTGGCTTAATAAGCTAGGCAAGGCACCGCAAGTCGACTTTATCTGCCCAGCAGCTTCAGGCACTTGGTCATAGGTTTCTAGCAAGGTAATGTTGTCATAAAAACCTTCGGCACCTTCAATTTTTTGCGTGTTAAAAATTAGCTCTAATCCCCCTTCACGCATTTTTTTTGATAAATCAGCCATCCCTTGAACTTTGGAATTGTTTTTTTGAGCTGCCGTGCTTTCCCCAGTGTCTGATTCAGACGAGGTTAGTAAACGCCAATTATCAGGTAAAGACAGCGTGATACCAAAACGACTCGGTATTTTTATTTCAGCAAAAACGCCAGTAGCCATTAATAAAACACTTAGAAAAACAATAAGACGCACTGCTACCTCCAAAATAAAAATAAGCTAGCACAAGGTAGGTGCTAGCTTTTAATGAATGAATGAACCCTTAATTTAACGGGTCAGTATAGAAACGTCTTCTGCCTGTAGCCCTTTTTCACCTTCAACAGAAGCAAACTTAACTCTTTGCCCCTCACGTAAGGTACGATGACCAGAGCCACGAATCGAGCGAAAATGTACAAATACTTCACCGCCTGAATCACGAATAATAAAGCCATAACCCTTATTAATATTAAACCATTTAACGATGCCTTCTTCCCGGCTTTCGTCGCTGCCTTGCTCTTCATTGTCTGCATAGGCTGATTCGTAGTTGATTTGCTGAACTTTTGCTTGAAGTAGCTCATTGAGTGTAGTTGCTAATAAAATGATGATAAAAACGAGGAAGTAAACTTTAATGAGCGCAAAAATATCTAAAGGAGATTCTGGTAAAGCAAGTAATATAGGTAGCAAAACAGGGGCAAGCAAGGCGACTAGAAGGCTCACCAGAATATTTCTTATCAGTGTATTATTCAACATAGAGTTTCTCTAAATCCAAGGTACTAGGAAAAAAAAGGTCAACGGTATTTATAGACCGACACACATTATAACCACGTCTGACGACAAATGCTTATACAAGGTAAGGGGTTAAGTGACATGGCGCAATACGAAGAACGTCTGATAAGCATGGAGTCGCAACTCGCTTTTCAAGATGACTTGATTGAACAGCTCAATCAGCAGGTAATTTTACAGCAACAAGACCTGCTAGTGCTGCAAGAACAGCTGCGTTTAATGGCACAGCGTTTTAAAGAACTAGAGCAAACCAGCGAGCAACAAGGCGATCAGCCATCGGCAACAGATGAAAGGCCACCGCATTATTAATCCTAACTCCCTCACAATTAATACTAGCTTCCCACACCCAAGCAATTCAGTGAATTAGGGCGCTATTCATGCTTAATGAATAGCTAGCCCTTAAAGGTATTGTTCAGCTCTATTTCTTCCTGAGTTTTTGGCTTTGTATAAAGCTATGTCTGCCTGCCTGTAAATATTGGATATAGAACTACCTGAATAGGACTCAGCCACACCTAAGCTAAGCGTTACCTTTATATTGTTGTGAAAGCTTGCAGCTTCAACTACTTTTCTAATTTTATCAGCCAATACTAACGCATTAGCTGCATCGGTTTCAGGCGCTATAATAGCAAACTCTTCGCCGCCCACTCTAAAAACCTCGTCACTTTTACGAAGGGTGGTTTTTACTAAACTAGAAAGCTCGATTAATATTTTATCGCCTGATTCGTGACCATAGGTATCATTTATTTTTTTAAAGTAATCAACATCATAAATAATTAAAGAAAATTTTGTTTTATAACGGTTACTTCGTTCAATTTCAGCTTCAATAGTTTTTTCGTAAGAATGCCTATTAGCTAGCCCAGTTAGCGCATCGTAAGAAGCTTTAAATTCAAGATTTTTTCTCACGTATGAATAAACAATCCATATAATCACTAAAACATTAATTAGATAAAAAAATAAAATAATATAGATTTCTTTAATCGCTGAAACTTTATTTTCAGTGGATTTTTGTGCATTTAAAGCGACAGAACTTGCTAGGTACCAAATTTCCTCACTTTCATTTAGAACGTCTATTAAATTATTTTTGCTAGGGTTTTCTTGGTGATTTGCTAGTAATAACTTTAGATTCTGCCATTTAGTTTGAATTAATTTTATATTTTCAATACTAAAATCAGCATATTCTTTGGCTAGTAAGAGTAACGCCTTATCTTCAAGTAATTTTGCTATCTGTAAATCAACCTCTAAGACTAGATTTTCCTGTAAAATCAATTCATTATAATAGTTTTGATTACCTGATATTTCTAGCTTTGTGATTCGCTGAATTGATCCCCTAGCAATACCCATACGGTTTATTATGCTAGCATCATTTTCTAGCACCTTGACTGTATTAAATATAAAGTAAATCATAACTATATTAATAATTAATAAAAATATGGTAAGAAATATAAGGTAAGTAGAAATACGAGTGTATTTCATACTAATCATTCCATCATGCTGAGCTTTCTCTTCCATACTTCCTCGTTATTTAATTGTTTTTAATGCTAGCATACCTTTGGAAGCGTTAATCTGCCATAAAAAGTTACCAATATTATTTATAAGCCTTAATTCAAGCCTCGCTGTTTCGACTAATGAATAACAACCTTCAAATAGCTAAAGCCTATTAAGGAAGCAATTTATGAATAAAAAAACAAATGATAGCAGCCAACAAAAGCCTTAATCAATGGGTAGCTGAGTTACTAAAACGCAGTCTATCCCATTAATATTAGTTGCAATTAAAACACTAGCTACCCACGCCTAAGCAATCGGGTGAATTAGGGCGCTGTTCACCCTTGGCTTGCCATTCTTTAGGGCTATAAAGGTGTAAAGCTAGGGCGTGAACTGGGCCTGCCATTTCTTCAACCAAAAGTGCATAAATTTTTTGGTGGCGTTTAACTGGCAATAAACCTGCGAAGTCTTCACTTACTAAAGTCAGCTTAAAATGGCTTTCACGACCGGCGGGGCCGCTGTGTTGGTCGCTTTCGTTTTCTATGGTGATATATTCTAGCTGTAAGGCTGCTTCTAATTTACTGCGAATTGCTGCTTCAACTTTGGCCATAATTTTCTACCTTTCGTCTGTTGTGGAGCGTGGCCCTTCTCTTTCAGGGTCGCTGGCTTCTACTATAAATTTTTTAATGCGGCGGGTAACCCACCAAACACTACCGACCACTAAAGGTACGGCTAAGGCTTTGGCTAAATTGACATTTATGGGTAAGCCCAAGGGTTCTAGTGCGCCAAATAAGTAACCTAGCAAGCTAACGCCATAATAGCTAATAGCGGCGATGGATAAACCTTCCACCGTTTCTTGCATACGCAGCTGTAACCGAGAACGGCGGTTCATGGATGCCAGCAAGCGGCGGTTTTGTTCTTCAAGCTTTAAATCAACACGGGTACGAATCAGGTCGCCAGCCCGTTCAATGCGGCGGGCTAAATCATCTAATCGCTGATTGGTGGATTCACAGGTATTGGCCGCTGGTGTTAGGCGGCGTGTAAAAAAGGCTTTCAGCGTAAAGTTAGGGCCACTTTCACGTTCTTTTAATTCGTCTAAGCGGCGCATCACCAGCTGATAATAGGCTTGGGTGGCTGAAAAGCGAGAAATAGTATCGGCGCTATGACGTTCAATTTGTGCCGCCATAGTTGTTAGTTCACTTAACAGTTTGCGCTCATCTTCCAGTCCTTCGGTCACAGAAAGTCGTGTAATAATATTGGCTAGCTGCTGGTCTAAATGGCGCAAAATGGGCGATAAATCCCTTGCTGGCTGAGCGCCTAACAAGGCCATTAAGCGGTAGGTTTCTAGTTCTAACACCCGCAAAATTAACCGACCCATTTGGTTATCATTCAACCCGTGGTTATGCAATAAAATACGACCGCAGCCATCGCCGTGTAAACGAAAGGCGCTCCACAAGGTAGCCGCACCTTCCATTAAACGACCACTGACTAATCGCTGGCCTTCAAAACAACCGGCTAACTCTTCTCTATTCAGCGGTTCTTCTTCCACCGAATGCACTTCTAAATGCAAAGCAGCCACTAATAAGCCAGGGATCTTTTCTAACCAGTCGGCAGGTAAAAGTGACAAGGCCGATTGTGAAAAAGCCTGTTCATTGCGCCCTGCACGAATAAAAGTGTAGGTCACAAATTCTAGGTGCCTTTCCCAACGGACTTTTAAGTCACCTAATTGTTGATAAAAGCTGTTGTCTTGTGGCGAAGGCGGATTCACCCCATACCGGTGGCACAAGGCGCTTAGGTGGTCAAAATCTGCCTGTTTGTCGGCTTCATCTAATAACAACGCCAAATGGGAAACACGCACAGGGCTGCCAATCACCGGAAAAGGTCGGGCATGAAGCTCGTGATAAAGTGATTCCCGCGCTGGGTGTAACGAGGGCAGGGTTATACGGTTCGACTGGGAAGTAACGGGCAAAAGGCTCACCTTAGTTGCATTAGTATTGGTGCATAATGCAAGGCTCTAAGGTGAACCGCAAGTAGCTGAGGCGCTAAACCACAGGCTTAGCCTGTTTTATTAATGGCTAACTTAGCTCTTTTAGAAGCTGGTGCGGCGCTGTTTGCAACGACTTACGCAAGGCTAAATGTGCAAAACCAGCCAGCAGTATAGCGCCCACCAGCGGTGGCAAAACCCAAAATAGCGGCGCAGCTGACCAAGGCAAGTTAAGCAGTTTGCCAGCAATTAAGCTGTAAAGTAGCTCGCCTAACAGCGCCGCCAAAGTACCGGCTAAAGCACCTAATAGTAAAAACTCTAACGCTTGGCGAGAGGCTAAATTGCGCCGTGAAGCCCCCAGCACTTTAAGCAATACCTGCTCACGTTTGCGTGCATCTAGGCTGGCCATCATTAGCGCCCAAGTGACTAATAAACCGGCCAACAACACAAAACCCAGCAAATACTGCACGCCTAAACTCAGCTGGCGTAATATGCCTTCGGCCTGCGCTAGCATGGCTCTTACATCTAAAAATGCCACACCCGGGAACTGCTGGGTTAAGCTGCGCATAAAACCGGCTTCGTCTTCTGGCAACACAAAGCTAGCCAAAAAGGTATGCGCTTGGTCTTCCAGCACCTTGGGCGGAAAAATAACATAAAAGTTAGGGTTAAAGCTTTCCCACTTCACTTCACGAATACTGGCAATGCTGGTTTGCACAGGGCTGCCAGCCATATTAAAGGTGAGCTTATCTCCGAGTGTTAAGTTCAAACGCTTGGCAACATCGGCTTCAACCGACACAGGTAAAATATCAGCTTTAGCTGCTGGTAAATTAGGCCACCAAACTCCGGCTTTAAGGGTGTTGCCTTCAGGCAGGGCTTCGCTCCAAGTTAGGTTTAATTCACGCCTAAGTGCATTGTCGCTGGCCGCTGAATCGGGCACTGCTTCTGCTGCTTCTTTGCCATTAATATGGGTTAAACGTGCCCTTAATAAAGGGTAAAGCTGGCTGTGGGCTAAGCCTTGCTCATCTAATACTGCGGCAAAGGCTTGTTTTTCATAGGGCTGAATGTCTACCGCAAACTGGTTAGGTCGCTCAGCTGGCAATTGGTTTTGCCAATCATTCATCAACTGATCGCCACCCCTTGCCACTAATAAAACCGCAGTAAAAGCTAGGGTAAAAGTGCTCAACTGCAACAGGGTTTCTGCTGAATTGCGCCCTAAACGGCGTAAACCTTGCCGCCAGTACCAAGGCAGGTTATCTAGCTGGCTCATCAGTAAACGCAGCAATAACCAACCCAAACCCGCCACCAGTAAACCAACCACCGCAAGCCCTGCCAAAGTCCACAAGGTTAACAACCAGTCGCCCGACAACCACCAACCCAAGCCTAAAGTTGCTACGCCTGCCAAACCATAGGTAAGCCAAGCGGAATAACTTAACTGCCAAGGGCGAGACTGCAAAACGGCCAAGGGGCTGACCTGCCCCAAGCTTAATAAAGGTGCTAAAGAGAAACCAAGCAACAACCACAAGGCTAAAATAATGGCAGCAAACATCGGCTTAAAGCTGGCCGCTGGTAAAGCTAACGGCAGCACAGGGCTAAGCAATTCAATTAACCCCCAATGCCCCAGATAACCCAACAGGCCACCAATAACGCCAGCGGCTAAACCCAGCCAAAAAAGCTGCAATAACAATAGCTTTTGCACCCTAGCACGGGATTGCCCAAAACAACGCAACAAGGCCACTTCTTTGGCTTGGCGCTTGGCTTGGCGCTGGGTAGCCAAAGCCACTGCCAGTGCCGCTAACAAAACCGCCACTAAACCTGCCATGGCTAAATAACGCTGACCTTCGCTCATGGCACGGGCAATACCCGGTTGGCTTTCTTCAAAATCCCTTAACTGCTGATGGCCTTCTAATTTTTCTGGCAGGGTAAGCGCCAGCTTGCTAAGCAGGGTTGCATCGCCTGTCACACCCAAACGCCAGCTAGCACGGCTTAAACTGCCCAGCAAAGGGCTACCTTCTAGGCTGTCTAAATGCACCAAAGCTTTAGGCGAAAAACTAGAAAAACCACCGCTTTGGTCAGGTGTTTCAAGTAGTAGCGCCGTTAGCTGGAAACTAACCCCGCCCACATTCACTTCTTCACCCAGCTGAGCACCTAAGCGCAAAGCAAGGCCGGGTTCCATCCATATTTCACCCAAGGCAGGTGGCTGGCTTTGCTTCCACGTTTTATTGTCTTGGCCTTGCAAACGCACTTCACCTAACAAGGGGTAATGGCTGTCGACACCATGCAGGCTGACCAATAAAAACTCATTACCAAAACTGGCCATGCTGGTAAGTTGTACTTTTTCTGACCAATTTAAATTAGCTGCCGTAAAGCTTTGTTTAAGCTCTAAACTGGCAGGTTTGCGGCCAGAGATAATTAAATCGCCGCCGGCAATTCGGGCGGTTTCTTCGCCTAACGCACCTTGAATACGTTCGCCCACCACCCCTAAAAGCGTGGCACAGGCAACAGCTAAAATAAGTGACGCTAATAAAACACGGTATTCGCCTGCTTTAACGCTGCGCCAGGTTTGGTGGGCGGTAAATTTTAAATCGCCCATGACTGTTGAACGGCTCATAACTACTTAGCCCCTGTGACTAGCTTGCCAGCATCGAGTTGTAAAATGCGCTGACACCTTTGTGCAAGCTGCTGGTCATGCGTGACTAGAATTAAAGTCATGGCTTGGGCAGTGCTGGCTTTTAGCTCAAACAACAAATCGGCGACCTTGCGGCCATTGTCCACATCTAGGTTACCCGTTGGCTCATCGGCAAATACCACCTGTGGCTGGGTAACAAAAGCACGGGCAATGGCGACCCTTTGCTGTTCGCCACCCGAAAGCTGGCTAGGGCGGTGTTTTATGCGCTGACTTAAACCCACCTTAGCCAACCAGTCCAACGCCTGCTCTTTGGTATTAGGGTCACCTTTTAATTCCAAAGGCAGCATCACGTTTTCTAACGCACTCAGTTCAGGCAATAATTGGAAAGATTGAAAAATAAAGCCCACCTCTTTGGCCCTTACCGCTGCACGGGCATCTTCATCTAAGGAACTAAACGGCTTGCCACGCCACAAAAGCTCACCTTGGGTGGGTGTATCTAAACCTGCCAAGAGTGCTAAGAGGGTCGATTTTCCTGCGCCTGAAGGGCCAAGAATCGCCAGCTGTTCACCTGCGTGAATGCTTAAGTCTAAACTGTGTAAAATAACCAGCGGTTGCTCATCTTGCGCCACGCTGTAACCTAAGCCCTTGGCTTGAATTAGGGTGTCATTGATTGCATTTGTTGCTAAGGGGTTT
This sequence comes from uncultured Marinospirillum sp., assembly GCA_947624795.1. Lineage (GTDB taxonomy): Bacteria > Pseudomonadota > Gammaproteobacteria > Pseudomonadales > Halomonadaceae > Marinospirillum. Next base: position 14,548 of record CANQLY010000019.1, read on the forward strand.
GAAGTCATGTGTTATCCGTGGAAAGGCAAAAAAGAAGCGAAAGAAGACACTAAAAAAGAAACCAAAAAAGAAACCAAAAAATTGAAAAAAATAAACTGGGTAACAGCTTTATTACTCATCCTTGTATTCACTAGCGGTTCATCCTTGGCAGAAGAGCGCCCGGTTATTTTGGTGATGGGCGACAGTTTAAGTGCTGCTTATAATATTCCAACCGCTGCGGGCTGGGTTAGTTTGCTTGAAGAACGCCTTGCAAAAGAGCCTCTTAAAAAATCGCAAGCCAACTGGCAGGTGGTGAATGCATCTATCAGCGGTGAAACAACCGGTGGCGGACTTACCCGTTTACCCAGCCTGCTAAGACAACACCAACCCACAATTGTTCTACTTGAATTAGGAGCTAATGATGGCTTGCGTGGTTTGCCACCGCAACTAATCACTAATAATTTAGAAAAGATGCTGACTTTAAGTAAACAAAGCGGCGCTCAGGTTATGCTGATAGGAATTTTATTACCACCCAACTATGGCCCCGCTTACTTGGCTCAGTTTGAACAAACCTACCCAAACCTTGCTAAAAAACACCAGCTGCCGCTGGTGCCTTTTTTGTTGGAAGGCGTTGCCGATAAGCCTGAATTGATGCAAGAAGACGGTTTACACCCCACAGCTAAAGCGCAACCTAAACTACTTGAAACCGTATGGCTTGAGTTAAAACCTTTATTGAATTAAGGTATATTTTTAAATGCATGACATTTGGAGGTCAATATGAAGCAACAAAGCGCCCTTAAAAATAAAAAAGCCAATCTAAAAGTTTCTAATATCGCTGCACCTAGCAAAGCTAATAAAGAAAACAAAGAAAATAAAGCAGAGAAAACAGAAAAAGTAAAAACTCAGCTTAATAAACAGCCAGTACAAGAGCAGCCAACGCCTCAAAACCCTTTAGAAAAAAAACCCAGTTCCTTTGTCGCTTCTAATTATCCTTATGATAAAAAAATGACTCGCCGTGAATACGAGTCAGAAAAGCGTCTACTACAAATTGAACTATTAAAGTTACAGCGCTGGATAAAAGATGAAGGTGAACGCATCATCATCATTTTTGAAGGCCGTGATGCCGCCGGTAAGGGCGGTGCTATTAAGCGCATGATGGAACACCTTAACCCACGTGGTGCACACGTTGTAGCCCTTGAAAAACCTTCTGACCGTGAACGGAGCCAGTGGTATTTTCAGCGTTACATTCAGCATTTACCTGCAGCCGGTGAAATTGTTCTTTTTGACCGTTCTTGGTATAACCGTGCCGGTGTAGAGCGTGTGATGGGCTTTTGTAGCCAAGAAGAATACGTACAGTTTTTGCACCAAACGCCTGTTTTTGAACAGATGTTGATTGATAGCGGCATACGCTTGTACAAATTCTGGTTCTCTGTTTCCAGAAAAGAGCAGTTTGAACGCTTCACTTCACGCCAAGATGACCCATTAAAACAGTGGAAACTTTCACCGGTTGACCTTGCCTCTTTAGATAAGTGGGAAGATTACAGCCGTGCCAAAGAAGCCATGTTAATGCACACGCATAAAAGCTTAACGCCTTGGACAGTCATTAAATCAGATGACAAGAAAAGAGCACGTTTAGCGGCAATGAAGCTGATTCTTAACTCAATGCCCTACACCAACAAAAATGAAGACGTAGTAAACCAAGCCGACCCTTTAATTGTTAGTAGTGCAGATCAGGTACTTAGTAATCCTGAAGCATAGAAAAATAGAGTACAAGTCATCACATTTTGCTACATTACTAAATTTTGTAGCATCATGTGAGTTTAAACTATTTTTAAACACCTATTCCTAAGCACCCTTTTGCATAGTGCATCTTAACTGCAAGGGATAAGGTGTTTTTAATGTACAGTTACAGTAAGCTATTTACACAACGCCATTAAGAACAAACCATTTTACCCTAACAATTAACATAAAAATGTAAGTAGCTTGCTATGATAAGTTTAAACTACAACCTTGTATTTCTACCTAAGAATCTAAAGGAGTTTAGATTCTGGGTTTGTTATCCACGGAGGAAAAAATGCAGCTAACCCGTCAAACTGATTATGCAATCAGGGTTATGATGTTTCTTGGAATTCAACAAGACAGTCGCCTAGTAACCATTAGCGACATCGCTTACCATTTTGATATTTCTCGCAACCACCTTATGAAAATTGTTCATAAGTTAGGGCAAAAAGAATACATTCAAACGGTTCGTGGTAAATACGGCGGCATGCGCCTAGGGCGTGAAGCAATCACCGTTCGGTTGGGTGATTTGGTCAGAGATTTTGAAACCACACTGGATGTTGTTGATTGCAAAAAGCTTACCTGCCCCGTTACTGGCTCTTGTGATTTAAAGCCTATAATGCAAAGGGCACAAGAAGCTTTTTTAGCGGTTATTGATGAATACACTTTAAAAGACCTGCTTAATAACCCTGCAGATCTAAGATCATTGCTGGGTTTAGATGAAAGCGAAGAGTTACCTCTACAGGTGATGGCTGTCTCTTAAGCAATAGTCACTAAAGTTTCAAAAGTATTCATTGCTAAAAAAAACCCTCTCCAAAAAGAGCAGAAGCACATACGTTGCTTCTGTTCTTTTTTTTGGATTGAATTTTGTCTGTGTAGACTGCATAGTCAACTTAATATTATTTAAAAAGAAGACCTGCTATGAATGCTATGCCAATGATTGATCCCCAGCTTCTTGAACGCATGGTCAATGCCTCTGAAGATGGCATTGTAATTGCCGAGCAAGAGGGTGATGAAAATATCCTTATTTATGTTAACCAAGGCTTTGAAAAACTAACAGGTTACACAGCCGATGAAATTCTTTACCAAGACTGCCGTTTTTTACAAGGCGATGATAAAGATCAATCTAGCCTAGATAAAGTGCGCAAGGCAATTAAAGAAAAAAAGCCCTGCCGTGAAATTTTACGCAACTACCGTAAAGACGGTTCAATGTTTTGGAATGAGCTTTCCATTACGCCGGTTTTTGATGACAAAGACCAACTTACTTACTTTATCGGGATTCAAAAAGACGTGACGGAACTGATGCAGCTAAGAGAAAAAAAACAGCTAAAAAACAGCTAATTATTCGTTTTATTAAAAATAACTTGTATCAGCTTCAAAAAAGCTCTATATAGCAACCATCGTTACTAATTTTTTTGGAGTTTGCTTATTTATGAGTCGTGAAGAACCCGCTTACGATGACGACGATGTTTTTGATATCGTAGTTACTGATGATGATTTTGAGGTAGAAATTGATACGAAAGATAGCCTAGTGAATCGTGATGATTCCCCCATTGCTAAACGTCGTATGATTGAAGCCATGCTTGAAGAGCGTCGTTTGCGTAAGCAAATTGAAGATGACTTTGACTTTAAAGATGACGACGACGATTTTTAACTTTTTATACAAAAAAGCCACCTTCGTATCCGGTGGCTTTTTTTAAGCTAATTTTTAAGTTTAGCAATACCTGCTGGTAAGCGACTAGGTTAAAAAGGTAGGTGATTACCATTTAATCTTAACTCACCTGCCTCAAACACGAGTTTTTGCTCGGCTTGATCGGGGTTAAGCACTGAAGCAGGAATGCCTAGCATCATTAATAAGCCTTGATCTAACCGACTAAAGTTTAATTCTAATCGGGTGCGGTTAATTAAATCATTAGAATCTAGTCGACCCTTTTCTATTTGCTGTAAATAGCTAATAGGTAGGTTGCGTCCATCAAAACTTAGCTTGCCGGTGGTTTGCTGTTCTAAAACAATCGGCGATTTTAAAGTCAGATTAAATTCTTGCAAAACAACCGCAGGAGAGCCAGCTAACAGGCTGTTTAATGCACCCTGCACCCTATCCAAGTCACCTTTAGCTTCAGCTTCTTCTAGGTGCGTATTGGTGGCCACTACATCCATTAAATCAGCAACCGCCTGACCATTTAAGCCTTCTGTTTTTAACCTTAACTTGGCACTGCCCATGGGGCTGCCTTGGCTTTTTATTTCACCCAAATCTAACGAGGCAAGGTAATCAAATGCCTGCTGATTTAATACCAGTTCTTGGCTTAAGCGGGGCTGAATTAGCTCTATATTCTGCTGCTGATTAGCCACATAAATACGGCCAGCGCTTACTTCTGCTGTGCCTTGCAGCCAAGGGTAATTACTGACTTGGTTCCAGCTAACGGTTAAATCATTTAAATCAAAAGTCGTGGCAGCATAATTCTGTTCAGAAAACGCCAACTTATTAATTACCAACTGACCTTGCTGTTCGCCTGAATAGCTGTAGCTACCCGTTACACTAGCACCCGATACTTCTAAACTTGCTAATCCTTCGTTAAATACAAAAGGTTCAAGGTGCATTTGAAAAGTGGTCTTTTTCCAGCCAGCGGTGCCTTGGTATTCCGGTGCTAAAATACCCACCCTATCTAGCAAGTTAACCGTTTCTTGCAAGCCTAAATCTAAGCTTAGCAACAGCTGCCCAGTGTAATCAACCCAGCCTGGAAAATGGCTGGCCTGCCAAGGGCTTTCAATAATTAAGCGCTGATCGTCTTCTAAATGCATGGCAAAAATCATGCTACCCGACGAGCTGAACAGGCCTTTATTCAGGGTATTATTAACCACTTCGATGCGTGGATCTTGATCCATCTTCGTTTCAAGTTGCACCAGCTGGGCTTGGAACTCTCGCCCAGCAATAACCGTAGCACCCACGGCAGTACCTAGCACCACAAGGCCAAGGATAACTATTTTTTTCATGCGAATAAATTCCTTCAAGATTCCTTCAAAATTTCTTTTAGTTGAGGAAGTGATTAAAACCTTGTGGGTCTAGCACCTTGCCTTCTAAAGTACGAATGCCAGCGCCTGCAACACAGCGCCCAATGCTGACTAAATCAGGGCACAGGCTGCGTGCCAGCTCAAAATCTTTTTCTGCAAGCGTCATAAGCAAGGCGTAGTCATCCCCCCCTTGCAAACTGGCTTTTAATGCCGCTTCAGCACCAAGGGCTTCAATTAATTCTGGCTGAATGGGCAGGCGTTTTAAATCAATTTCTGCCGCAACAGCCGAAGAAGCCAAAAGATGTTGTAAATCAGCCAGCAAGCCGTCTGATACATCAATGGTGGCACTAATACTGACCCCTTGCGCCAAACGCAAAGCTTCAATAACTAAGGGGCGAGGCAGCATATAAGCAGTTTCAGCACGGTTCCAGTCTTTACGGTCTAAAGCTTTGGCTGGGTTATCAAGCATGCTTTTTAAGCCCAAACTGGCTAAACCAAGTGGGCCTAATAAAACAATTTTATCACCAGCCCTGGCACCTGAACGCCGCCAATGGTGCTGCGATTTAACCGCCCCATGCACCTGCACACTCATGCTTAAAGGCCCACGTGTGGTATCGCCACCAATCAGCGGACAAGCCGCTTCGTCAGCCAAGGCACGCAAACCTCGGCTAAATTCTGTCAGCCAAGCTTCATCGGCATCGGGCAGGGTAATGGCCAGCGTAAAACCTAAGGGGCGAGCCGCCATAGCAGCCAAATCTGATAAGGCAATGGCTAAACAACGCCAACCAATCGCCCAAGGGTCGGCCTGCAATGGAAAATGGCGGTTAGCAACGGAGGTATCCACCGACAAGGCCAACAGCTCACCGTGTTTAATTTGCAACAGTGCACAGTCATCGCCCTGTGCTTCAAGTACTTCGGGAAGCTGCGGCCCTAGGCCTGTAAAGTAACGATTGATGATTGCAAATTCATCCATAGGTTTTAAGTCCGTTTTTCACGTCTAGCTTGTATTTCTGCAAAGCGTGCTCTTTGGGCAAGCTTGTCTAAAATACCATTAATGTATTTATGGCTGTCGGTACCACCAAAGCGCTTACCTAGCTCGACTGCTTCGTTAATAACGACACGGTAAGGCACATCTAAACGCTGGGTTAGCTCATAAGCGCCTAAACGCAAAATGGCCAATTCAATTGGGTCTAGCTCATTAACACGGCGGTCTAAAAAAGGCGCAAAGCTTTCATCTAAAGCTTTTTGTTGGTGTGGCATGGCTTGGGTTATTTCATGAAAATAAGCCAAATCTGCCGTTTTTAACGCTTCAGAAATGTCTTCGTAAGCTTCTAAATTATCATCAGGCAAAGCCGCACGTATGTGCATTTCTACCTGCTGCATGTCATTACCGCCTACTTGCCACTGGTAAAGTGCCTGCATGGTTAATTGACGTGCAGCACTTCGGGCAGCACTGCGTGAAGGCTTGCCCGCTTTGCTAGATCGACCAGCACTCATGTTAGTTCTTCTCCAAAGTGTTCAGCAGGTTCACCATTTCAAGTGCAGCATCGGCGGCTTCAATGCCCTTATTGCCCATTTTTGTTCCTGAACGTTCAATGGCTTGTTCAATGCTGTTCACTGTTAAAACACCGTTAGCAATGGGGGTTTCATGCTCCATCATTAAACGGCTTAGGGCTGAATTGCACTCACCGGCCACGTATTCAAAGTGGGGCGTGCCACCACGAATTACCGCACCTAGCACAATAACAGCGGCTGGCTGGCGTGTTTTAAGCACTTTTTGCACAGCCAAAGGCAATTCCCAAGCACCAGGTGCACGTACAATTTCTATTTGTTCATTACAAATACCGTGACGGCGTAGGGTATCTACTGCACCGGCCACCAGGCTTTCAACAACAAAACTATTAAAACGACCCACGACCAACACAAATTTACCGTCAGCGGCGTGAAGCTGTCCTTCGGTTTGTTGAATTGCTTGCATATCTACTGCCTCATTAGCTATTAATTAGTCTTTAGTTCTTAATCTTAGGGGTTGAATCTTAGTTACTAGCCTTCTGCGCTTAGGGTTTCAACAATTTCTAAATCAAAACCCGACAAGGCACCAAACTTTAAAGGGGAGGATAGTAAGCGCATTTTGCCAACACCCACTTCACGTAGAATTTGTGCGCCCGTGCCGATGGTTAAATAAGTGCCCGAACCGTCAGTGGCATTGCTACGCACTTCACGTTCTAGGCCAAGGAAATGGCGAATTTGCGTATCTAAACTCGACTTAGCTTGGGTATTATCTAAAAACACCAACACGCCTTCACCTGCATCAGCAATTTGCTGCATGGCATTGCGTAGACTCCAGCTAGCCTTGTCGTCTAAACGTGCGCCCATCAAGTCACGAAACGTATCGGCTTGGTGTACACGAACCAGCGTAGGCACGTCTTTTTTAGGCTGCCCCATTACCAAGGCAAGGTGCGTTCCGCCCTGCACATCGTCATAAAAAGAAATCGCCGTAAATTCACCTTGCTCTGTTTGCAGCTGGTAACTTTCGCCTTTACGCACAGTGGCCTCATTAACTACACGGTAGTGTATAAGGTCAGCAATAGTGCCTATTTTAATTTGATGCTTTTCAGCAAACTTTTCTAAATCGGGGCGACGTGCCATGGTGCCGTCTTCGTTCATAACTTCAACAATCACTGAAGCAGGTTCACAACCGGCCAACCAAGCCAAATCGCAACCGGCTTCGGTGTGGCCAGCACGCTGCAACACACCGCCACTTAACGCACGCAAGGGGAAAATATGCCCCGGTTGCACTATGTCAGTAGGCTTAGCATTGCGAGCTACTGCGGCATGAACGGTACGTGCACGGTCAGCGGCTGAAATGCCCGTGGTGACGCCTTCGGTTGCTTCAATAGAAAGGGTGAAGTTAGTTGAAAACTGTGCGCCATTACGATCCACCATCAAAGGTAAATCAAGCTGATCACAACGGTCTGCCGTAAGCGTTAAGCAAATTAATCCGCAAGCATGGCGTGCCATAAAGTTAATGTCTTGCGCCGTCACTTTTTCAGCAGCAATAATTAAATCGCCTTCATTTTCACGGTCTTCGTCATCCATCAGAATAACCATTTTACCCTGACGTATATCTTCAATAATTTCTTCAATGCTGTTTAAAGCCATAATATCCTCTGCACAATCACTGGGTATAAAATAAGCCGCTAGTTATTTGGCTAGCGGCTCTAATGTAAAACGCCAATCGTTACCAACGGCACGCACATCACACACCTGTAAATGTGGGGCAGCAGCCAACTGGGTTAAATGGGGCAGGTGCAATAAACCTTTGGCAGCATCACCTAAAAGCAAGGGTGCAATATAAAGCTGTAACGACTGCACTAAACCTGCCTGAACAAACGCACCGCATAAATGCGCGCCGGCTTCTAACAGCACTTCATTACAGCCTATTTCAGCTAGTTTTTTTAGCAGCTG
>CANQLY010000020.1 GCA_947624795.1 uncultured Marinospirillum sp.
ATCAATGGCTTGATCTTTATTAGCATCTGGCAGAACAACGGCATGGTTTTTAGCACCCATCATGCACTGAGCACGCTTACCAGCACGGCCTGCGTGGTCATAAATAATTTTACCTACATGGCTAGAGCCAATGAAGGATACCGCTTTAATGTGTTCGTGCTCACATAAACGCTGAGCCACTTCTGGGCCACCATGAACCACGTTTAAAACACCAGGGGGTAAACCGGCTTCGTGGGCTAGTTCAACTAAACGCAATGTAGAGGTTGGGTCTTGCTCAGAAGGCTTAAGTACAAAGGTGTTACCCGTTGCAATGGCAATAGGGAACATAAAGCAAGGCAACATAATTGGGAAGTTAAAGGCCGTGATACCTGCACCCACACCTAAAGGCTGCTTTAGCGTATAAACGTTAACGCCGGTGGCTACGTTTTCTGCCATTTCGCTAATTTGTAGTGTAGGGATAGAGCAAGCATGTTCAATAACTTCTAAACCACGACCCACTTCGCCCTCAGCATCGGGTAATGTTTTGCCGTGTTCTTCAGTAATTAAAGCGGCAAGCTCTTTAGTGTTTTCTCTTACTAGCTGTTGGAATTTCAACATAATGCGCATACGTGCAGCCAGTGAAGTATTACGCCAAGTTTTGAACGCTTCGTTAGCGTTTTCAATGGCTGCATCCACTTCGTCTAGCGTACAAAAAGGTACACGGGCTACCACTTCTTGTGTCGCTGGGTTAAGCACATCGCGCCAGTCAGTTGACTTGGAGATGACTTCTTTACCACCAATAATCATAGGAGTTTGACGTACAGTCATGGTTTGCCTCTTATTTAGTTAGCGTGTTTCTTATAATTGGTTTGTATTTATCTTTGCAACTTGGCCATCATCTTAGACACCCCTATCCCTTCTTGACAAGCTACCCAAGTGCAAGGCAGGCTTGCAAAATTGCAACGCAAGTCACCTGTATATAAATTACGCTAACAAAGGCCATAAAATGGATTGGGATGACATACGCATTTTTTTAGAATTAGCCCGTACCGAAAAACTAAGTGAAGCGGCTAAACGCTTACGCATCAACGCCTCTACAGTTTCTAGGCGCTTGCATCGTTTAGAAACCCAGCTAGAAGTACAGCTATTTGAACGCAGCCCAGAAGGGCATTTGCTGACTAGCCAAGGCCAATTATTATTAGCAACCGCAAGGCAAATGGAACAGCAAGCTTTGACTGCTAGTGAAATTCTGCAAGGACTCGGCGAAGAACGCATCGGCTCAGTAAGAATTGGTTCAACTGAAGGCTTTGGCAGCTTTTTTATTGCACCAAGATTAAGTGAATTTTGTCGCCAAAACCCCCGCCTAGTGGTCGAACTGTTACCCATGCCACGCTTTGTAAAGCTGACACGCCACGAAGCCGATATGGCCGTAACCATTGAACGCCCAAGGCACACCAGCCTAGTAGTAACTAAACTGTGCGACTACCGGCTTAAACTTTATGCCACCGATGCTTATTTAAAAGAAGCACCCCAAGTTAACCAAATTGAAGATTTAAACCAGCACCGCTTAATTGGCTACATTGATGATTTAATGTTTACCGACCAACTTAACTACATGGACAGACTACTGCCCGAAGCTCAACCAGCCTTTCGCAGTACCAGTGTTATTTCACAGTTTTCTATGGCTCGTGCAGGCTTAGGTGTGGCAATTCTGCCCTGTTTTATGGCTAAAGAAGCGCCCGAATTAAAGCCTATTTTAGAAGATCAACTGACTTTAACCCGTAGCTTTTGGTTAGCCGCCCAGCCAGAACGCAAACGCCTAGCAAGGGTTGAAGCGGTTTGGCTGGAATTAAGAAGACTAGTGGAAGAACAAGAAGCTTTGTTGATGGGGGAAAGCTAGTAATTTAAAGGTTAACCAACTCCGGCTCTCTTTCTAGCTGTACATTAAAACGGTTTTTAACTGCGCTGGTTATTTCTTCTGCTAGGGCTAATAAGTCTTGTGCTGTGCCGCCGCCGGTGTGTACTAGCACTAAAGCTTGTTGTTTGTGTACTCCTACACTGCCACGCTTGGCGCCTTTAAAACCACACTGGTCAATTAACCAAGCGGCTGCTAATTTACTGCCATTAGCGGCAGGGTAATGCGGCATTGTTGGATAAAGTGTTAAGAGTTCATCGGCTTGCTGCTTAGAAATAACTGGGTTTTTAAAGAAGCTTCCGGCGTTAGCTAGTTTGGCTGGGTCGGGGAGTTTAGAGCGGCGCAGTTCAGTGACGACTTGGGCAATTAACTGGGGTAATGGCAGGTTTGTGGCTTCTGGCTGTTGTTGTTTAATCGCTAAACGTGCTTTTAAATCGGCATAGCCTAAACGGGGTTCTGCTTGTTTAGAAAGTTGTAACTGTAAGGCAGTAATTATAAAGCGGCCTTTCCAGTCATGCTTAAAGCGGCTGTCTCTATAACCTAAAGCGCAGTCTTTAGCGTCAATTACATCAAACCTTGCTGGCTTGTTTTGCCTTGATGACGGCAACCAATAACCTTCGACTGCTTGCAAGCTATCGGCTAGCTCTACGCCATAAGCACCAATGTTTTGAATGGGTGCAGCGCCAGCTTGCCCAGGTATAAGGGCTAGGTTTTCTAAACCAAAATAACCTTTGCTGGTGGTATCTAAAACTAGCTGTTGCCAAGAATAGCCGGCGGGTACACTTAAGATTAATTCATCTGGCTCAATTTCAGGCCAGCTTAAAACTTGGGCTTGTTGTTGCAGCACCACCGCCTTTAAATCGCCCTGAAAAATAACATTGCTACCACCGCCTAAAGGAAAAACTGGCAGTTGTTGGCTAAGTGCAAAGTCAAAAATTTCAGGAAGTTCGTTAGCTTGTTCAGCTTTAACTAACCAGCTTGCCTTAGCAGCAAAGCCTAAAGTATTCAGCTGGTCTAGCGGGGCATTAGCAACTTTAACAAGCATTTGTTTATAGGCCGTGTGTTTTGCGTATTTGAATCAGTAAGCGCTTGCAGGCAGATTCCACTAAATCAACGACCTGATGAAATCCTGTTTCGCCACCGTAATAGGGGTCGGGGACTTCTTTAATAGTCGAAGGATTAAAGCTAAGTAATAGTTTAATTTTATCCAGCTGCTCTAGCTCAGTAACTAAATCTTCAACATCAACTTGGTTTTGCTTATCCATCACCAGCACATAATCGAAGGTGTCTAGGTCTTCAGCAACAAATTGGCGAGCACGCAAGGCCGATAAATCGTAGCCTCTATCTAAACCAATTTTTTGAGTACGCTCATCGGGTGCTTTACCCACATGCGCGGCGCTAGTTCCGGCTGAATCTATCTGAATTTTATCTTGTAAATCGGCGGCTTCTACTAGAGTAGTAAAAATGCCTTCAGCCGTTGGGGAGCGGCAAATATTACCTAAACAAACAAATAACACCTTAATCATTCTTTACTCATTACTTAAGCTAATTTAGCCAGCAAAGCCTGAAGGCGCTGGTAATCTTCGGGTGTATCAATACCCTGCGGGTGTTGCTTACAAGCGGGCGCAACATGAATTTTATGGCCATTCCATAGCGCTCGTAATTGCTCTAACTGCTCGGCCTGCTCTAAGGGTGCTGGCTGCCAAGTGACGTATTCATCTAAAAAACTAACACGGTAGGCATAAATGCCAATATGACGCTGAAAGTTAATGTTTTCTGGCAAATGTTTAGGCTGGAAATTACCCGCTTCGGTCGGCAAGAAGTAATCCCTTGCCCAAGGCTGCGGGCTGCGACTGAAATACAGCGCTAAACCATTTTTATCCGTCACCACTTTTACGTTATTAGGATTAAAAACAGCATCCACCTCGGTAATTTGTTCACTTAAGGTGGCCATGCTGGCTTGAGGATTATTGGCTAGGTTAGCGGCAACTTGGTTAATTAGCTCAGGTGGGATCATGGGCTCATCGCCCTGCACATTCACTACCTGCGCTGTTTTAGCAAGGCCAAGTTTACTGGCCACTTCTTGCAAACGGTCGGTGCCGCTGGGGTGATCGGCTGAGGTCATGCACACTTCAGCGCCAAAAGCCCTCGCCACATCAGCAATGCGTTGGTCATCGGTGGCGATTACAACCCTTTGGGCAGCACTTAAGCAGGTTTTTTCCCAAACGTGCTGCACCATGGGTTTGCCTGCTAAATCTAGCAAAGGCTTTCCTGGCAGGCGCAAAGAAGCAAAGCGTGCAGGAATAATGGCAATGAAACTCATTTTTTTTCTAGTTTCTCATCCGTTGTCAGTGGCCTTGCTTCTGTTTCTAGCATAACAGGCAAGCCATCGCGAATAGGGTAAGCTAAGCCGCTAGGCCGACAAATCAGCTCTTGGGTTTCTTTGTTATACTGCAAGGGTGCATGGGATACAGGACAAACCAGCAAAGCCAAAAGTTGCTTATCCATGAATTACTCCAAAATTAGCTAAATTAAATGCGCTGAATTGTAACTGAATTAAGCTAACAAATCAGTGAGATTGTTCATTTAAAGACTTTTATAGCTTAGCATCAACGACCAAAGTTGAAGTTTTCTTCGTGTGAGTCAACTTAACTTTGTCGACACTTTAAACTACAATACAGCCGCCTATATAAAAAGCAGCGAGTAAAGGCGTTAAAGCCTGATCCGTTTGCCTAGATTAAATTTTTTTGCAGTTGATCGAATCGCCAACAATGATGAGGGTATAAAATCGTGTTAGAAGCTTATCGCAAACATGTTGAAGAACGCGCCGCAGAAGGCGTACCACCTACACCCCTTAATGCAGACCAAACCGCAGCTTTGGTTGACCTGCTAAAGAACCCACCAGCAGGCGAAGAAGCATTTCTTGTTGACCTAATTACCAACCGTGTGCCACCCGGTGTTGATGAAGCAGCTTATGTAAAAGCTGGCTTCTTAGCAGCTATCGCTAAAGGCGAAAGCTCTTCACCGCTAATTAGCGCTGAACTTGCTGTTGAACTGCTTGGCACTATGCAAGGCGGTTACAACATAGTCACTCTAGTTGAATTGCTAGACAATGATAACTTAAGCACTTTAGCTGCAACTCAGCTTAAATCTACACTGCTTATGTTTGATGCTTTCCACGACGTTGCTGACAAAGCCAAAGAAGGCAATGCCAACGCTAAGGAAGTTATTCAGTCTTGGGCCGATGCAGAATGGTTTACTAACAAGCCTGCATTAGCTGAAAAAATCACCCTAACTGTATTTAAAGTGCCAGGTGAAACCAACACGGATGACCTATCGCCAGCGCCTGATGCTTGGTCACGTCCTGATATTCCAGTTCACGCTAATGCCATGCTTAAAATGGCGCGCGATGGTATCGAGCCAGTAGAACCTGGTGTTACTGGTCCACTTAAGCAAATTGAAGAAGTTAAAGCCAAAGGCTACCCAGTAGTTTACGTGGGTGATGTTGTTGGTACGGGCTCTTCACGTAAGTCCGCTACTAACTCTGTACTTTGGTTCTTCGGTGACGATATTCCTAACGTACCTAACAAGCGTGCGGGCGGTTTCTGCTTTGGTAACAACATTGCACCTATTTTTTACAACACCATGGAAGATGCCGGTGCTCTGCCCATCGAAATGAATGTAGAAAACCTAAATATGGGTGACGTAATTGACGTTTATCCTTATGAAGGCAAAGTTTGCAAGCAAGGTACTGATGAAGTTCTTTCTACTTTTGAACTAAAAACTCAAGTTCTTCTTGATGAAGTACGTGCTGGCGGCCGTATTCCTTTAATTATCGGTCGTGGCCTAACTGAAAAAGCCCGTGCTGAACTCGGTCTTGGTCCTTGCGATACCTTCAAAAAGCCTGATCAGCCTGAAGATACGGGTAAAGGTTACACCCTAGCGCAGAAGATGGTTGGTAAAGCTTGTGGCGTTGAAGGCGTTCGTCCGGGTACTTACTGCGAACCTAAGATGACTACCGTTGGCTCTCAAGATACCACTGGTCCTATGACCCGTGATGAGCTAAAAGACTTGGCTTGCCTTGGTTTCTCTGCTGACCTAGTCATGCAGTCTTTCTGTCACACAGCGGCTTACCCTAAGCCTGTTGACGTAGTTACTCACCACACTTTGCCAGACTTCATTATGAACCGTGGCGGTGTATCGCTACGTCCTGGCGACGGTATCATCCACTCTTGGTTGAACCGTATGCTACTGCCTGACACAGTGGGTACTGGTGGTGACTCGCACACGCGTTTCCCGCTAGGTATTTCTTTCCCAGCCGGTTCTGGTTTAGTTGCTTTTGCAGCAGCCACCGGTGTTATGCCTTTGGATATGCCTGAATCAGTATTAGTACGCTTTAAAGGTGAAATGCAGCCAGGCATCACGCTACGTGACCTAGTGCATGCGATTCCTTACCAAGCCATTCAAGACGGTCTTTTGACTGTTGAGAAAAAAGGTAAGAAAAATGCTTTCTCTGGTCGTGTACTAGAAATTGAAGGCCTTGAGCACCTAACTGCTGAGCAAGCGTTTGAACTATCTGATGCGTCTGCTGAGCGTTCTGCTGCGGGTTGTACTATTACCCTGTCTGAAGAATCAGTTGCTGAATACCTAAAATCTAACATCACGCTACTACGCTGGATGATTGCTAATGGTTACGGCGACGAACGTACCATTGAGCGTCGTGCTAAAGCGATGGAAGATTGGCTAGCCAACCCACAGCTAATGCGTGCTGACAAAGATGCAGAATACGCACACATCATTGAAATTGATCTAAACGAAATCAAAGAGCCTATTCTTTGTGCGCCAAACGATCCTGATGATGCACGTAAACTATCTGACGTTGCTGGCACCAAGATTGATGAAGTTTTCATCGGTTCTTGCATGACCAACATAGGTCACTTCCGTGCCGCGGGTAAGTTACTAGAGCAGCATAAAGGCTCTTTACCTACCCGTTTATGGTTAGCACCACCCACCAAAATGGACCAGCACCAGTTAACCGAAGAAGGCTACTACGGTATCTTTGGCCGTGCCGGTGCACGTATGGAAATGCCAGGTTGTTCTTTGTGCATGGGTAACCAAGCACGCATTGCAGCCAAGTCGACTGCGGTATCTACGTCGACCCGTAACTTCCCTAACCGCTTAGGTGATGGTGCGGACGTATTCCTAGCGTCTGCAGAACTAGCAGCGGTTGCCTCTATTCTAGGCAAGCTGCCAACCACTGCTGAATACCTAGTTTACGCAGACAAGATCAATACGATGGCTAGCGATGTTTACCGCTACCTGAACTTTGATCAGATGGATGAATACCAAAAAGCGGCTTCTTCAGTGATTCCTGTTGTTCAAGAGTCATAATTAGCCCTAAGCAAGACAAGAAAGCTTGAAGTTATAATTCATAACTAAAATATAACTAAAAGTTTTTACCAACCCGCCCTGCCTAGCAGCGGCGGGTTTTTTATTGCTAAACGGCTTGGGTTCGCTTGCATTAATGATCTAGATCAATCACATTGTTGCAATGCAATAAACTTAAGGTACCTACCCATGTCCAATGTATTCTTAACTTCTCTAGACCATCTAGCCGTCCTAGAATTGCAGGGTGGCCAGCCAGACAAGCTCCTGCAAGGTCAAGTAACTGCTGATCTTCGCCTAGTTAATACCGAACAAGCACTGCCTGGGCTACTTTGTAATTTAAAAGGCCGTGTGGTAAGTAGCTTTGAAATTATCGCTTTGGCTAGCGATCACTTAGCACTGATTCTGCCAGCCAGCAGCCTAGAAGCAGTGCAAACCCACCTAGCTAAATACCAGCCTTTCTTTAAAACCCAGCTAAAAGAAACCACCAGCGATTATCAAATCATTGGGCTTTCTGGTAAAGAAGTGCCTGCGCTAACCAGCAGCTTAATTGGCGCTTGGCCAAAACATGAATACCAGCAGGCAATCACTGAACAAGGTTTAGTGCTTAATTTACCTGGGCCTCAGCCACGGGCTTTAATTTTGTTAAGGCGTGATGTTGAAAGCTCCGCAGCAACGCTAACCAAGCTGCAAGGCTTAACCAATCAAGTAGCCACAGATTGCTGGCATTTGTTAGACATTAAAATGGGCCGTGCTCAGGTAGATGCAAAGCTTACTGATCAGTTTTTACCGCAAATGCTGAACTACCAAGCCACCGGTGCGGTTAGCTTTAAAAAGGGCTGTTATATAGGCCAAGAAATTGTTGCTAGGGCGCAATTTCGTGGCCAAGTTAAAAAACGCCTACACCGTGCCCACTTAACTACGGGTGAACTCGCTTTGCCAGCAGGTGTCTATGATGCAGAGGGCAAGCAACAGGGTGAAATCATTCAACTCGCAGCAGATCGCCGTGGTGAACTTGAAGCCTTAGCGGTGATTAATCAAAAAGCGTTAGACGATAATGGCTCTTTTTTTGTTAATCCAGAATGCACTATTAAAATGATTTTGCATAAACTACCCTATGACCCTCTAGGAAGAAAAGCACTGCACGGTGCTGAAGCCTAACTAGCAACCTAAACTAATGACCTAACCCCTACTTATATTTGGAGCAAAACAATGCCTACGTTAGAACTTAAATTAATGGGATTAACCTGCAACGGCTGTGTAAACAAGGTGACTGAAGCCTTGATGATGAACGAAGCCGTAGAAAGCGTTGAAATAAGCCAAGACACTGCCAGCATTACTGGCAACCTAACTGCCGACCAAGCCATCGAAATTATCGAAGGACTAGGCTTTGAGGCAGAAGAATAAGAGGTCATTATGTCCAAACCCCTTCGCCTAGCCCTTAGGGGCATGACCTGTGGCGCTTGCGTTGCCAGTGTTGATAAAGCACTAAAAGGCGTGAGTGGCGTTGACCAAGTTTCCGTTAACTTGCCTGACCGTAGTGCCGAAATTACCGGCAGTGCCGATCCTCAAGATTTAATCAAAGCCGTTCAAGCTGCTGGTTTTGGTGCGACACCCATGAGTGCTGATTATGGCGATACCGAACGCCAAGCCGAAGAAAGCGCTGCCCTTAAAAAAGTTTGGATAAAAACTTGGGTTGCTTTGGCGGTGGGTGCGCCGCAAATGCTATTTATGATGACCGGCCATTTACCCATGTTGGAAGATGCCCGTCTGCTTTGGGGGCTCATCGGTTTAGCCACCCTAGCCACTATGGTTTATTCCGGTGGTCATTTTTACCAAGGCGCTTGGGTTTCTTTAAAAAATCGTCGCGCCAATATGGATAGCTTAATAGCCCTAGGTACGGGTGCCGCTTGGCTCTATTCCACCCTGATGGTGCTTTGGCCAGAGATTGTACCGCCTGAAGGTCGGCATGTTTATTATGAAGCCGCCGTATTTATTATCGGTTTAGTGAACTTAGGCCAAGCTTTAGAAACCCGTGCCCGTGGCAATGCCTCGCAAGCCATACGTCAGTTAATGCAACTCCAGCCTGACACCGCAACGCTTATCACCCCTGATGGTGAAGAAAAAGAAATGCGTTTGGCTTCTATTCAAGCCAGTGATTTATTAAGAGTGCGCCCGGGCGAGCGTATTCCTGTCGATGGCATCGTTGCTGAAGGCGAAACCCAAGTCGATGAATCCATGTTAACCGGCGAACCTATCCCGGTTAGCAAAAGCAAGAAAGATTGGCTATCTGCCGGAACGGTTAACCAAGGTGGCAGTATTAAAATGCGCGTGCGTAAAGTGGGTGAAGAGACGTCTTTAGCACAAATTATTAACCAAGTACGCCAAGCCCAAGGCTCCAAACCTGCCATTGGTCGCCTAGTTGACCAAATCAGTGCCGTGTTTGTACCCGTGGTTATTCTAATTTCTATTATCACTGCTTTTGTTTGGTGGTTAGTCGGTCCAGAACCACAATCGGCTTATATGCTGATTTCAGCCATGGCTGTGTTAGTGATTGCTTGCCCCTGTGCCTTAGGTTTAGCCACGCCCATGTCGATAATGGTAGGGGTGGGTCGTGCTGCAGGCAAAGGCGTGCTGATTCGTAAAGGCGATGCACTGCAAGAAGCCTCTAAGCTAAATACGATTATTTTAGATAAAACCGGCACCATCACCCAAGGCAAACCCAAGATGGTCAACTTTGCCTTGCAAACGGCTTACCTAGAAGGCGCTAACAGCCTGTCTAAAGATGAACTCCTCGCTAACCTAGCCTCCTTGGAACAAGCCTCAGAACACCCCTTAGGCGCTGCTATCGTTGCTGCCGCTAAAGAGCAGGGTTTAGAAATCCCTAAAACTAGCACACCAGAAACGCTGGCTGGCTTGGGCTTAAAAGGTAAAATTAACGACCAAACTTGGTTAGTAGGCAACCGTTCATTATTGGAAGCAGAAGGCATTAGCCTAAGCGATGCGGCAGTTGAAGAAGCGGCAAGCATGGCAGACCAAGGCCAAACCTGTGTGCATCTAATCGTGGATGGCCAACTGGCTGCTTTGGTGGGTATTGCTGACCCGATTAAAGACGATTCCGCCGCTGCGATTCAACGCCTATTAAAAGCAGGCGTGCAGGTAGTGATGCTAACCGGCGACAGCCCAAGAACCGCACAGGCAGTTGCTAAGCAAGTCGGAATTACAGAAGTGTTTGCGGAAGTAAAACCCGACGAAAAAGCTGACAAGGTAAAAGAATTACAAGCCAAAGGCTTAAAAGTGGGCATGGTGGGCGATGGTATTAATGACGCGCCAGCACTAGCTCAAGCCCATGTAGGTTTTGCGATAGGCACAGGCACAGACATTGCGATAGAAAGTGCCGACTTAACCCTAATGCGGGGTTCGTTGCATGGGGTGGCCGATGCCATGTTGATTTCACGTGCTACGGTGCGCAATATCTGGCAAAATTTGTTTGGTGCGTTTATCTATAACTCCTTAGGCATTCCGCTGGCCGCTGGAGTGCTTTACCCACTCACAGGCTGGTTATTAAGCCCTACCTACGCCGCCGCCGCTATGGCCTTGTCATCGGTAACCGTGGTGACTAATGCTAATCGCCTGCGCTATGTAAAACTGGATAAATAAGCATTAAGCAAAACAAAAAACCTAGCTTTGGCTAGGTTTTTTTTCATTACGGTAAACTATTGAGTCCTGTTTTAGAACTACTTCAATTCTTACTTTAACCCTGTTGGCTACGTGCCCTTGCTTGGCTTGCCATCACTGCTCGCTGCATGTCTGACTGAAAACCAGATACATCCGCCTCTTCTTTCTCTAAGGCTTCCATTCCTTCAGCTAGCAGGTTAGGCGTGGCGGCTAGCTCTTGTTTGGCTTGAACTTTAAGCTGCTCCATCTTGGCACGCACGTCATTATAAACACTACTAAAGTGCTGCTGGTCGGTACCACGGTATTTTTTTAATTCAGTAATAATACTTTGGTAATTAACAAGTGCTGCACGGTATTTGCTTTCTTTTATCTTAACTTCTGCAATGGCCTTATTCATTTCAATAATAACCTGCGTTGCAGCGTAACGAATGCTGGTTAAAAACTCTTTACCCTTTGATTCGCTTAAGCGCTTTTCTCGGTATTCTTTCATAATTAAGAATTGCACATTTTTAAGAAGATTCATGGCCTCTTGGCCTTTTTTATGGTCTTCAATGGGTTCAGGATTCGGGTTAGGGTTAGATTTAACCTCTGAAACTACTCGCTCCGCATTTCTTAAGAGGTATAAAAACTCATCACTTGTATCACCTAAACTTTGCTGAGTTTGTAAAAGCGTCATCCAACGATCAGCCAAAGCGGCTCGTAAATCGTAGGGCAATAAATGGGGTCGTATTCTAGTTAACAAGGGTTCAATGCGTTTAGCTTGCGTTTGAATGTCTTGAATTTTTCGTTCTGTTTGAATGCGTTTTTCTTCTTTTACTTTACGGTGATGCACAAGAAAAATCGTTACAAACGCTAATACAACCACTACACCAAGCAATATAAAAGCAGCCATTTTAAGTCCATTAAGGTTTAGTAGATTCTAATTAATCATGAAATATACTGTTTTTAGCCTTTTTTTTCTACCTTAGTTCACCACTATTTTAGTTTTAAGTTTTTTGCATAGTCTAAAATATTATAAGCAGAATCATTGTTATAACAACTAATGAGTATTAATCTAATCGCACTGCTTAGCACCCTGCTTAGAAAATACTTTTTTAGAGGAAAAAAACGTGGCTTTAAAACTTAACTATTTAACTAAAACATTACTAGCAACCAGCTTGACTTTAATTCTTGGTAGCCCAGCTGCAATTGCAGATAATCCCAGTTTATTAAACTCTTCTTACGATGTTGCGCGTGAATTGTTTGCCAGCTACAACGAACATTTTAATGACCATTGGCAAGAAAAAACGGGTCAAAAAGTTGAAATCAAACAATCTCACGCAGGTTCTTCACGCCAAGCCCAAGCGATTATTCAAGGCTTACGTGCTGATGTAGTGACTTACAACCAAGTCACCGATGTGGATATTCTGCACGAAAGAGGCAACCTTTTACCTAAAGACTGGCGTCAGAAGCTGCCTAATGCCAGCTCACCCTATTATTCCACCATGGCGTTTTTAGTTCGCAAAGATAATCCCAAAAATATTAAAGACTGGGACGACCTAACCCGTGATGACGTTGATCTAGTGCTTCCTAACCCTAAAACTTCAGGTAATGGCCGTTACAGCTATTTAGCAGCCTTGGGTTATGCACAATTAAAGTTTAATAAAGATGAAGCCAAGGTAGATAAGTTTTTACGCAAGTTTCTAGGCCGCGTTGCTGTATTTGATACCGGTGGCCGTGGCGCAACCAACACTTTTGTAGAACGTGGTATTGGCGATGCACTACTAACCTTTGAATCAGAAATTCAAGGCGTTATTAAAGCCTTCCCAGATCAAGAGTTTCAAATCATTGTGCCTTCCAGCAGCTTCTTAGCTGAGTTCCCCGTTGCAGTGGTCGAAAAACCGGCCAAGCGTAATGGCAATTTTGAACTAGCCACTGCTTATTTAGAACACCTTTATACAGAAGACAGCCAGCGCTTGTTAGCCAGCTTTAACTACCGTGTCCACGACCCAGTGGTTAAAGCTGAAACTGCGGCTAACTTCCCTGACTTAAAGCTACTGACCATTGAAGAAATTGCTGGCAATTGGAAAAACGCCATGCAAGTTCACTTTGCCAGTGGCGGTAAATTAGACCAGTTGCAGCGTAGATAACACCATGACACCTGCTAGCCTGCTTCCTAAAAATCTTACTTCTAAAGTTCTAGTAAGCAAAAGTTTCAAAGTTACCGGCAGACACGTGCTGCCGGGCTTTGCTTTAAGCCTTGGCATCTCACTGCTTTTTATTAGCTTGGTATTACTTTTACCTTTAAGCGGCCTGCTAATTGAAGCAGCGGGCATGAACTGGGCAGATTATTGGGCAGTGGTCACCGACCCAAGGGTTATGGCTTCTTACCAAGTGACCCTTCTGATGGCTTTAGGTGCTTCCTTGCTAAATGGTGTGGTGGGGTTATTGCTAGCTTGGATTTTAGTGCGTTACACCTTCCCCGGTAAACGCTTAATAGATGCGCTAGTCGATTTACCCTTTGCACTGCCTACCGCGGTGGCTGGTATTACCCTAGCTACCTTATTTTCTGCACAAGGTTGGTACGGCCAAGGTTTGGCTAAGCTGGGCATTCAAGTCGCTTATACGCCGTTGGGCATTTTAATTGCCATGCTTTTTACCAGCCTGCCGTTTGTAGTGCGTAATGTTCAGCCAGTGATGGAAGACTTAAATTCAGGCGATGAAGAAGCTGCGCTTAGCTTAGGTGCTAAGGATTGGACAGTGTTTAGACGGGTGATTTTTCCAGCCCTTTGGCCTGCGTTAGTAATGGGCGTGGTGCTGTCTTTTATTCGTAGCCTTGGCGAGTTTGGCGCAGTTATTTTTATTGCTGGCAATATGCCCTATTTAAGTGAAGTGACCAGCTTGATGATTTTTGTTCGCTTACAAGAGTTTGATTATGCCGCTGCCAGTGCCATCGCTTCGGTTATTTTAATGGCTTCTTTAGTTTTGTTGTTTGCAGTGAATATTTGGCAAACCCGCTACCTTAAACGGCTAAAAGGCAGTCAATAATGAGTAACCATAAAACTAGTCTTTCTAAAGTTAGCCATCAACAACGCATTGGCGACCAACCTTGGTTAAGGCGTTTATTGATTGGCTTGGCTTTTTTGCTGGTGGGTAGTTTATTAGTTTTGCCTTTAATCGCAATTTTTGCTCAGGCTTTAAGTGCTGGCTTAAATATTTTCTGGGTCAACCTTAGCGATAAATACACGCTCCATGCCATAGGCTTAACGCTTTTAGTAGCGGCTTTGACTGTGCCCTTAAACTTAGTGTTTGGGGTGTTTTTGGCTTGGCTAGTGACCCGTTTTGAATTTCCGGGTCGGCGCATTTTGATGACACTGATTGATATTCCTTTTGCGGTTTCGCCGGTGGTTGCTGGCCTTATGTACCTTTTGCTTTATGGCAGCAATGGTTGGGTGGGTGGCTGGTTAATGGAAAACGACCTACAGCTGATGTTTGCTTGGCCGGGCATAGTCATGGTGACCGTATTTATTACCTGCCCTTTTGTGGCGCGTGAACTGATTCCTTTAATGCAACAACAAGGCAGTTCTGAAGAAGAAGCGGCGCTTAGTTTAGGTGCTAGTGGTTGGCAAATGTTTCGCCGTGTGACGCTTCCTAATATTAAATGGGCGCTGCTCTATGGCGTGGTTCTAACCAATGCCCGGGCGGTAGGCGAGTTTGGTGCAGTGTCCGTGGTTTCGGGCAACATTCGTGGTGAAACTAATACCCTGCCGCTGCATGTCGAGCTGCTGTATCAGGACTATAACCTAGTGGGTGCTTTTACTAGCGCCACCTTATTAGCAGCTTTGGCCTTATTAACCTTGGTCGTAAAAACTTTTTTAGAATGGCGGCAACAACAAAGCGCCAGCTAGTTTTAGGTGAAACTCTATGAGCATTCAGATTAAACAGATTAGTAAGCAGTTTGGTGATTTTCAAGCCCTTAAACCGCTAGATTTAACCATTAACGAAGGTGAGCTAGTGGGCTTATTAGGGCCTTCTGGTTCTGGTAAAACCACCCTGCTGCGTATTATTGCCGGCTTAGAAACTGCCGACCAAGGGCAAATTTTATTTAGCGGCAAAGACGTCACTAACCTACACGTTAGAGACCGTAAAGTAGGTTTTGTATTTCAGCACTATGCTTTATTTCGCCACATGACAGTCGCCGAAAACATTGCTTTTGGTTTAGATGTTTTGCCTAAAAAGCAGCGCCCGACTAAAGCAACCATTAAACAGCAGGTCGCAGAATTGCTAGATAAAGTTCAGCTGAGCCATTTAGCCAACCGCTACCCTGCCCAGCTTTCGGGTGGTCAAAAACAGCGCATTGCTTTAGCGCGTGCACTAGCCATGCAACCGCGTGTGCTACTGCTTGATGAGCCCTTTGGTGCGCTAGATGCCAAAGTACGCAAAGAGCTACGCCGTTGGCTGCGTAACCTGCATGATGAACTAGGTTTTACTAGCGTGTTTGTTACCCACGACCAAGAAGAAGCCTTAGAGGTTTCTGACCGAGTGGTAGTCATGAGCCAAGGGCAAATAGAACAAGAAGCCACACCGCAAGATTTATACCAGCAACCAGCCAGTCGTTTTGTGTATGACTTTTTAGGTGGCGTGAATGTGTTTGAAGGCGAAGCGGCTTCTTTAAAAAGCAATCGCCTAGAGCAAGGCAAGGCTTGGGTGGCGTTTCCTGACGGGCATAAAGCAGAAGCCGGACAGCTTTACTTGCGTTCCCATGAACTTAGTCTGAGTAACCAACCTTCAGCAATAGCCCACCTGCCGCTAAAAATTAAAGCAGTGAGCTTAATTGGTGCTGAAGTGCGCGTTGAATTAGAACCGCTAGGTTGGCAAAGCCAAGATTTATGGGACATTACGATTAGTCATTCAGAATACAACCTTTGGCAACCACAAAGAGGCAATACTTGCTACGCTCATCCTCAGGCGGGCCAATTATTTGCTAGTAATACAGAACACCAGCCACGCCCCATTAATTGGCAACAAGGCTTTGCTTTGATTAAAACGGCTTGACTATTAACCAAGCTATTAACTGACATAAAAAAAGCTTCAAGGTAGCTAACTCGCCTTGAAGCTTTTTTATTTGCGCTGCAAAAATAACCGTTCGCAAATTTTATTTAATAATATTCTGCTCTCTTGCCATTGCAAAAGCGGCCTGTGGACCTGCCCAAAGCGAAGGTAAGATAACCAATGAAACAGGAATAGCGCTAAGCACTATAAACTGTTGCAGCACACCTATTTGTCCAGCACCCATATACAGCAACACACCGGCCATAACCGCCATAGCCACACCCCAAAAGGCACGAATGGCAGTGTGTGGGTGGTCGTGACCTGCACTCACCACAGCAATGGCATAACTCATAGAATCACCCGTGGTTGCCACAAAAATAGTGGTTAACAACAAAATAGCTGCCGCCATAAAAGTACCGCTGGGCAAAGCTTGGGCTACTGCAATAGTGGCTTGGTCAAAATTAAAGTTTTGCAAAGTTTCAGATAAATTAACCGCACCGGTTAGCTCATAATAAATACCTGATCCACCTAAGAGCGTAAACCAGATAGTGGTTGCGATAGGTGCTAATACTGCAACCGCAAGAATCATTTCACGAATAGTGCGGCCACGAGAGATACGTGCCACAAAAATCGCCATTAGTGGTGTATAACCAATAAACCAAGCAAAGAAGAAGACTGTCCACCATTGCATCCACCAATCAGGGGCAGTTTCACTGGTCATGGTTGCCATCGCCATAAATGAACTTAAATATTCACCCATGGACTGCAAATAAACATTGGTTAAAAACAGGGTCGGGCCAAAGATAAAAATAACCGCACCTATTGCTAAAGCCAAAAACACATTAAAACGGCTTAGCATTTGAATGCCTTTATGAATACCTGTCATAGCTGAAGTAATATAAACAACCGCTAACAACATTAAAATAATGAACTGAGTAGTAAAGCGATTAGTCACGCCAAAAAGCTCTTGCAGACCAAAGCTCATTTGAGTAGCTAAGAAACCTATGGGGCCAACCGTACCAGCCACTATGGCAATAACACACAGCGCATCAACCACACCACCTAACCAGCTGGTTAGAATCCAATCACCAAATACTGGGTGTAATAAGGTGCGAGGTTGTAAAGGCTTGCCCTGACCATAGTGGGCATAAGCTAATAAAATAGCCGTTAACGAACCTAATACCGCCCAAGCTAAAAAACCCCAGTGCATAAAGGCTTGAGATAAAGCTGGAGCAACGGCAGCGGCAGTACCTGCTTCATATTGCCTGCCTAACCATAATTTAAACTTATACTATTTTTTTAGATTTAAACCTTCTTTAAAATCAAACTCGCATACAAAACGGGCACAGCAACTAAAGTAAGCAGGGTAGCAAACAGCAGACCACCCATAATAGTCACCGCCATGCTAGAAAAGAAGGCATCCGTTAATAAAGGCAGCATACCTAAAATAGTGGTGCCTGCCGCTAAAAATACCGGACGTAAACGGCTAACACTGGCATTTTTTAAGGCAGCAATAGCATCGCTATTTTCAGCTATCTGCAGGTCTATTTCATCGACTAGAACAATCGCATTCTTCATTAACATGCCCGATAAACTCAACATGCCCAGTAAGGCTGTAAAGCTAAAGGGCAAGCCAGTGACTAACAAACCTATAATCACACCCGTAGCCGCCATAGGCACCACTAGCCAAATCACCAATGGCTGCCTTATACGTCCAAATAACAAGACAGTAACTACCAGCATAATCACAAAGCTTAGTGGCAACTGAGAAGCCAGCCCAGCTTTAGCTTTACCCGAACTTTCAAATTCACCGCCCCAATCTAGGCTGTAACCTTCTGGTAAAGGCAAGGCTTCTACCTTATCTCTAACCGATGCAAAGGCTTCAACAGCGGTTACATAGGTACTAGGTTCAGCTTCCACGGTTAAGGTTCTTAAGCGATTACGGCGACGAATTTGCGCTTCTTCAGGCAAGAGCTCGAAACGATCAACCACTTGCGCCAAGGGCACATAAGCACGGTCTGCACCACTCCAAATTAGGCGGTCTTTTAAACGGCCAACATCTAGGCGTTCCGCTTCAGGTGGGCGAGCGACAATAGGCAGTTGTTCTATGCCTTCACGGTAAGTGCCTGCCCTTACCCCTTCGGTAGAAAACTTTAAGGTGGTGGCTAAATCTTTACGGCTAATACCCGCATAACGTGCCCTTTCTTCATTAAAACTAGGCACTAAAGTCACTTCTTGTTCACGCCAGTTATGGCGTAAATCTGTCACTTTAGGTTCTTGACCCATAATGGTCAGCGCTTGGTTAGCTAAATCTCTAAGTACTTGGGCATCTTCACCAGAAAATCGAGCTTGCAACTTAGCGCCACTGCCCGGGCCAAACACTAAACGTTCGGTATACACTTTTGCATTAGGAAAATCTTGGCTAAGTTCAGCTCGCAATTCTTCGGCTAGGCCATCAATTAAGTCCCGTTCAGTAACTCGAATAATTAATTGCCCATAAGAAGAATCTAGGCGTTCTGGCTTATAAGTCAGCATAAAGCGACTAGCGCCTTGGCCTATAAAACTAGCCACGCTCACCACTGCGGATTTTTCTAAAACCTTTTCTTCTATGGCTTGAATATCCCTAGCCGTAGCACGAATATCAGTGCCTTGCGGTAAATGGTAATTCAAATAAAACATCGGGTTATTTGCGATAGGGAAAAAAGCCTGACTCACCCAGCCAAAACCAGCATAACTACCCAAGGTGATAGCAACTAAAATAACTAGCGTGGTGCGGCGAGCAGCTAAGACTTTATCAAGCAGGCGAAAATACCAGCCATACAACTTACCGGCGTAAGGGTCTTGTTCACTGTCAGAAGCATTCGTACGAAACAGGTAATAACCCAATAAAGGTGTAACCGTAACCGCCAATAACCAGCTAAGTAACAGCGAAATTCCTATAACCACAAACAAGGAATATAAGAACTCACCAGTAGCATCGGGCGATGAGGCAATGCCAGCAAAGGCCATAATGCCGATTACCGTGGCACCAAATAATGGGATTTGTGTGCGTTTAACGGCATCACTTGCGGCATCTATAGCTTTAATGCGCCGCTGCATATTAATTAGCATACCTTCAGCAACCACTATGGCGTTATCAACCAACATGCCCATAGCAATAATTAGCGCACCTAAAGATACCCGCTCCATTTCAATATGAAAAACCTTCATAAAGAAAGTAGTACCAAGGACGGTTAGCAGCAGTGTCATACCCACCACCACACCTACACGCCAACCCATAAAGATACATAAAACACCAATAACAATGGCAACGGATACCGCCAAGTTCAACATAAAGCTATCGATGGATTCATCAACTACTTTATGCTGCTGATAAATGGGTTCTAGCTCCACGCCTAAAGGAATACGGCTTTCTAAACTAGCTAGGTGAGCATCAACCGCCTGCCCGACTTTAACAATGTTGGTATCAGCCACACCTGCCACAGCAAGCGTAAAGGCTTTTTTACCATTAAAACGAATAAACTGATTAGGCTTTTCTGTTGTAGTGCGCTCTACTTTAGCCACATCAAGTAGATTAATTTGCTCGGTACTACCTGGCAGACCAATACGCAACGCTTCTAAACTCGATAAAGTACCTAACCCCGGGCGAGTCACTAAACGCACTTGTTGGTCGGCAATTCTAACTTTACCGGCATCTTCTACTGAGTTTTCAGTTTGCAAGGTGTTTAAAACCAACTCTATAGGCAGCCCAAGACGGATTAGTTTTTCTTGCGGAATTTCAAGATAAATCGTTTCTTTAGGTTCACCAGCGGTACTAACTTTGCCCACACCCGGTACGGTTAAAAGCTCACGGCGCAAAAATCGTGCTAAGTCCCGTATTTCACTATCGCTAAAGCCTTCCGCTGTCACCGCATAAAAAATGCCAAATACATCGCCAAAATCATCAACTACTTTTGAAGGGTAAGCCGTTTGCGGTAAGGTGATTTGTGCATCATTCACCTTACGGCGTAGCTCATCCCAAATTTGTGGAATTTCATGGCTTTTATAACTGGGTTTTATTTCTACGGTAATTTCTGAAAGCCCCGGCATAGAACGGGATTCAATAAAATCTAACTGAGGTAATTGCTGAATAGCAGACTCGATAACTTCAGTCACTTCCTCTTCTACTTCTAAAGCTGTAGCGCCTGGGTAGGCAGTCATAACTACTGCCTGCTTAATAGTAAAAGCTGGGTCTTCTAAACGACCCAAGGTCATCAGCGCCCAAATACCACCTAATAAACACAATAAAATTAACAGCCAAGTATTCACTGGCCGCTGAATTGAAAGGCGTGCAATATCCATTAAAGCACCTCTTAGAAATGGCTGAAGGGTTTAACCTTCATGCCTTCACGCAAATGTGAACCACCGGAAGTAATCACCTGCTCACCTGCTTTAGCGCCAGATAAGAGTTCAATACGATCGCCATTAACACGGCCTACTTGAGCGGAGCGCTTTTTTACCTGCCCTACTTGCGGATCAAAAACCCATAAAAAATAGCTGCCATCAGGCGCTGTATTTAAAGCCGACAAAGCCACATCTAACTGATCCGTTGGGTGTAATAAAGAATCGGCGGTGACCACTATTGTCACCGTCATACCCGGTAATAAATTTAATTCTTTAGGGCGTTCAAAACCAAAGGTAACTTGATAGGTTTGCACCACTGGGTCGGGTTCAGTGGCATGTTCACGGTATTCAAGGGGAATAAAAGCGTTTTCATTATTAGGCAACAGCAGTTTTGCTTGTATTAAATCGGGGTTACTGACCAAGCGCACCAAGTCTTCCGGCACACTTATGTGCGCTCGCAACTCAGTGACATCTTGTACTCTTACCACGGGTGTTCCAGCAGCTAAGTTGCTATAACGGTCTGCTAAGCGGCGACTAATTAATACATCGGAAGGCGCTTCTAAACGCGTATAAGACAAATTGCGCTCGGCTGCTTCAACGGCTATTTGTGCTAAACGTAGCTGGTCTTCAGCTTCATCTACAACAGCCTTAGGTACAGAGTTGCTTTTTAACAAAGAATGTTTGCGGTCAACATCCCTTTGCGCTTGCTTTAAACGTACTTTGGCCTGATCTAAAGCCAGCTTATAATCGTTGACATCTAGTTCAGCTAGCAGGCTACCTTTAGGTAATAAGCGCCCTTGTTGGATAGGCAAGTTAATTAAACGACCGGCCACCTGAAAAGATAAATTCACATTGCTAACTGCATCGACCCGCCCCACAAACCGACGACTTATAGCAGGTGCGAGTTCACCTAAAGTTTCCACACGCACACTAGAAATAGCCTTAGCGCTACTGCTAGGTTCCCTTGCTTCAATTGCACTGATACCAAATGCACCCAAAGTAGACATAAATAAGGCTGAAGCGAGTATTTTTTTCATTACAGATTTCCCTTAGCCTTTAACTCTAAAGTTTCGAGTAATTGATTCTTTTTTTGGTGATCAAAAGGAAGCAGACCTAAGATATCCATTAACATTAAACCTTCACCCGCTGCCCATAAAAGTGCGGCTTCGTCTGCGCTACCTGCTTCATTACAAATAGTGGTATAGCGTCTTTGCATCTCTGCACTTAAAGGCTGTAATAACTCTAGGTTATGCGCTGCAGCGGCAAGAATTGCCATAGGAATATTATGGTCTAATTCTTCAAGCTCACGGGTAACATGAAAGTGCGACTGCAAGGTAGGGTTAGGTTGACCTTCTAACTTAGTAGAATGCTCAGCCACTCTGGGTGTGTAAGTATTCATAAGGCGTTCTAACATGCCACTAATTAGCGCTTCTTTACTAGGGAAGTTATAAAGCACGCCACCTTTGGTTAAACCGGCTTCTTTGGCGACTGAATCTAAACTAACTTTTCCAGCACCCTTTTCTACAGCTACCTTTTGAGCAGCATCTAAAATGGCTTCACGCGAATTATTACTACGTCTAACTTTTTGCATCTTCAACCCCTAAAAATACCATTCGGTACAGTAAGTACTAAGGGTATAGTTAAGGCATTGAATTTGCAAGATTGTAGAGTCTAAAAAATTAACTAGGTATTAAATACAGCCACCATTTTTTTAAGCTCGTTCGATAAGCGTGATAGTTCAGCACTAGCGCTAGCCGTTTGGTTAGATGCCGTTGAATTTTGGTCAGCAATATCAGCAATTTCAATAATATTGCGGTTAATCTCTTCGGCAACTGCCGACTGCTGCTCGGCTGCACTAGCAATTTGCGCACTCATATCGGTAATGGTATTTACCGAACTGTGAATAGACCCTAAGGAATCACCTGCACTGGCTGCCTTGGCAACACCCTCATTTGTTCTGTTTTCACTGGCTTGCATTGCCTGCATGGCTTTTTGTGCGCCCGCTTGCAGCTGTTCAATCATCTGTTGAATTTCTTGGGTTGATTGCTGAGTACGGCCCGCTAAGGTACGCACTTCATCCGCTACTACTGCAAAACCTCG